>SHMW01000029.1 GCA_008080735.1 Promethearchaeota archaeon
ACTTTAATATCATTATCAAAATTTAACGTTTCTAAGACCGATTGAATGAAGAAAGCATCATTCGATTCCTCTCCAAAATATTCCAGAAATTTAGTTAATAAATGCTCTTTAGATGACATAACCCTTATGAAGTTGTAATGAAGATCTCATTAAATTCGCAAAAATACGAATGTTCAAAAGTTTTATATTTAATTATTATCGTATTTCTAAAAAGATTTTTATTTTTTTTTCAATACATGACTTTTGGAAATACAACATTGTGCGACTAATCTCATACATCAGATGATCAGTCTCACACATAAGTTTATATTTTTCCAAAACATATTTATCATGTTGATTAATTGACTTGTCAAGAAAATATTATTTCAATTTTTCTTGTCAAAAAATATCTATAATAAGAGTTGAGATAAAACGGACGTCTATTCCATATTATCGCATGATTTTAGAAGGAAAATTCTCCAACTTCTTGAAAACGAGGGTTATATAAGTTATACTGATTTAATGGAGAAAATGGGTCTTGATACTACAGGTCAGCTCAATTTTCACCTAAAAAAATTGGGCTCCTTGGTGGATAAGGATAGCAAATCATATTATTTAACAGAAGACGGAAAACGCGTTCTTAAAATCCTTAATCTAAATAAACGTATTTTGGCTGGAGAGGATATCGATGAATATTTTGATACTAAAGGCTCTGATATTAATAGGGTAGGTGTAATTATTTGTAATTGTAATACTGAAATTTCAAATGTTGTCAATATTAATTCCTTAGAATCATATATAGGTAAAATTAAAAATGTAGTTTCAGTTAAGATCTTTGCGAACTTATGTCAACAAAAAAATTATTCTCAGATTTCTCGTTGGGTCAAAGAGAATTTTATTAATAAAATTGTAATAGCTGCATGTTCACCTAAAACCCACCAACCTCTTTTTGAAAAAATCTTTCATGATGTAATCGAATCATCTAATATAGAAATAGCCAATATTCGGGAACAATGTGCATGGGTACATCCATCAAACAACACACAAATCGATCCCCTACTTACATTAGAAAAAGCAAAATTATTAATAGAAGCAGCTGTCAAGCGAGTATCTCTACAAAAAAGTATTAAAGTAAAAAGAGTTGAAGTTGAAAAGAGTTGTGCTGTTATTGGTGGTGGGATTGGTGGAATGACGACCGCTCTTAATTTAGCCCGGTCGGGAATCAAGGTGTATTTGATTGAAAAATCTCCTACACTGGGAGGAAAAGTTGCTCGTTGGGACAGAATTTATAATATGGGGGATTGTTCTATATGTTTCATTTCCGAATTGATCGCGGAGCTTTCCCGTGAAAAGAATATTGAAATACTTACTAATACAGAGGTGACTGATGTATCAGGGGAGGTGGGAAATTTCACTATTGAATTAATTAAACAACCGCGATACGTTGATGCTGAAAAGTGTACTGGATGTAAGCAGTGTTTAGAGGTTTGTAGTGTAGAAAAACCAAATCAATACGAATTCGGATTATCTCCTCGAAAACTTATTTATATACCATTTATTCATTCTTATCCCTATGCACCGACAATCGACCAAGAACATATAAATAAATGTTTAGAATGTAGAATTTGTGAGAGAGCGTGTGTTAATAATGCCATCGATTTGACAGAAAAGCCAGAGAAAATGCGCATTAAGGTCGGAGCAAAAGTAATCGCGATTGGTGCTGATCTTACTGATGATCTCAAAGAATATAATTATAATCCACAGAATGATATTATTACTTCTGCAGAGTTTGAAAGAATTCTCTCTTCCGATGGGATAACAGAGGGAAAATTATTGCGATTATCTGATAAGACGTCTCCGAAAAGCGTCTCAATTATTCAAGATGTAGGACCTTCTGAGTATGAAAACGAATTTAGTGATATTATTGCATTGAAATATCTAAACGATATAAAACTCAAAGATCCAGAGTGTGAGGTAAATGTATTTTGCAATCTGAAGCGATATCGAAAAGATCAACAATCCATGTTAAAGTCAATTGATAGACGATTTTTATATGCAAATGAGATCGAAATAGAACCGAGAGGAGATGGAAACGTAATTATTGCAGATTCAGTGGAATTTCCTTCAGATTTGATAGTGCTTAACGTTAATCTAGTTCCTAACGAGGATTTGAAAAAATTACGCAAAATTATGGATTTTACTCTGAATGATTATGGATTTATGAGTGAGGAGACTTTAGCATCTGGTATATATGGTGTGGGTTCTATTTTTGGCCCCTTAAGCTATCAATCCACAATTGACACAGCGAATAGTGTGGCCCTTAAAGTGATATCTGTTCTCTCTCAGGATTATCTTATGGCGGAATTTAGCGGAATAGAAGTCGATGAAGATAAATGCGGTTTGTGTGGGCTCTGTGTTAGCTCTTGTCCATATAATGCTCTTATATTGGAAAATACGAAAATTAGCATAGATAAATTTAAATGTAAAGGATGTGGTGTCTGCGTAAGTGTATGTCCGACTGACGCAATTGAAATGAATATCGACAGCTCTGAGAAAATAAACACTACTTTAGAAACCCTATCTAAATTTGATAATGGTCCTAAAATAGTTGCCTTCTGCTGTAACTCTTGTGGGTACGCAGCCGCAGATGATGCAGGGCTGAAAAGAATACCTTATAAACCCAATGTATTTATAATTAAGGTACCATGTACTGGAAGAGTAGACGCAAGCTTCATTATTAAAGCATTTGAGTTAGGATTTGATGGAGTAATGGTAGTTGGTTGTAGAAAAGATGCGTGTAGATATATAGATGGTATCCAAAAAGTAGAAAAAAAAATAGATCTATTAGAAATAAATTTAGGAAAGAAGTATTCCGACCGCGTAATTTTAAAACATATGAACGCGGTGGAAGGGAATAAATTCGCCGCAAGTATTAATGAATTTTATAAAAAATTAGATGAGGCGGTTCTCATTGAGTAAGCTTAAGTTTTCTATTTCCACCTTAACTTCTTGTAGTGGGTGTGTGGCATCCCTTATGGCTCTTGATGTATTTCCACAATTTTTAGAACGTACAGAACTTATTTATTTTCCCTTTATGACTGATAGTGAAGAAATTGTAGAACATGACATCGCTTTAGTAGAAGGGTGTGTATCAAATCCAAATGATATAGAATTACTCAAAAAAATTAGGACCAATTCTGTTAAGGTCTACGCCTTAGGTTCTTGTGCTGCATTTGGAGGGATTCTCAGTCTTTCCAACAAAAAGAACGCGGAACCTATAGCAAATTATATAGAAATCGACGGTATGATACCTGGTTGTCCCCCGGCAGAGAAATTTCTAGGAAATCTACTTATTAGATTAATAGAGAATAAAGAAATTACACTGTCCGAGAAAAATTTATGTGCAACTTGTCCGTTAAGAGAGACTATGAATCTTTTTAGAACTCCAAAGAGTATCGATACTATCTATTCTAATCCATATGAGTTTTTAGAAAAAAAAGAAGATAGAACGTGTTTTTTAAATAGAGGAATTCTGTGTTTGGGGCCAATCACGAGAGATGGATGCGAGCAAAAATGCATTGAAAAGGGAATTCCATGCGAAGGGTGTATGGGCCCGATTTCTAAAGATTTTACATCAAATGTTGTGAATTTTTTAGGTTTATTTGAAGTATCTGAGAAATTTAAGAAATATAAAGGAATTTATTATCGGTTTTCGAAACCGCAATTAGAAAAATAAGGTGAAATTATGCAAAAAGTTGTTGAGCTATGTAAAAGAGTTGAGGGTCATGGAAAAATAGATATTTACCTTCAAAATGATATCATTTCCGAGATTAATTTCGATTTGGCAGCTTACAGAGGGTTTGAAAGTATTTTAAAGAACAAAGACCTACTTGATATTCCGAGAATTGCATCGAGGATATGCGGTTTGTGTCATGCTTCTCAATCTATTGCTAGTTGTAAGGCTATTGAATCTATTTTCGGGGTACGACCAACAGAGAAATCAATCTTATTAAGACGCTTGCTAATGATTGGTGAACTCATCAAATCCCATTCAATGCATTTTTTCTTTCAAGCTTTCCCAGATTTATTATATTTATTTGGATATAAGACTAAACCACCTCAACCAAATGAACTAATACAATTTGACGCTGACTTGACAACAAAATTTTATGAGTTGATTAAAATAGGGAATGATATTGACAGATTATTTGGTGGCAGATCTATTCATTTAGTAACAACTATTCCGGGATCGACTATCCATAGCAAGACCTTAAAAAATATCAAAATTTCATCCAAATATTTACAGAAGGCGGAAGAGAATCTTAATTATATTATAGATCGATTTATAAAATTATTTTCAAAATTTTCTCCTCCTAATTTCTTGGATCTTCACAATCCAATTTATATGAGTCTCAATAATAACGAAAGTTATGATAGATATGATGGGAATTTAAAAATGGATTATGGAGATAATAAAATAGTTAAATTCTTTGTCGAAAATTATTTGACATATTTCGATAAGGATCCAGAATTGCGAGGTATTAATTTTCGCAATGATGAGAGGGTAATTGTGGGACCAATCGCACGTTATAATAATACTAAGAATTTTGTTCAAGAAAAGTATAGATCCGGAATTAATAAGTTCGACAACACTTGGATCCACAATGGATTATTTTCCAATTTTTTAAGACTTTTAGAGATGGCTCATGAGGTCGAAAGAGCACTTGATATTATGAACGATCCAATATTGAAAAAACAAGAGGATTATGAGATCCCTAAAAATATTCAAAAAAAGGATGGAATTGGTATAGTTGAGGCTCCACGAGGTATTCTGCTCCATCATTATCACTTGGATAAGAATGATAATGTAGATAAAGTCAAACTCTTCATCGCGACCGAAATCAATATTCCCTCTATAAATAAAATACTCATGGACTTCTCAAAGGAACTATATAATAAAACTGGGGATATAAATTTAATAAAAGAGAAAGCTCAGATAATTATCAGGTCATTTGATCCATGTATTGCCTGCGCTTCACATTAATATAGATTTTTTTTTATTCCCTCCTTATACACCAACCTTTAATTTTAATCTAATATTAAATGTTCTTAAAATTTTTGAGACAGTGGTGAAAAAAAAATTCTGAAATTTTTAGTATCATTATTGGATTTTATTATTGTCTCATTTATGATATATCATATAATTAGGTCATGGAATGAGAAAAATAATACATACTTTAAGATTAATGAAATAATGTATTGTATTCTCACGCTTGCTTTTGCATTTTATTATCCATTTTTTATCACCCATTTTGGGAATGCTCATCCCGGAATTTTTTATCCTTCGGCTTCTGCTGATTTTATACTCTTAGGAAATCTGTTTATAGTGGGTATGATTTTTCTCATGCTCATTTGGGCTCTCTCTGCCAAGATACGGACGATCAAAAATCCCCGCTTATTAGAGACTCGGAACAATTATGAAGTCTTCAAAGAACGATTTTTAGAAGAATACTCAAAAAGAAACAAACTGAAAAGAAAATGTTTTCATACTATTCCGTTTGGAGTAGTGGGAACTGTCGTAATAATTTACTTTTTGTTCTCTCCACTATTAGGAACTCGATGGTTTGATTATGCTCGATTTACAATTGTAGTTTTGGGAGTAGATTTTGCCTTTACTTTTATTTTGGGTGATTTGATTCGACTATTAGATTTTAGTTATATGCCTCCAATTCCCGCAAAATTATTTCAAAAAGCAATGACTGATGCGGAATTGGATACATTTACTAGTACAAGTGTTATGGTTTTTGGCTTTGGTCCTTTTCTATTTTTTGATTTTTCAATTTTTTTAATTGTGCTTTTAATCGCTGCTGTGGCCGATGCGTGCGCATCTATGTCAGGATTACTGGCTAAAAATAAGCACCACTTCCCTCCAAATACGGATAAAACTATAGAGGGCTATATCGGGGGTGTTGTTTTTACATTCTTATGTACGATTTTTGGCGTTTTCTTTGCCAGTATGTTTGGATTATCAGTTTGGTCTATTGAAGTTATCTTACTGGTTGCCATAGTTCTTTCGATCACATTCTTCATTATTGATCTTATCACCAGTAAGGTTAAGATTCAAGATAATTATCTCAATCCATTAATTTGTGGTGCTGTGTTACTTATAACTCTAACACTCTTAGGAGTACCTCTCTTTTAGAAAAGAATGAGTCTTATTTATTTGAGGGTAGTTATCTTTCAAAAAAGTAAATAGAATTTTAGAAAATATCAAAAATAGAATCTTTTTCAATTAGATCCGCATCTTTTAAGATTTCTCTATGGTCAAATGCTAGCGGAATTTTCACTAATTCTTCTGTAGGGATAAATTCTGCTGATAATGCATCCGTTTTTCCCTTGAGTTGATAATCGCCATCTTTTATTTTGCATAAAAAAGCCGTTGAATGCACTTTTCCTCTCGGATCTCTGTCAGGATCATCATAATATCCAATTTTCTTTATAATCGAGACATCTAAATTTGTTTCCTCTTTTACTTCTCGTTTTACCGCATGTTCAAGGGATTCTTTTTTCTGAACATATCCTCCAGGTAAGGCATAATGATTTTGAAAGGGAGGGAAACGACGTTTTACCAGAATAATTTTATCCTCCTCTTCATTTAATATAACCGCGTCCACAGTATATTTAATGGCTCCCCGTTTCACTTTAAATTTCACAAACGTATAGTATATGACCGCCATTATTAGAATTGAACTAATTATAATAGCTACCACACTATTTAAGAAGATGGCTTGGAAATCCTCGGCATTTAGGCTCAAAGCAATCATTGCAAGCTCCACTAAATCTGCGAGAATTCCGGCTCCTAAGAGGAAGTTTAATATGTTCAAAGCTTTTTCAGTTTCTTCCTGATCCTCCTGTACTCGCTTTTGATGGATTTCGTTCATGGTATTGTATAATAGATCAAACTTTTGATTCATCCTCCCCTTTATGCTATCCAATTCAAATTTGTCGATTAAATGGGTTAGCACGCTTGTATAATGCTGCCTTCGGTTATAATCTAATTCATTATAAATTATACTCAGCGCATTCTGAAGGATTCCTCTTAAGAATCGTAGATTATTGATCTTTTCTTCTAATTTTTCTGTATCAATCCTACCCTCGGAATAGGTGTTTAAAAATAAGATGTCCAAAGAACTATTTATTTCTCTCAGACAAAAAATAATGGTTCTAATTTGAGCGGCAGGTGTGACAACATATGGCTTCATATATGGCTCAAAAAAGTTTTTATAATTATCTTCTGCCATATACACGAATCCACTATTTCTATTTATAAAATGCAGCTCGGAGAGTCGATTTGACAAATTATTTTGTATACGATTTTCATATAAGCTGGGAGAATAATCTTCCCACTGACCGGAATAAAGCACTGTCCAATAAGAAAGATCTTTTTTATAGGTTTCTATAGCTTCTTGGTCCCATTTAATTTTTGGTGGATCCGTCTTATTGGATGTTGCAAAGATATAAATTGGACTTTCTAAATCAATTAGGACCTCTTCGGTCATAAATTGTGCTTTATCTTTCAACTCCCGTAATATTATATGAGGTATTTGTTGTATAAGTATCGGTTTAATCGTTTTCTTTTTTTCTGGATTATCGTTATAATATTCGATTTGAAATTCAAAATAGCCTAAAACATCATAAAATTTATCGGTATTTTCCTTATAATAAGGAAATATGGAGATATAATCAACCCAATTGCAGACAATAGAAACATTTTGAGCCATATCAACTAAATTGTTTGCTAATTGTTTAAGATAGGCATCTTTTTCCGAAATTTTTGAGACTCTTTCTTTCACTATCTTTTCGATACGTTCAGCTATCTCATCCCGATCACATTTATTACTATTTATGAATGCTGAGATAAACCAAAACTCTTCATTATAAAAGAAATCTAAGTTTTTTTCCATTGTTAATAACTCTTACTTTTATGAACTACTTAATGCTGTACTGGAATATAAAATTTATTAACTTTTTAAAAATAAGGGATTTAATTAAAGATGTTGGGTATTTCTGTATGAGATATTTATCCTCATAGAATCTTTGGAGATTTTGATTGAATAATTTCCATAATTGAAATAATGGAAAAGAAGAATTAATTAATAATTAAAATTCTGGTTTCTAAGTTTTGAAATTAAGTGTCCCCTGCTTAATAATTGAATTCCAAACTGTTCACTATAATCTTTTGAGAAATCAGTCGTTATATTACATACCATTATACCCCCAGCGATTTCTCGAATATCCGTACATGCTTTATGTAATTGTCTTAATTGGGTAATTGATATCTCTCTTTTCCAATCCCTAATAAATACCCCAAATTTTTCTGAATGTTCATTTTCAATAATCGCATCGAAATCCCATTTTTTCCCACTTTCTCCTTTTAGCTCTTCTGGTTTTTCGATAAAATGATATCTTCGTGAGAAAACGACCTTTGTTAATTCATATAAATTTCTGTCGATGAGAGACATTAAATTTTTCACAAATGTTTAGTTTAATTTGCTATTATCGTGTATTATATAAATACTATTTACATAATCATCTATATATTTCTTAAGGATTTGTAATACGAGGAAGATATTGGGTTTTATTAATGATAACTCTTGGAATTTGTCCTTTTTTCCAACCGACAAAAAATTTTCTTTCCTTTTATTCAAATGATTAATTATTAAAAAATTCAAAAAGGGCATGTAAGGGATACATTCCATTCGGATCAATGCCTCTCTTCTCTATGAGCTGATATATATGAGTTTTGAAAAAGGATATCAATGAAGTTGCGATATCTTTGCAAATATATGGACACTCAAGAAAATTTTCAGGCATATACTTACATTGGTTAGATTTATTTTGGCAAAACTTCTTAAGTTGCAGAGAAATTCCCTCAGCGGGTAAAGGATATATTCGATCCCATCCATCTTGAAACCCACCCAGCTCTGAGGGTTTATTATTTTGTAAATCCTTTATAATGTTGCAATTCTTAGAAAGGTGAAGTGAATTTTGAATTCTTTTCTTTATTAAATCGTGCTCTTTTCTGGCCTCCTCTGCACTGTAGGTATTATATCGTTCTAGTAATTCTTTCGCCCTTCTTGTATTTTTAAAATTGGTAATTTTCCATCCATCTGTGATTTTACAGCTAATGTTTTTACTTTTGTTATTGAATTTAGTGGGATATATCCAACATTGAGGTGGTTTTATTCCCGAATGATGAATCGAACATCCGTTTATATCTGGATCAAATAAACAACATTTTGCTTTCTCATCATCAAATCGAAATTTAAATGAAAAAATATTGGAACGAATAAAATCATCTCGAGTAGCATATCCACGTTTAATGTATTCTTCGGCTAATATCTTAGGGACATCAATTTGTATTCCACAGCAATTTCCTTTACATAAAGAAGGATTTGTACAATCTGGTCCGCTTATGGAACTTTTCATGAGTCTATTATATTCTTCAACTATCTCTAAGAATTTTTCTTTAATCATTACTATTTTATAAGATTTACTTCAATATTTGGCTTTTGTATGGAAAAAGTTCAATTTGTAAATATTTTGTGTAATAAAAAATACTCAATCCTATCTCATTCTGTATTAAAAATAAAGAATACTAATGCTTTATATTTGATTTTTACCAAAATTTTAAATTTACACACTTTATTTTTTTATTAATTACATTATAAACATCTTATAAAAAAAACTACAAAGGTACGTTCGAAAATGCTAATTTTGATAGACATAACAGATAAAGAAAACACCCTTTTAGATGACAATCAAAACATCAAGGAGATCTCTGGTACTGGGACTTTGATGGTTAAAAATCCTTCTACTCGTTCTCGATTATGGAATTTGGAGCTTAACTTGAGCGAGACAGTGAATATCGATCTTGAGAAAGTTATTGAAGTGGGACAATTAAATCCCGATCAAGAGTTTAAAAAAGATTATCAATTGAAAGAAATGGATAAGCCCATCCTCGCATTGGAAGAGATTTTTGATACTAATCGCAACATTTCAAATATCGTCAATAATACTTTTATTTATAACCAGAGTAATCCGTGCAAACTAATTATAAATCTCACGAATACATTAGATGTCCCCATAGTAGAGGTAAATGTATCTCGGATAATGCTTCCATCCTTACAGAACCTGGAAATTCCTACACCAAATTATGGAAATGCGGAAATAATCGATGAGGGAGGGAAAAAAGTATTAAATTGGGCAATAGACTCAATTCCTGCCAAAGAAACGGCTACTATTGAGATAATGTTTGATTCTATGATTAATAATAGCGAAATGCAGTCTTTAGGTGCTACGAAAATTACTTATCTAGCAAATGACGCGAAAATAGCAATGATGGATCCAGAAGTCCGAGGCTTAACGGATTCTCTTAGTGGGGTAAGTACAGATGAGGGAGCCTCTCCCGGAACATGGGATTGTAATGTGGAATTTATTAACGAATCAGAATTCAAAGTAAGACTTGAAGAGGTGGATGTTTCCCATAATATTGCAACGGGGGCTGAGACTATTGTTTCAGAAACTCCAGACACAAAATTAGAACCAGATGATTCTTGGGATTTTGATTTTCAAGTAGAATCAGAAAATGTCCCTCAATTGGAATCCTCTGTGGAATTCACAACTCTATTTGAAGTGGTCACAAGAATTATTGGAGAAATTAACAAAGAAGCAACCTTTTATCCAGTATTACGAGCAGAAATTGAAAAGGCGATACTTCCCCCAGAAGTTGATGCATATGCAAACACAGATATGCAAATTGAAAATACAATCACCAATTCAGGTACCTCACCTATAGATGCTATAATAATAAGCGATTCCATACCAGAAGATTTTATACCCCCTCTAGAAAAGAACCTTAAATTACTATTGGAGGGTGCGGATGGCGAAATTGAAATCCATGAAAGAGAAGAGTTCATTGAAAGCCTTGATATCACCCCAGATGACCAAGATCCAGACTCGGCACATCAAATTTCAATCAAATTAAAGGATTTAGCAAATCATTTTGTCCCTAGCAATATACTTAAATATACATATCCGATGCGTGCAAAAAATCCAAAACCAGAAGTAAAGTATCCCACGCCGATAGAAGTCAAAATAAACAGTGCTAAAAAGGGAGATCATTACATTAAGTCACCAGCAACAGAACCTGAAATAAAGATCAAATATGTCAAAAGAAAATTAAAAACATTAAAAAGTATAAGACCTGGAATCAATGAAGGAGAATTTGATATTAGCGTACGTATACAAAATAAAGGAAACGTGGAATTGGAGAATATCGTAGTAAGAGATCAAATTCCCGAGGGTTTCTCCTTAACCGATTTCACTCCGAAAGATTTAGACTACGAAGTAATCCAGCAAGGAGGAGATTCAGAGCTAATAATAAGAATAAGGGAGATTTCTGCTCAAGAAGCAGTCTCTATAAGATATACATGCGCGGGTACGGGCGATTATCCTCGGACAGAACCCCAAGTCGTTGTAAAAGGAAGAGGGGCTGGCGCGGGTAGTTCGGAAGAAGGCGGCCCTCAACCTTTAGAGACTAAGGTATCCGAAGTTGGGCTCCATAAAAAAGGTCAATATCATGACTTCTTCATGGAGATATACAAAAAAATTGATCGCGGGTTAAGTTGTAAAGATTTAGGCGATATTATTGAAGATGCACGAGATGACTTTCCACCAGGCCCCGCTTTACATCAATTTATGAGATTTGCACGAGATCTGAAGGCAAAAGCAGGTAAGATGATTGTAGGTTCAGAGCGCGATGAGATTATAACACAGCTGAAAGATTTTCAAGAAAAATACGCTAAATAGTATTTTTTAATTTATTTCTTCTATTTTTTTAACTTATTTATAGTTGCATAATACCTCTATTCTATTTGATCCGTATGCTTATGGACAATCAGCCCACTTAATGGTTTTGGGTAAAAATAGGTACTTTTTTGAGGCATAATCTCTCCTAACTTTGTGATTCTGTGGACTTGATCCAGTGTGGTAGGGTTTACAATGAAGAGCGCATCTATCTTTCCTTGTTGAACTTGTTCAATTCCTTGGTCCATATCCTTTATAAAGTCGACGTCATCTTGTGAAATTTTTAGGCATTTTTCAAATAAAATATTATGAAGAATAGGCAAATCTAAGTTCTTCCATTCTTTTGAATGTTGACCAGATATAATTTGTTCAGGTTTCACATCATCTTTAAGTTTAATAAAGATATTAACATTTTGATAAAAACATCCAAAAACATTTTGATCTTTATGCAATTCCAATAGTTCTTTTAGTTTAGACGTTGATTCCACCAAACTAATATCAAAATATTTAGCAAGCTTTTCTTGAAGTTGCTCTGTATTTTTAACTTTTATATTATGAACCCGACGATGGCTTGTATAAATTATTAGTCCCGGATCATTAAAATCAATAAAAAGGCTCATGATATATTTGCATCCCCCATGTCGGCTATGTCGGAGGCTAGTAATATAGCGGTGGTGTCCATCTGCGATTATGATCGAATTGTTCTTTACGATTTTTTGTATTTCTTCAATATCTTCTGGTTTCCATACATCCCATATTTTATGAGTAAATCCATCTCTGTCGACAGTCACTAGATTAGGCTTGTGTTGGATATATTTTTGAATGATTTTATCTGCGGAGCCATTTCCGTTATAAATCGTAAATATTGGAGAAAAGTTAGCATCAGTTTCTCTTATCAAATTCAATCTATCCCGGGTGTATTTTTTAAAAGTCATCTCATGCGGAATAACACCATCATGAGCAGGAAAAATCTCCACTAATCTTAATAATCCGACAAATCCATATCGACTAATTATCTTTTCGGATCCGGGCTTTGTGTATTCAATCCCATAGATACAGATACATCTGTCTTCCCCACAGACCAAAATCTCGTCTTGAATCATTTTATTAAGTTTGTTACCCGCCTTTTCATATGAATCAGGAAGAATGATATGACAAATATTGTTATGGTCTTTTTGCTTAAGCTCTTTCTCTTCCTTTTTAGAGATCACATCATACGGAGGGGCAACAAGCTCTTGTAGTCTTTCTGAGTTCTTTTTTCCTTCTTTGTAATGGAAATTCCGAAAAGGTATCAGTTTCGGCATAGTAACCACTTCACGCTTCTTTAATTTTTAAAATATTCTAAAAATTAAATAATTTTTGAGAACAATTTATTGCTAGTTTAATAGTTCTATTGGATTTTTAGGGAGAAATAAAATTTTCAAATAAATAATTTATAATCCAAACTCTAAAATTAAAAGTAATTTAAAGGGAATATAAAGGAATTAAACTAAAAAATTATCAATAAAGGTGGTATTGTAGTGGTGAAAAAAGTCGCTATGATTGCTACGAATGGATATGAGGATTTAGAACTTCATTATCCACGTATTCGATTAATAGAAGCGGGATATGAAGTGGATCTGATCGGACTTTCAGAAGATATTATAAAGGGTAAGCACGGATATCCAATAAAACCCGATTTGGCCATGGATGATGCAAACCCGAATGATTATATAGGATTAGTATTACCGGGCGGCGCAAGCAACCCTGATCATCTTCGTCGCTATGATAGTGTATTAAATTTTGTTAAATCTATTAATGAGAGTAAGAAATTAATTGCTGCGATATGTCATGCGGGATGGGTGTTAATCTCCGCTCGTATTCTTGAGGGAAAAGCAGCAACTAGTTATTTCGCGATAAAAGACGATATGATTAATGCGGGAGTATTATTTAAAGATGAGGCGGTGGTTATAGACGATAATCTAATCACGTCAAGATCTCCAGAAGATTTACCCGCATTTATGAAAGCAATAATCGAATATCTTAAAAAAATAAAGTGAATAATCTATTCTGAATATAATCTAAATAAATTTGTTTTTAAAATTTTTTTATAGTAAAAAAAAGGAACTTATTCCATTTTTTTTAATCTCTCTATTTCCGCATCGATTATATCTTCTAACTCATTTACCTGTGCCATCTGTTTGTTAATTATTTCCGCTTGTTTATCAATTATTTCCGTATCGTCAACTGATCGGGATTCAAATTGCTTTCTCACGATGTTATAACTCCTAATTTGATTGAGGATATTTTGAATCTTTTTCACCTTCAATCCCATATCTTTTTTAAAAGTTTTTAAACTTTCAATAACAGCGTCCATTTTCTCGACATTTTCAAAACAACTATTCACATTATCTTCTCGCTTGAATTTACTGGCACATTCATCCAAGTCCTTTAGAAAGTCAATTGCCTCATCTCGTTCTTTAATACCAACTGGTTTTACCTCCCCTTTTTCTCCGAAACTTATCTCATCGAAAACATTCGTCTCATATTTTATGTTGATTTTTTCTAGGGTTTTGTCCACTTTTTTTGGATTGATTTCTACTTCTACTTCTTCATATTCGTCTAAATCTGTAATGAGTTCAAGTTCATCTAGTTCTACTTGAGTCATTAGAGGGGTAAAGCGTACTTGGAGTTGCTTTTTCCCATAGAAATTATTATCAACTCTAAGTATTTGTGTATATGTTTGCACTAAACCTTCTCCTATTGGGGCATAAAGTACTCCCTCGTTTTTATCCAGTTGTCTTAATAAGGGAGTAATCCTACTCTGTTTGATTGCTCCCGTCACCAAAATCTTTTGCCAAGGAGTTAAATCTGGCATGCCTTCTAATGGATTTTTTACAATTACCGTAATATTATGATCCAAATCTAATTTTTGCAAATTTTCTTCAGTAAGATTCGCAATTTCTGAATTCGCTTCTAAAATAATTATCTCTCCTTGGGGTGCTAATTCGTGTGCTAAGGCCGCGATATATCCCGATTTTGCCCCCAAAATCAATAAATCATCATCTTTTTCTAATGCTAATCCTTGAAGCATTATTGTAATCATATGAGGGGCTGAAATAGTTCTGTAGTTATTCGGATCATGATAATAGAATAAATTGGGAATATCTTGATAGATCTTTAAAGGATCCTGATAATTTCGTGGAATAAACTCTTCTAAAGGAATTTCTAAAAATGCCTTATAAAGGCGCTTGTCTTTTAATAGATTGTTGCTTGTTAGCGATTCCACGAGTTTTTTTTTCTTTTGATTGTAGTCTTCGTGCATTTTCTCAAACCTCTCTATACATTTTAAATGGTAATTCGGATTATTAAAAGTTTTTACTTAGTTCCTATAAATAAAATAAATTTAAAGAAAGCAAAGATTAGACTAGGTATGATAATTTTGGATGCGGATGATCTTAAGAATGCCAAGCTCACCTTGACTTTGATACTTATAAACGTGATTTGCTATATCATCTTTTTATCTCCGGTGGCAAAAGATTATCTTCTCTTATTCGTCCAGATAAATCACGAAATTATTTACGATTACCAGATTTGGCGTTTATTTACATCAATGTTTCTTCATTCGGACCCATTACACTTGTTTTCTAATATGTTCGGTCTTGTTCTTTTCGGTGCTTTGGTGGAAAATAATTTCTCAAAAATAGAATTTTTAGTCATATACTTTGTATCGGGGTTATTAGGAAGTTTCTTTTCATTATTGATCTTACCGCCTTATAGTATCAGCCTTGGTGCTTCAGGAGCAATTTTCGGGTTATTAGGTTCGGCATTTATTATTATAGCGTTGGAAAATCCGTCCTTATTAATTTTAGCATTAATGTATGTAATGTTTTTTTTAACGGCTTCATTTGCCCCAGGTATAAATGCGTGGGCTCATATATTTGGTTTACTCGGTGGAATTAGCTTAGGATATATATTTCGCAAATATACTCATCCAAAAGTAGTTTATTACTAAAAATTATTAAAAATCTATTTTTGTTCCATTGAAAAATTTTTTGGACAAATATCTTCAACGGGACAGATTTCATGTTTAGGATTATTTGGAAGACAAATCTGCTGTCCAAATTTTACGAATAAACGATTTATTCTAATCCATTGATCTTTTGGGATAAGCTGTTTTAATTTTTTTTCGGTTTGTTTGGGATTTTTCGACTTCGTCCATCCTAATCGGTTTGATATACGATAGACATGGGTATCAACGCAGATTGCCGGAATCTGAAAAGCATAAGCCAGGGTACAATTTGCCGTCTTTCTTCCAACTCCTGGTAACTCTATGAGCTTATCAAAATCTCTGGGGACCTTTCCATCATATTTTTCATGAATTATCTGTGAAGTTTCTTTGATATGTTTTGCTTTCGCTCTATAAAACCCTGCCTCATAAATTAGATCTTGTAACTCCTCTTCTGAGAGATTAGCAATATCCTGTGGAGTCTTGTATTTTGTAAATAGACGTTTAGTGACTTTCCTTGTGTTCTGGTCCCTAGTTCGCGCTGAGATAATCGTTGATATTAATATTCTAAAAGGATCATGGTTAGCATTGGCCAACTCATCTAAATGGGCACTTCCTTCCAGTGAATCTTCAAGCTTATCAAAAAAATCTTTATAGTTCATAAATTTCACTTTTTATGATTTTTGAAAGACAAATATTTTACGCTTTATAATTTGTCCAGGTTTTGTATCCATAATTGAATATAGTTTTTGTTTTCTAAATTGAAGAATTTCGTTTGATTTGTTCGTAATTCTTTTTGAAGAAATTAGAGGGATTGGTCTAAAATTATGCCTCGTCGCGATTTTTTGGATATCCATTCGTTTATCGCTGGTATCATCAACCAAACTAATACTTGGGGCAACTATACAGATTCTTGAATCATGTTTTAAAAGTTTATATGCTTCCCTGAAGATGATATCATATAATGGTTCGAGTTTGGTTTCAAATAATTCAATTACTTCTATCGAATATGGTTCTTCCGTATAAAAAGGCCCTAAATCGGGTTCAGAAACGATTCCATCAAAAAATTCGTGCTCAAACTGATTAGACAAGTGTTTAATATTAATTGTTCGGAATCTTTCTGATATTTTTGGAATTTGGGGGATTTCTAGCTCTTTCTGAAGCCATCTTATATTTTTTTTAGTATGCTCCACTTTTTCTTTCTCAACATCAGACCCATATATATTAAAATCTTCTATGAGAGCAAAAAGAGCAATAGTTCCATTTCCAACAAAGGGATCTAAGATTCTCTTTTGGTGGCGATTATCAAAAATATTAAGAAAATTCAACATCATAATAGCTAATTTTGGCGAAATAGAACTTTTGAAATCTTTATGAGGTCGTTCTTCGTCAACCTTACGCTTAAAATTGGGGTCATCCGCCGTAAAAGTTCGACCAAAATAACATCCCTCCTCAGTTATCGCAAAAATAAGCTCTGCTCTATTTTCTTTTAGGAGTTCATATTTAATAACATGATGAGGAAAAATGGGATTAAGATTTCCTGATGTTATATTCTTTTCGGGATATTTAAAATAAATTGCCTTATTTGCTCCTTTTTCTTTCAGTATTTTAGAAATGTTTTTATTTAGAAATGGTAAGAAATGCTTTACTAACACTTCTCGATAATACTTGTCGTCAAATAGGTTAGGATAAATAGAGACCGCAAAAAAAATATCTCTGTCTTCTATTTGTCGAAATATCTTTTCTAAATTATTTTTTAGAATTTGTTTGATTTTTTTCCTAGCTCGCTTTACCTCATTAAAATTATCAATATTAAGAGGGAAGGCACTCTTTAGAGTAAAAATGTTAAAAAAATCAAAAATTCGCGCAACTTTTTGCGTTCCTCCTAAGTAATATTGAAGGTTTTCAAGGTGATCCACATAATATTCTTGCTTAAGTAACTTATTAAACTTGACCGACGCAATATTAGAGGAGTAATCGTTAATCTTTCCCGCATAGACATTGCTTTTTAAAACCATATCTAATTCTGCTAGTGAAAGTTTCCAATTACTTCCCAAAACAAAAATGAAATCGTCCATTATACTTTCTTAAAAACGTAAATGAAATATGTAATTTCTTTTTTTCGATTTACTCGATACCTATATTAAAATATTTTAAAAATCAAGATAAATAAGAATTAGTTAGAGTTCTCGATATCCTCTTCTTCAATTCCAAATTTTTCTTTAATCCATTCTTTATATTGATTCGTGATATTTCCTTGCCAGATGGCATGTTTACCCGTTTGTTTTTCAAACTGTTCAATCAATTGTTCATCTTTGAATTTTCCTTTATGATTTTGTGTTTCTATTGCTGGGTTTTCCTCTTTATTTGAACTGTCCTCATTAGTTACTTCCTTTTTTTCTTTAGATTTTTCAATTTCTTCTAATTCTTCCTCTTCTAAATCCAGCTCGTCGAAATCTATCGATAATTCAAATTTTTCTCCCGAGATTTCCTCTAAAGTACTGATTATATCCAAGAGATCTTCTTTTTTCCGTTTTGGTATTAGATTTAGAATTTCTTCCTCAGCGGCTCTTTTCTTCTCCTTCTCTTCTTTTTCATAAGCTTTCTTCTTTTCTAATTGTCGAGCTTGAAGTTCATTCATGATCTCTCGATAATTATCCTTGAAATGTTTAAGTCCTACATTTACTAAATCGGAAAAACTTCCCCATTGCTCTTCATTAACAGTTTTTTCAGACCATTGAAATAATTCTCTATTGATATTAAGAGTTAATACTTTATCTTCGGTAGATTCTTTTTCTATTAACCAGGTGATCGCATTTCCAATTAGTACATCATTATCATGAGCATAAAATCCGTATTCTTTTCCCAGTGATGAAAATAAAGATAATGCTCCAAATGCAACTACTCTTCCCTGATAATATTCTATTGCCACCATAAGCGGACTATTTGGAATATCTTCTTCAATCCATCCTTCTCCATCATACATCTTATGCCAAGCGTTTAGTCCTGCTTTGATAAGTACATCGATATTGATGCTTTGGTCTTTTTTAATATATTCTTGGACATCTAATGAGCAAGCGCTGGAAAATACAACTTTTTTCACGCCGTTAGTGATACTATGAGGTTTAAAATCCGAGAAAATTGGGCGCTTTTGGAGATTGGCATATTTCATTGAATCACGGACCTCATCCGGAACAATGGAGAACTTGAACCTTTCAGTTAGTTGGCTTAAATTTGTCCTGTTTTTATAATCTCCTCCCGCAGAGCTGACGATTAGAAGACCACCACCTTCTTTTACATATTCTTCGACATTATTTATTTCCTCTTCGGTGAACTCTGCACTCCTTGGGGTTGTTAACATAATCAAGTCATAATTTTCCAGTTTTTCTATCGAATCGAAACCAGCTTGGATTTTCCCGAGTCTAAAACCAGAATTAAATAAAAACTGTACAAAATCCGAATAGGAGCTGGATTCCATAGTTAATTTATTTTTATGCGAATAGTCTAAAGCAATCTTACCTCTTTTAGCCGTCATTTTTCTTATATTATATTTTATTGCTCTAGCTTAATTATATATACTCTTTAATTTTGAGTTTTATTATTATATCTAAAAAAAATACAATAACCTTCTCTTTTATTTTTCTGCCTTTTTAGCAAAAATATCGTATACTGTGTGATATAAATTTGGTCCGTAGCTCTTTACAAAACGTTTGTCCTTCAATTCTGTGATAAATCCCAGGCATTCAGCATTCTCAGCAAATTCATTGTAGAGCACCAAATCTTTTTCCCTATCGCCAATCCCTTCATAGTGAATAATAGTGCCAGAATTTTTTACTAAAGTTAATGCCTCCTCAATATAATCTTTTGGAGCTGGAAAAACTCCCATAATGATCCTATCAGCTCTAATCCCCTCCTCACTCAATCTTAACACCTCCTCTTTACAATTTCCGTGGATGGGATGAATCAATTCTTGAACCTTGTTTAATTTAATATTTTCAACAAGATATTTATAGGCAGTTGGATTTAACTCGATACTATGAATCTTTTCAGGATCCGCTAATACAGCTATTGGGAGCGAAAAATAGCCAATTCCTGCAAACATATCTACAATAATCTCCCCAGCCTTCACTAAAGATGCAAGATGTTTTCTTTCGTTAATATTTCCTTTACTAAACATTATTTTTTTAATATTGAATCGATACACAACTCCATGTTCTTTATGTTCAACCATGGGATCCTTCTCTCCGGCCACATATTCAATTCTTTCAGGTTCTCGAAATTGACCTTCAATTTTCCCTCGATTTATATACACTGAACGCATATAGTGAAGGATGTCAAGATATGCATTCGCAATGAGTTTTTTCTTTTCTAATAATTGCTCATCCAATTTAATTATAACAATCCCTCCTAACGTTTGAAATCCGCTAGGCAACAGCTCTAATTCTTTTTCGGTTAGCTCTGCTCTTAATTTTTCAACTAACTTATCTTTAAATCCCATCTTATTTCTAATGTTTTGAACAATGATTAGAATCTAAACTGATCTATATAAGTAGTTAAGTATATAAATTCAATTTTTCTAATAATTCAATAAAAAACATTAAATATCTTAATATCAAAATAGATTATTAATTGTAATTTGAAACATAAAATATCTAATACATAACTGTTAAAAAAACGTGAAATATATGCCAAGTTTAAAAGATTTTGAAGTTGACGATAATAAAGTATGGTTTACTGGAGGATATTGGCCAGAGGGAGTTCCAAAACAGCTTTATGATGTCGATCGTGTTAAGATAGAGCCGATGTTCGACGGGTTTATCCGAAATGCGAACGATAACGATCTCTGGGACGAAGATATCTGTATGGCGGTCTTTGGGCCGCATATTGAGAAAATAACCTATCGTAAATTAATCGAATATGCAAAACGATTCGGTACATATTTATATGATTTAGGTGTGAGAAAAGGGGATACGGTCGCAATAGATTTACCCAACTCCATTAATTTCGTTGTAGCATACATCGGGACCCAATATATTGGTGCGATTGTGGCTGGTGTCAATCCACAATATAAACCGATGGAATTACTCCACGAATTAACTATTACTGATGCAAAAGTGCTAGTATTGATGGATGCGCTTTATTTACTCGTGAAATCTACTTTACCTAAAACTAAAGTTAAACACTTAATTCCAACTAACCTTCTCGACTTCGTAAACGTTCCCGAGAAAATGTTTGAATTATTACGAGATAAAGTACCAGATTTTCAAGATAAGATTCCTGATGAGGGGAAAACCTATAAGGTCCATCGATTAATGGATATTCTTGAAAATACCGAACCTAAGGAGATCGAAGTGGATATAGATCCGTGGAATGATCCCGCAGTCTATTTAATGACCGGTGGAACCACAGGACTACCGAAAGCTGCGATGCTAAGTCATGCAAATTTAATTGCGAATCTTTATCAAATGCAAGACTGGGTACAATTAACTCCTGGCATGATTACTATTGGATCAATTCCGTTCTTCCACAGCTTTGGGATGACCTGCGTAATGAATGGCGCTACTGCCCTAGGAATGAACATGCTTCTGTTCCCACGACCACCTGAGGAGGAAGATTTATGTAAAACAATCAAACAACTTGATGCTCCGAAAGGTATTATGTACACCGGAGTTGAGATGCTTTTCAAGAGATTAACCGATTTCGTAGAAGAAATGGGAGAGGAAAAATTCAAAAAACGCTATGATTTCCATGAGAAATTGAAATACGCCACTCAAGGCGCGGGACCATTGCATGATTATGTGAGAGTTCCCTTCGAAGAAATATTCTGTCCAATTCGCGTTGGATATGGATTAACTGAAACCTCGCCCGTTGTGTCTGTCGCACCCTTCTGGGGACCGACTAAAACGGGAAAAATTGGATTGCCACTTCCAGGTACCGATTGGGCGATTTTCGATCCAAATGATTTTGATGCGGGACCAATCTGCGATGGAACAAAAGAACGAGGTGGTTTTGGAGTTGAACATACGGGAGAGATCTGTGTCTGTGGCCCTCAAGTTATGCTGGGCTATAAAGGTGAGCAAAAGGAACAAGAGGACAACTTGAAAATGTGGGATGGACGTCGCTGGTTATTGACCGGTGATATTGGCTTTATGGACGAACACGGCTGGTGTGAAATCCGAGATCGCAAGAAATCCTTAATCAAGGTATCAGGACATTCTGTCTTTCCAAAAGAAGTAGAAGAGCTGATGGCACACCATCCGATGGTCGATGAAGTGGCTGTCGCGGGCCTGCCAGATGAACACCGAGGGGAAGTTGCAAAAGCGTGGGTGACACTCAAAAAGGATTATAAAGCCGATAAGGACATCACATCGGAGCAACTGAAGGAATGGTGCTATGAAAATATGGCTAAATGGAAAACTCCATCGTATATTGAGTTTGTAAAGAGTCTTCCTGTAAGCATGACCGGAAAAGTCCAACGTAGAGCACTACAAGAGAAAGATCTTAGCAGAATCGAGAAAGGGCGCGATATTAGAGGTTAATTCAATATTTTCTTTATAAATTTTTTTCACTTTATTTCTATTTTATGCTTAATATAGGTTTATACCTCATTTAGAATTTTTAAGTTCTCAGTAGAAAAGTTAATATAATATTTTCTCTAAGTTGTATTAAAATAGTATATAATTTACTTATTGTGAGAATAAAATGAGTTCTACGGAAAAAAACTCTGTCAAAGAGACATCTACAGCAGATAAAGTCAAATTACCCTTATTAGTCTTTCTTTCATTTGCTCTTGGCGATTTCATTATCGAGCTGTTTGTCTATCTATTTAGTGTACGCGTACTACATTTCTATGAGACAGTTGTTGGTCTTCAACCGACAGTATATCTTCTGGTATATATAATCTACGCGGGATATAATATGGTAAATGATCCCATCGTGGGTAATTTCGCGGATAAACCAAAATCTTTCTGGAAAAAATATGGGAAGCGCGCGCCTTGGATTGTAGTTGGAGTAATTGGATTGGCTATTTCCTTTGTATTCATATTCGCAGTTCCAGATATAAACCCTCAAGAAAGTATCGCAAATACGGTTATCGTATTTATATGGTTCCTCGTATCTGTGTGCCTTTTCGATACTTTTTTCTCTATGTTTGATACTAACTACAATGGCTTAATTCCAGAGAAATTTAGAACGGACAAACAAAGATTAAGATTGTCTGGGTTTGAAGTGACTATGGGAATATTGGGCCAAATCGTAGGGTCAACACTTTCACCTTTACTGTTCGACGACGATATTCAGAGTTCCTTTATCGTGATGGCTTTAGTAATGGCAATCGTGGCGATCGTGATTGTGCTTCTTCAGCTTTATGGAATACGCGAAAGCGAAGAGATGAAGGAAGGACATTTGAAAAACGCTGGTCGTCTTCAAGACAGGAGCTTCTTCGAAACATTAAAAATTTGTATTACTCAACGGAGTTTCTTAGCTTATCTTCTGCTATTTACATGCTATCAAGCAACAATTTTGCTCCTTTTAGGTTCTATTCCATATTTAGTTGAATTTGTATTAGGATTGTCAGATGATTATGAAACTCTTATTATGTTGGGGTACATAGTTGCGGGTTTAGCATCGGTTCCGATTTGGTCTAAAGTAGCCTTGAAAAAAGGAAAAAAGAATGTATATGTGGTGACGGGTATTGCTACGTCTTTCTTAAGCATTCCGTTTTTCTTTATCGAGACACTTGAATTGAGCATCTTATTTGGTGCTATTCTTGGTGTGGGACTTATAGGATTTTGGCTTATGTCAAACCCAATTCTGGCGGATGTGATTGATGAAGCGGTAGCGAAAAATGAAATTCGGCAAGAAGGATTATATATGGGTGTGCGCGTGTTTTTCGCTCGGATTGCGCTTATAATTCAAGCACTCACTTTTGCCGTGATCCATATGCTTACGTTTTTTGACCCAGAAGCGCCTGCTCCTATAGATCCACTACCAAAATTAGGATTGAAAATACAAATGGCGATCGTTCCAATGATTATAATGCTTATAGGGATCATTATCTTTTATCTGTTGTATGATATAACTCCTGAAAAGAAAGAACAAACAAGACTTCGGTTAGAACAGCTAAAATTATAAATATTCAAATCTATATTACATTTTTTTATTTCTTTCCATTTTTAAAGATATGAATAGCAATAGGAATCATGCTTTGGGAATAATTTCTCCATAAATACCAACCAATCTTCCTTGTATATCGTGTCTGTGATTATTGATTTGATTTCTTGAATAGTTTTTGAACCGAGGATAATTTGGGTTAAATGTGAATTGGGAACCTTCAAATCGTAATCAGGCTCCTCGGGAAATCCTTTTCTCAATTCAATTTGCTTGATTTCTCCGTTCCTAAAACAAATATGGAGATTTTCGCGATAAGTACTTATTTTTATTATTTTATTCATATCCCGAAAGATTGAATTCTTGATTCTTCTCTCCATCAAGGGTCTAATCGCATCAAAAAATTTCTTGAGATTGGGGATTTTAATTTGCCAACCCCACTTATTCTCTATCGTGGCACCCAATGATAATAGAAATGAACTAAGCTCTGAATTTGGAGGATTGAGAATTAGAATTGAATTTTCTCTGAGATTATTCTGTTTTTTGCATTCATTTTTCCAAAAATCTAACATTCGAAGTATCTGTCGACAGCTTAATGCGCTCGTTAGCATAATTACATTTTCCGTGCCGAAATATTCTCCCACACAAAAAAAAGCTTGGACCTCCTTCTTTTCTTCCAAAACATAAGTTCGAAATTGAAATTCTGTATATTTATCATTTAAATATTTATAGATAAAAGGCTTAGAATTAAATTTTTGCGTGATGCTATATTTTTCAGCCCATTGATTATACAGATTTTCCAAGTTTTCGATATCAGCTTCCAAAGCTCTTCTAATTCTTATATCGTAGTTCTCGGATTCGGGAATTTCATCAAATGAAACCTTATATCCATAATCTAAAGGTATAGCAAATTCATAGCCGTATCTCCGATAAAAGAAAGGAACTCCTCGAATTACAGAGAGTATATAACCTCTTTCTTGCATAATTTTTTCGTAGCATTGATTTATTTTTGAAAATAGACCATGGTCCCTATACTCTTCAGCTGTAGCAACAAATCCCATTTCACAGATTGGAATATTAATGCCTTCAAAGTCCCAAATTTCTGGAAATAACAACCCAGAGGAGACTATTTTATCTTTTAATTCATCTTCTATATAAAACCATATATGATCTTTCCTATTGGGGTGATCATTGAATAAACGGTACATATAGTTCTTTAGATCTTCTCCATGGACTTGGATATTTAACTTAATTATTCTATCAATCTCCTCTTCATTCTCTTCAGCGATTCTAAGAATAAGATTATCTCCAATTTTTTCCAAATGACCCTTTTGTAACATCAAGGAAATAAACGATTTGCAATTAATATCTTTTTTTAAACATTCCTTTTTCCTCTATCCTATTTTAAGTTCATAAGCTAGCTTATACAAAATATTATTTTCCGTAAATCTTATTTAAATTTAGATATTGATATGGCGAATTATTTATTGGAAATAGATCATAATAATATCTAAGAAACTTTTTGTACATATATATCTCCTAAAGGTTTATTAAGCTATGTGGATGCTTCGCTAGTTTATCTTTATCAAAAATATAATGCGTTATATTTAATTTCATTTGATGTTCATATCGATAATTTAGTTAATAGATTATTGATATAATTAAAAAAGAAAAAGAAAGTGAGAGATTGTTAGTTATTCATTGATTCTTTCGTAGATGTCTCCTACAGCATCATAAATATTAACATATTCCTTAAAAAGTTTATCATAAAGCGTACGATTATCGGGATTTGGAGTAAAGATCTTCGAAAATTCTATATGTTTTGGGATGTGCTCCCATTTTGTATATCCCAGCCCTACAGCGGCAATAAAGGCTGCGCCTCGGGCATTTGCTTGGATTGGGTTCTTAACTTGCCGTATTTTCCTATCAAGAATATCCGCAAATATCTGACACCATACATCTGACTGACCACCACCACCGATAATGTTTAATTGGGGCATTATTTTGCCGTTTTGAATTCTCTGCGGCTCCTCTTTCTTAACCCATTTTTCAATAAACTTTTCTACATACATCAAAAGCCATTTAATGTTAAATGCAACACCCTCAAAGATCGCGCGAATGATGTGTTCTCGATTCATTTCCAGCGAAAGATTATACAACCCGCCTCGAATAGAATGGTCATCTATCGGTGCTCTCTCTCCCACCAACCAAGGGGTAAAAATAAGTCCATTTGAACCTGGAGGGGTCTCAGCTACGATTTTATCAAATATTTTATAAATATCAGGCACAGCTTCTTCTTGTAACAACTCATCCTTATGATACAAAATGTTGTCTCTCAAATAAGTTAATGCCCCGCCAGCAATTTCTTGCTCATTGATAATCATATATTTTCCTGGAATCGCAGAAGGAACGCTCGCCATATTATGGAATATATCTGTTTTTTTATACGGCACATGACAACCAATCCAATCAGAAGTTCCGATATAGATATGTCCATCATAATTCTTTATTGCTCCAGAACCAATATCTGCTGAATGAAGATCTGGAGCGCCCATAACCACTTTTGTATCTTTTTCAAGCCCTAATTCATCTGCAACTTGCGGGTCCAAGGGCCCTAATACATCGGTCGACCATTTTAACTCTTGAGGGAGTTTTTCTTTATCAATCTTCAGTTTCTTAATAAGCTTATCAGAATAGGAAATATTATTTATATCTCTAATATCAGTGACCCAATGCATTTGAATAGTGGCAAATGAAGAAGCGATTTTACCTGTAAGCTTATAATTAATATAATCTTGGGGTTCTAAGAATTTATAAGTCTTATTATAGATATTAGGTTCTTCATTCTGTATCCAAGTAATATTAGAAATAGGGTCTTTCCCACTTAGAGAAGGACCTCCCGCTGTTCTTTTAATCCAAGTGAGCATTTTAAACAGATTATATCCATCGACTTGTAATAATCCTTTATGGAATTCCTTCGCATATTTAGCTGCTCTAGTATCCATCCAAATAATTGAATTCATCAAGGGATTACCGTCTCTATCAATAGCAACTGTACCACTCCATTGACTCGAATTACACACACCGACGATTTCTTCGACTGGTATCTCACAATCCTCTAAAACTTTCTGGGATGCCTTTTTCATAGCATTCCACCATTCGTTCGGTTTTTGCTCGGCTAACCCTCCTTTACCTGTGATAAGGTCAACGGGTTCAAAAGCCCAATTGATAACATCTCCGTGAGTAGAGACAATCGCACATTTAGGACCACCTGTACCGTGATCTATCGCTAAAATATATTTTTTATCCTTAATCGACATAGTTAATCCTAATTTAGAACAGGTTAATTATATTGTATATTAATTAATTTTGTAGTTAATAATATTTCCTTGTTTAATAGCATATTTTTATTATATATACGATTTATGATAATCTAGACAGATTTAAAGAAGAAGATAACTTAACAAAATGTAGAACTAATAAGAAATTTATTTAAAAAAATGAATTGGGAAACGCAAGATATCAAAATAGAAGGTATCAAGATTCATTTACATAAAAGCAATAACAATAAGCAACCAATTATTTTTTTACATGGTGCAATGGATAATGGACTATGTTTCTCCCCCATTGCAGAAAAATTTAATGAGGATTACCGTGTAATTATGCCTGATCTTCGGGGTCATGGGCTAACGGATACATTAGATGAGGATTGGACCTACGAGGCGATGGCAGAGGATATAAAAAAAATAATAGAATTCCTTGGATTAAATAGGGCTATTCTCATTGGGCATTCTATGGGGGGCAATATTGCGGCAAAAGTAGCTCAAAAATATCCTAATTCAGTACAAAAGTTAGTATTGGAAGATCCCGGATTTGTGGTGGGGGAAATGTCTTGGATTAAAAAGGTATTCTATAAATTTCTAATGCGTATTTTCCTTAAACTACTTCTTAGAGGAGATAGTCAAAAAATTTTCAAGCGAGGAAAAAAGCAGAACCCGAAATGGTCTGAAGAGGAATTAGAACCGTGGGCCGAATCAAAAGTGCAATTTAAAAATCAAAATCCTAAAAAATTAATAAGTTCCTTAATCAAGTCCTATAATTGGGAAAAAATTGTAGAACAGATCGAATGTCCAACTCTCCTTATTACTTCAGAAGAAGGAATAATGGAAGATGAGCTTGCTAAAAAGGTATTGGAACTAAATAACAATGTTAAATGGATTAAAATTGATAACGCAGGGCATAATATCCGTCGTGAAAATATGGAGGATTATTTATCGGCCGTGAAGTTCTTCTTAAAGGGTTAAACGAATTACCTTATTTTGCTAATTTCAGATGGGTGATAAATACCCACCTAGTTTTTTTCGAATACTTATTCACTATTACAACGAAGACAACAACTGGACTTCATTTTTGTTATATTTAATTAGTCACATAATTATTTAAAAATCGTTAATTAAACATTAGTGTATAAAGAATATGCTAGAACAAAATATTATTAAAAAAGAGCGAGATAATAAAGTGAATATACGTGAAAAATTGAAGGCTTATATTGATTTAACAAGACTACATTTTGCCTTCGTATGGCCAGTTCTTTTCTGTACAGGATTAATGCTTGCTTTCAGAGATGCGAGTTTTTTCTCTTGGAATCTTCTATTCAGAGTGGCTCTGATTGGGTTATTTGGTTTTGAAGCAGGAATGGTTTTAAATGATATCGTGGACAGAAATTTGGACAAATTAGATGTGGATCAAGAAAATCTTACCCCTTACTGGAGACCTTTTAAAGAACGACCCATTCCCTCCGGGAAAGTTTCTTATAAAGAAGCTATGGCTATCTTCCTCGTATTTGTATTTCTAAGTGCTGCCTTAATTGCAACTCTTCCATTTCCAAACTCGCTATATATTTATGGGTTTATGGTCTACGGATATGGTATGGAAATATTTTACCAAATCAAAAAACGTGATCAAAAATATCCCATCGCGCAGTTATTAGGTCGTACCGATTTAACATTTTTCCTAGTTGCGGGCTATCTCTGTTATGGTCAATTAAATATTACCATCCTCTGGTTAATCCTATTCCTTTATCCATGGGCACAACTCCATCTTGGAGCGAATGATATCGTCGACTTAGAAAATGATAAAGCAAAAAATCTAAATACCGTAACGACTTTATATGGTATAAATGGCAATCTCTATTGGATTCTAGGATTTTCTATAGTCCATATTATATCCGCTTCAATGTTCTTGATTTTTGAGTTGGGACAAGTTGCACTATACGGATTTTTGATTTCATTTGTATTAATTGGGATTGCAAACACGGTTCTTTTAGTGAAGAAAACCACCAGAGCGGGTTTGAAAGTTTTACCCTTATTCCATGCCTCCTTATTGATCTATTGTCTCTCCATTATCTTAGATTCCGTAATTGTTATATAATTACCTTCAAAATCTAATTTTTATTTTCGTTATCTTTATTCTTATTAAATTGTACACTGATTTGATATCAAAACTGTACTTTTTTTTAAAGTAGTAAAAAATAATTGCATCAATTATTTTGAGTAAATAATGTTAATTCTCAAATTATTAATAATGTAAAAGTGAGGAGATTTTTATTAAAAAAGTACTTACAATCGCGGGATCAGATTCGGGAGGTGGGGCAGGCATCCAAGCAGATCTAAAAGCCTTCGCTGCTCGTGGAGTATATGGGATGACTGCTATTACAGCTTTAACAGCTCAAAACACTCTTGGTGTTCAAGGGATATTTGAAGTCAGTCCTGAATTTGTTGCTCAGCAAATTGATTCAGTAATGAGTGATATCGGAGCTGATGCATGGAAGACTGGAATGCTCTCGAATGCTGAAATTATTTCCGTGGTAGTGAATAAAACTAAGGAGTATAAAATGGAAAAATTAGTGGTAGATCCAGTGATGGTGGCAAAGGGCGGAGATTCGCTTCTACAAAAACAAGCTCAAATTATCCTAATTAATAAATTACTTCCGCTTTCCTTTATAATCACACCCAACCATCATGAGGCAGAGGTATTAACAGGTCTCAAGATTAATAATTTAGACGATGCAGAAAAGGCAGCTATGAAGATTCATGAAATGGGGGCTGAAAATATAATAATAAAAGGTGGACATATCCCTACCATCTCAGATGCTATTGATGTGCTGTATGATGGAAATCAAATTATACATATCAGTTCTCCACGGATAGATACAAAAAATACCCATGGAACGGGATGCACATATGCCTCGTCTATCGCAGCTGAAGTGGCAAAAGGGAACGATTTTGTAAACGCAGTGAAGATTGCAAAGAAATATATTACTAAAGCTATAAGAAATGCGGTTGATTTACATATAGGAAAAGGTCATGGACCATTGAATCACTTCTACTAATGAATTTTTTTCACTGAAGAAATTATACTTCCATCAGTTCGATTCTAATAATATATTCTGGATCCTCCAAGTCTACTATAACTTTATCGATTTCTTTAGCAGCAGCTTCTACAATCTCATCATGAGAGATATTCGTAGCTCTTCTCCTTAACAATACTCTCCAATTATCATCTTTATCTAATTCTGATTCAAATCTATCAGCTAAATCGCCAATTTTTGATAAATCTGTTTCTAATTTATATTGAATGGGAACTATTTTTAGTACATATCTAAATAAATCAGGATCCTCTACCATCTTCTCTTCAATTTTTATAAGAGTTTTGATAGGATCTTGATGAAAATGAGCTATGGAAAGACCAATTAGCTTATATATAGGTCTTACTTCCACATCTTCATACTCTAAGACCATTTCTAAAATATAATGTATCTCTTTGGCGGCTTCTTTTTCTTCATATCTTCTACTTGAGATAACAAATCCGTGAAAATTTTCCATCTAAAGTCATCCTACTAATTTTTAATTTATTGGTTTTTATTCTCTATGAATGCCTCCCATCTAATTTTTAAAATTAGTTCTAACTTTTATATCTTCTATTTATCGGTTATTTAATTTAAAATCCCACATATACATTCTTTTTTCCAGAGTGAGTTTAAATTTCTAGAAAAATTAACTAAAGATTTTAATTAATCCAAGCCTCCTCCAGAAGCAGGAGGCTTATTAATCTTTTATTTTCGTTGGTTTTTTTATTTGTATCCGTAGGTTTGATATTAAATATGACATATGCTTTGCTTACTCACGAACTTGTTGTTTTAATCTTAAATTTCTTAACGAATTACCTTATCGCATTCGCCCCTATTTTCCTTGTTCTGTTCAATTTAAATCTTCTTAAAAAACGAGTAGGTAAGCTAAATACGCTGCAATTAATATTCCTCATTCTGTATGGGATATTACTTTTCCTAAAAATTATTTTCTTCATTGATGATGGTGTAAAAATTAATGCGACAACCCAATGGTTTCCAGAATGGGATTTTGAATATTTAATCTATTTATTATCCGTTAAAACGATTTTTACCACTATACCATTCATATTGTCAAGTATAAAACTATATATGATGTTTGAGCATAAGATTTTAAGACAAAGATGGAAATATTTTGTTATTGGTGTAATAGGATTAATATTCTACATGGATTTTAATTTTTCAAACAATTACACATCTCATCCCCTTGTAGTAATAGGATTATATCTCTCGATTTTAGGTATTATTCCATATATATCGTTGATTTATTACGGAGTAGGAAAACAATTAGCATAATACAGTCTTCCGTGTTAACATATTAACTTTTTAATAGTTCATAACAGAACTCATTCACACTCTCTCTTTTAAATAAGCACCATTAACAAATAGAATTAATAAAAATTCAACTCGTCGTTTGTAAAAAAAATGGCACTTAACATAAAGAATAAATACAATTTCCAAGTCAGAAAATTATTGATCGTGCTTGATTGTGCCGCTGAAGATGAAAAATGCTCTATATGCGATGCTCCTCTTTATCCAGCAAGATTAGAATCCTGGCAGAATGATTCCCTTATAGATTTTAAATTTCATAATGGATTTTGCGAGCAATGCGGATTATTTGAATATGAACCAATTAAGGATACACAAATTTGTTTTCAAAAAACTGGGCACCAAGAAACCTATAATCAAGAAATAAATTCATTTATTTAAAATATCTTCTTCTTTTTCTCTATTTTCAACTTATTCAACAATTATTTTAGATCCATAGTTAGAGAAAAATACTATAATCTTATCTTATAATTGAAAAATTCTATAAAGACTTCTAATTTATAGTAAAATAACACTAATAATAGAATTTGAAATAAAAATTTGAATTCAAACGAGGTTAATTAGATGTCTACAAATATGGAATATGAGGACCAAATACGTAAAATAGATAATATCGTCTCCTCCCCTATGAAGGAATTTAAGCCAGAAGAGTTGAGGGGGATCGTGGAGCGATATGAAAAAAATCATTCCAAATCTAAGGCAGCTTTCGAACGAGCGAAAAAGATTATTCCTGGAGGGGTCGAACACAATCTTGCTTTTAATTTCCCATTTCCTTTAGAAAGTAAGAAATTATACGATTGTTATATGGAGACTGTTGATGATGTTGTTCTCACAGATTATCTTTGTTGTGGAGGTCCTATTATTTTGGGCCATAATTATAAACCATTAACAGAAAAGGTTGTTGAAACTATACAAGAGGCGGGATCTTGTCATGGTATTACACATGAAATGGAATACAAATCTGCTGAACAATTACAGAAACATTTTCCTTCCTGTGAGAAAATCCGTTGGTTGCAAAGTGGTACCGAAGCAGATATGCTTGCTTTAAGAATAGCAAGGGTATATACAGGGAATAAACATGTAATTAAATTTGGAGGGCATTATCACGGATGGAGCGATCAACTTGTATATGATCTTCACATTCCGGGAACGAAGAGAATGGAATCACACGGTATTCCTAAAAATATTTACAAATATATCGATTCTTGTCCGCCAAATGATATTGAACGATTAAGAGAGATGTTTAAAGAAAAAAGACGGGTTGCAGCAGTTATTTTAGAACCGATGGGAGCCGAATCGGGAGCTATTCCAGTGAAACCAGGCTTTAATAAACAAGTGGAGGAATTATGTCATGAAAATGATGCATTATTGATTTCTGATGAAGTGGTATGTGCCTTCAGATTGGATATGGGCGGGGGACAAGCATATTTTGGATATGAACCAGATCTTTCTGTTTTTGGAAAAATTGTAGGTCATGGATATCCATCCGCCGCAGCTATCGGAGGTAAGGAAGAGATCTTGAATACCGTAGCAGCTGGTGTTGGAGGCGGTTCTAAACGAGCATATTGCGGTGGCACACTTGCAGCAAATCCTTTGACATGTACAGCTGCATATTGGGCAATTAAATTCGTGGAAGAAACCAACGCGACCGAGAGAGCGGGTAAAGTCGCTACCCGGTTATCAAATGGTATGAACGAAGTATTTGAAAAACATGGTTTGCCATGGTTCTCTTATAATTACAATGCAACCGTTCATCTTCACTCATCAGCGGTGTTTGCGCTCGATATCACAGATCCCGAGCAAGCCCCCCAGATTAAGGAACGTAAAGAGTTTATGGAACACTTAGGTGCCGCTCTAATTGATCAAGAATTAATCTCTGTTGCTGGCTCGAGATTTTATACAAATATTCAACATACAGACGAGATCATTGATAAGACCTTAGAAAAGATTGACAACATTTGTTCTAAAATAGAATAAAGAGAATAAATTCGTTTTTCTTTCCTATATTTTCTTTTTTATCATTTTTAAACTAGACGTATCCTTTTTATTATTTTTTAATGAAATTCTGAAGATCTAGAAACAAATTTGAATGAAATAATGGGAAAAAAATATTATAAAATGCCTAAGTTTGCCTCGAGTATGTATTCGAGAAGCGAAAAAAAAAAGAATAATTTCCTACTTAGGATATATCCTCAAATTGCAGATGATTTTATAGGCCAGATTTGAAAATTTCTTAGAAAGTCCTGATTTAGAACATAAACATATCTATGAAATAGAAAAAGAAATAGCAAAAATGATTTTTGAGAAAAAATGATTTGCGAATATTAATCTCATCTTCTTTGTTTTTATTATTGAATTTTTGACTCTCCTACCTAATTTTTTTAGAGATCTTTATTTTTTAAATCAAATGGCTTTTTATTATTCACACATTTATCTACTTAGAACAAAATTTAAATTGGCTATTAAAATGAGTATGTCAGAGAGAGATAAAGAAATTGAAAAAGAAGCAATGAAAATCTTTGAGGAATGGCCACGTACAAAAATTATATTTGGAAAGAATACTCTAAAAGAGACCGGTAAATATGCGAAAGAATTTGGAGAAAATGCCTTAATTGTTATTGGTGGAGGTTCGGTTAAAAAATTTGGATATTTAAATGAACTGACCAATTCTTTAGAATCAGAGGGAATTGTCCACAGTTTATACGAGGGAGTAGAACCAAACCCTCCCAAAGCTACTGTTGAAGATATTGCTGAAACCTTCAATGGGAATACTTATGATATAACAGTTGCAATCGGGGGAGGAAGCACAATGGATGCTGCGAAAGCAGCTTTAATTCTCACTGGGACAGGAAATAAAGATATTAATAAGTATTTTGGGGTGAATAAAGTGAGTGCGGAGTTGGATAGGATTTCACCGTGTATATGCATTCCGACGACCAGTGGCACTTCCTCCGAAATAACTCGTTATTCTAATGTGACGCTACCCGAGAAAGGGGTTAAAAAGCTTATATCTGATATTGCCATCCATCCTCATTATGCCATAGTAGATCCAACCTTAACTATGTCTTGCCCGCAGGATTTAACTTTGACTGTGGGCTTAGATACCATGACCCATTCAATGGAAGGGTATCTCAATAGAGTTCAAGACGAGGGGAATGAGGATATTAATAAAAGAGCACTTATGTCTTTAGAGTTAGTCTTTAGATGGTTAAAAGTTGCTGTAAAAGAGCCAAAAAATTATACTGCACGAAAAATGATGGCGATCGCCAGTGTATTAGGGGGAACTGTGATAGGCGGTAAAAGGTTTAAAGGTACGGCTGGTCCGCATATGAATTCCTTTTCATGGGCTGAAACAATAGCACATGGAAAAGCAACGGGAATCATGATGCCCTATTACATCGCTTATTATGGAAAAAATGATACTGTGATGAAAAAATTAGAACCCATTGCTGAAATGCTAGGAGTTGAGAAGGGTGAGAAGATTGGACTAAATGTTGCACAAGCGATGTTGAATTGGTATGATGAGATGGAATTCCCCACAAAAATAAGCGATTTAGAGGGGTGGAAATCGGAATATAAAGATAAAGCAATAGAAGATGCCGCTGAAAATACTATGAAGTTGGAAGCAATGCCAAATCCCGTCCAATTAGATAAAGTAGAAGAAACTATCGGCCCAATTCTCGAAGCCGCTATAGACGGAGAGCTGTCTAAATTAGAATAATCAATTTACCTTTTCTTTTTGTTATTTTTGAGTATTTTAACCCAATAAGGTAGTGTAAATTATTTAACTATTTTAATGCTAAGAGAACAACGTTATATTTAAATAATTATCTCTCTTAATTAATGATGTCGGAATCAAATGGAGATATTCTTACCTAAAATATCACAGATTCAATTCATCTAAGTAATAGAATCTAACGGGCTAAAAGTTATTATATGGGTACTTATAGAGGAAGAAAAAACAGATTTATCTAATTTTTCGGCGCTTTTCAAGACTCTTGATTAATCAATTCTTAAATCCAAATAAATGGAGAATATAATATAAAAAATTATGTTAGATATATTTATTGCATTTATTATACTCATTGGTAGCATTATTCTAATTATTTTTTCCAGTAATATTGCTGTGAAGCATTCTGCAGCCCTTGCATCAAGTCTTGGTGTCTCTAGTTTAATAATTGGTATCACATTAGTTTCCATTGGAACCGATGTATCAGAAATATTCAATTCGATAATATCATGCGCAATGGGACATGGAGATATCGATGTAGGCGATTCTGTTGGATCAGATTTAACTCAACTAACACTTGTATTTGGGCTTCTACCTATCATATGTGGAAACTTTATCGTAAAAAGAAAGGAATTCCTCATAATTGGTTCTTGTGAGATACTTTCTCTTATTTTAATATTTACTGTTGTGGAAAAGGGTTATTTTACTCGATTAGACGCTCTTTTTATGATGCTTAGTTTTTTATTCTATACAATGGTGACTTATAATGTCACTAAAAGTGATATGCTCACTAAAGTTGACTTAATGATACATGAGGATCATCATCAATCAATCGGGGAAAGAATTCATTTTTTAGTTTTCGCATTAATTGGTTTTGCTGGTGTTACTTTAAGTTCGTATTTCATTGTTCAAAGCATTATTTTTCTTTCAAGTAAACTGAATATACATGAATTTATACTCAGTTTTTTCCTTCTTAGTATTGGCACTTCTTTGCCAGAACTTAGTGTGGATGTAACTGCTTTAAGACAAAAAGAGTATAATCTTGCTATTGGTGATATAATTGGTAGTTGTATTGTAGATTCAACCATTTCTATTGCTATCGGACAATTCTTATTCCCCCAAGCTGTATCAGCTCAATTAGCGATACCTACTGTACTTTATACTATATTTGCTTCATTAATAGTTATTATAGTTGTTTCTAAAAGACAAATTATGGATAAAAAGGCAGGTATCTTATTTATACTAATTTATCTTCTTGCCTTTCCCTTACTTTTAACAACCTTTTTGTATCATTCTGCCTGAGCATCCTTTAGAAAGCTTTTTTATAAAATAATTGAAAAATAATATTATTTGCTATCTCTTTAAATCATACTCGGGTCTAATTTTAAATCCTTCAGGGACTTTATCTTCTTTCCATGGATTTTCTGACAATTCGAATTTAAATCCTACGATATTTTCTCCTCCGATCATATACACTTGTGGAGGTTTTTCGCGAAGATCTTCGGGATTAAGAAGTTTTTTCCAATTCACTCGAAATTTAAATTCAGTTTTTACACCCTCCTTTTTAAAAGCTCTCGCAGCTTCCTTTACATCTTTTACCCTAAATGTAATATTATGCACTCCGGGTCCTTTTTCTTTTAGAAACTTCGACCATGTTGTTTCGATATCATCGCTCGTGGGTTCAATAAATTGTATTACCAAATCTCCCAATTGAACATGAATTGCTTTAACTAATCCAATTGAAGATAAATTTTCAGCTAGATCTTGCTCAATCTTTTTAACTCCAAATATGTTATGAAGAAACTGATAGGCTTTCTCCGCATCCGGAACAACAACTTCGACATGCACTAGAGGTGAGACTTCAATTACCATTTTCTCTTTCCTTTTTTTTATGTTTGCATTATTATTAGTTTTAATAGTATATAAGAGCTAAACCGGAATTGGAATAAATCATTAATAAAGAAGGTATTTATAAAGTAAGGATTTCTTTGTGTTATAATCAACTACATTATCATTAGCGAGGTTATTTTATCAATCTGATTCTTATCATATTTCTTTCCATTATTATAGGTTTTTTAGTTATTTTTACTATATTATTGATTGCTGCAAAGTTATGGGCGAAAAATAAGATTAAAAAATTGAAGTCTGGATCAAAGATTGTATCTACACTTGAAGGAGAAATCGAATATATTATCTTCGGAGAGGGAATACCACTTCTGATTTTTCATGGTGCACCAGGTGGGTATGATCAAGGGTTTTTAATGGAGAATTTTGTAGAAAACAATTTTCAAGTAATCGCGTTCTCAAGACCCGGATATCTTAGAACACCGTTAAATGGTAATAGAAGTTATAAACAACAAGCAAAATTAGCGGAAAGTCTTCTTGATTATCTCCAAATATCAGAATGTGTGATTGTGGGATTGTCTGCGGGGGGACCTGTCGCATTACGCTTTGTTCTCCAATTTCCTTCCAGAGTTATTTCAGTTATTTTAATGTCAGCGGTTACAAAAAAATATATCCCCAGCGATTACCAATCTAATTCTCTCTTAGGAAAAGTTTATTTATCAAATCTTGGCGGAGATTTGATGGGCTATTTCATGGGGCTTAGTTTACGGAAGTGGCCTGAAAGAGTATTAAAATCTTTTTTAAACATAGAGACTACATTTTCGAAGGAGATTATAAACGATCTTGTGAATGAGATTTCAAAAAAACCAAATCAGATGAATTGGTTTAGACAGCTTGTAGACACAACCATTCCATTAAGTGTGAGGAAAGAAGGACTGAAGAATGATATTCAAGTTCTCTCAGAACTTGAACCTTTATCTCTAGAAAACATAGAAAAGCCTATATTAGTTATACACAGTAAAAAGGATGCGGATGTAGAATTTTCTCACGCACAACATATTATTGACAAGAGTAAAAATACGGAACTTTATAAAAGTCAGGGATTAGGGCATCTGGTTTGGTTGGGACCTGATAGAAAACAAATGTATCAGAAAGTTTTCAATTTTATTAGAAAGAATGCATAATGAAATTATTATTTTTTTCACTTTTATTATTTCATTTTAGTCCCAAGGAGAAATCACTAATTTCTACTGTGAATAAATAGTCTATTATAAAAAATCTAAAATCGAAATCTTTAGATAATTATGAGTTTTATTATATTCGCCAGAAATTTTAAGAATTTGATATTTGAAGGTTTTAAATATGAAAATATACATCTTCGAACCTCATCCAGACGATTTATTATTTGGACCGGGCCCTATTTTGTTAGATTGGATCAATGAGGGTCATGAAATACATGTCATCACCATAACGGATGGAAGAGCGTGCTATCGCTCCGGGCAAGATATATACTCTGATGATGTTGCTGGGATGACGGAGGACGATGTGGCTGAAATGAGGATAAATGAAGCGAAACAAGCCATAGAGTTTCTTGGAATTCCACAGAATCATCATCATCTGCTAAGATTTCACGATGCAGATGGTCAAAAATATGTTCCAGAAGCGATTGAAAAAGTCAAACCTCTTATAAAAGACGCCGAACGACTTGTGTTTCCCAGTGATAATAATAGCCATGTAGATCATCAAGCTACGCACGATATTGCCGTTAACGCTGCAAAAGCATTGAAATTAAAGGATGCGGAATATTTTATTTATGCGATACCATCTTATGTAAGGTTTAGTGAGGACTCCATCAAAAAACAGTTTAATATAAAAATAGGAGAGGAAAAAGCAAAACAGTTAATGGAATGGTATCAGATTTATAAATCCCAACAGAAAATTAAGTTTACTAATAAAATGTATCTGAGCTTTCTTAGAAATGTTAGAGAACGTACTTATGCTATATTCAATTACGATGATATAGGGAAATATAAAAATTTTTAACTAATAGATTTCTTGAAAATCTTAATTTTACTTTAAGAAAATTTGAAATTAATTTTCTTCCTTTAATTTCTTTGAATAAAGTGTACTTAGTCTGACAAGGTCATTGAGATCTTCTTCGCAGCCTTCCAAAATGCTATAACACAATTTTATTATTTTCAAAAACTTTAGAGTGATTTCTCTTTTAAACTTATTTCTTGAGTTCCATGTGTTGTAGTTTTCAATATTTAATTGTCCTTCATTACATAATATATTCACAATTTTATTAAGATCTAAGAAAACGAAATACTCTTTTAGATTAAATATAGTTATTCTACGTTTATCTTGTTCAGTTAGGTTTTGATCAGAATTGAGAAGGAATTTAATTCTTTCAACATTAACCCAATCATCTTCTCGTAATAAAACTATAATTAAATATCTACTTTCGGAATGATAATTTTTATGAAATTTATCAATTATTACACTTGGTGTTAATGAAAAAGTAAAATCAATAGTAATAAATCTGATTTCTTTGGGAAAAACTATTAATTCCTGATTTGCTTCGATATACTTTTTAAAATTTAATTCTACGTGGATAAACAGATCGGATCTTCTATCATTAGAAAGTACATCCTCATGATTAATTGAACAATTGAAAAAACGAAAATAATTAATACTAAAATATTCGAGAAGAGGATGAGCCAATAAGCCAACAGCCTTAACCAAGTCTCCACAGAAGGGACACCAACTACCAGATGGATTACATCTATTTGGAACAATACTCGTTTTCGCTGCCCACCATTTATGACCCACTTCACATTCAATTAGGAAATAAGGAACTCTATTATTTTTTTCTCCCTTATATCTCCACTCCGATCGCAGTATTTTTCCTCCCTTTTTCTTGACTATTGGTTCAATATCGGTTTGATGTTGTTGTAAATCTTTACGAAAACATGTTGGACACCAAGATCCGCTTTTAATATTATCTTTGTGCGACCACCAATCGTGAGCTTCCTCACATTTGATCAAGAAATACGGTTTTTTATGATTATTCGCGCCCGTAAATCTCCACTCTGCTTGCATAATTTCGCCTCCCTTATTCCTCACTATAGGTTCAATTTCTTTTCTATGATCATCTAAATCCATATTAAGACATGACTGGCACCATGATCCTTTCTTAATATTCCCTTTAAGTGCCCACCACTTATGTCCTTTATCGCACTCAATTTGAAAGTAAGGGCGCTTTCTCCTTCCATTTCGTCTCCATTCTTCTTGTATAATTTTACCCTCCTTATTCCTCACTATAGGTTCAATATCCTTTTTATGATCATCTAAAGTTTTATTGGTGTTAAAATCAAATTTACAATTATATTCCTCCTCTAATTGGGTATAAATCCTCTTAAGAATATGATAAGTTAAACCAGAAGCATCCATAACTTCCTTAAGCTGATCAAAATTATACTCAGGGCTCAATAAATAATAAATCCCCTTGTAATGTTTAATGACATGTTTAATATTATAATCAGTGAGAGGATAACCAGCATTTCTTAAAACTTTACTAATAATATTATCTTTATTATTTTCTAATTCTGATAAAGTATAATTGTCCCCTAAAAATACATTATAGCATTCATCAATTATTAATTTCGAGCCATCTCTTCTTATTATATTTACATCTCTTTTGATATCCGTTTTCTGCCCTTTTTTAACAACTTTAACTCTTTTTTTGCTACCCATTTTTTTAACACTTATTCAATTTTATTTTCAATCAAATTTTACAGACACTTCAAAATCCTGTAAACCCCAGTAAACGCTCGTGAACGATAAATTCTCATCGGAAAAAAATAATGTAATATATTTTTTTTCTAATCTTATAAAAATCCTACCGATATCTTTTAAATGGAAAGTTCCATGCTTTATATATAGATTTTACATATTTAAATTTTTAGATTGCAATAATTTACAAAATTTCTTAATATGTATTAATTAAAACAAGGGAATCCGAGATTGGGATATCTCCTCGATTCTTTTTGAATTCTCTTTTTTAAGGATGTTCTGGTATCTCTCGAGGGCTTTCTCTATATCTTTCCAGACTTTAGTTAGTCCTTTATCTTTAAAGAGCAAATTATTATTTTTAAAAAAAACAAAATCATTATAGAATTCATTGATAAGTTCATTTGCTTGAGACGGTTTGTAGCGTTTTTCTCGTGAAAGAATGGTATAATAAAACCGAAACATTTCTCTTGCTAGTGCTCTTGCTAATCGATCCTTGAGTTTCGTTGTTATTTTTGTGCTTTTAATAGGCTTAGAGTTTTCGAAAAAAATCTCCTCATCCACTTCAATTAATCTCACAATCTTCGTGTTCAGCATACTTTGCACTATACCTGCTTTTTCCGCGATCTCGATTAAAGGCATCTTATCTCGTAAATCTAAGACATTCACAAAGGAAGCGAAGCACGTCGCCGCTAAGAGATTAGTGTCTGTACTCATATGCATAAATGTCGATTTCATGATCATATGAGAAAGGTCTTCGATTTTATCGACAAACTCACGATCTACACCTCTCTGTTCTAATACGCTTCCCAGAATCCGTATACGCTGAACCCCCAGATACAGATAGATGATTTGATAACTTAAATTATAGAGTGAACGCACCCGTTCCTTTTGAAGCTTAGTTTTTTCTAAAAAAAGTTTATCGAAAAAATATGTTTCCTCGTTTATAAGCGGACTTGTCTTAAACTCGTACTTAAACACATTAAATAACGCAAGATTAGTCATCATTTCCCGAATAAACTCTTCCGATCGTGGAATATCATATTTTTCTGTGAAAATATCTGTAAAGGTTTTAAATACCGCAAAGAAATAATAGGATCTCACAACTATATTCTCGAACGTATCAATAAAATTTTCATTTGACAATAATCGAAGTTCCGTTAATTTTTTTTGGATTGATTGCACCTCTTTCTCACTAAGATCGTCTATTCTCTTAGATTCTAATTCTGAACTATAATCACGCAGAAATTCTCTATAACCCTTATCCCACTGTTCGTCTAACTCTTTTTTTAATATGTTTAACGAAGGGTTTATTGTAAAGTCCAAATCTCTACTCAGTAAAATATCGCACGGCTTCTTCAAGAAGATAAGCTTCACTTTTCCACCATAAATCGTTCTCACTAATCTTGCATCTTTGGAAAAATCAAATTTTTCTAATTCAATCTCCTTAATGGTTAAATTATTTAAATTTTCTCTTTTTGGTTTTTTCTCAACTTTCAATGTTTTATGGGTTTTCAGGTATTT
>SHMW01000030.1:0-10089 GCA_008080735.1 Promethearchaeota archaeon
CTGTAATAATAGTTTCTAGGGCACCTATCGCGAGGAATACTAAAGCAAAGAAGAATGCGATAAATACAAATGACAAATATAAAGGTGACTTCACTTTTCTCTCTCTCCATTTGGAGATCATCTTAATTGTGAGATAAATACCCGCGACGATTAATATTAAATAAATAACGAAAAGAGAATAAATTCCTTGATTTATTGGTGTATAAGACATAAGATATATTTCATCGTCTAAATATAAATATCTTCTTTCTTAACTGCATAATAGTAGGGCGTATATTAAAAAAGGAAAAAAAAAAGAAATTATAATTAAATTTCGGCATTAGTAGAGTCTATCTCGAGAAACTTCTGGACTGTCTTTTCCTGAGGGAATATTCAATTCTGTTTCAGGTAAGGCTTCTTCTTCCTTCATGACCGAGAAAATCTCATTTAGAAATTCTTTTGGTGGAGCACCATCTTTATCCCTCCATGAAAAGATAACGAATAATACCAAACTGACTGGTATACATAATATGAATGGATGTGCTGCTTCTAGAGTAAAAGCTATGGGAGATGCGACACCAAATAATTCTAATCTCATCCATTCAATGGAAGCGATATTCCCTAAAGCGTCGGGATAATTGCCAAACCAGAATGCATGTCCTCCTTGATAAAACAGGAAATAATGCAAAATTGAAATTGTTAATGCAATAAGACCACTATATACTGCTGCCTTCCCAGTTGCTTTTCTCCAAAAGAGTCCTAAAATATAGGGAACTAGAATTACTGATCCCATTGCAGCCCATGCAAACATGCAAATATCAAGTATCGCGCCTAAACCATATATTAAGACAAATATTGAGCCAATAACACCAAATATCACGACTAGAGTAGATACAATTCTTGTTATTTTTAAGGTTTTATCATCAGAAGCGCCGGTACGTTCTTGATAGACATCAATAGAGTAGCTACTTGCTGCCATCAGAATGATTTTCTCACCCGTTGTCAATGAGGCGGCTGTAATCGCTGCCATAACTACTCCCGCAAAAACAGGAGGTAATGTTGCTAACATTAAATAAGGTATAGATGTTCTGTCGCTGGCAGGAAAAAGTCCTGGAGATTCTATTTGAAACAGTACTCTTGAGATGGACCCATTAAACCAAGCAAAGAACGCAACTGCGAATGCCCAAGTTGCTGAAATTACTAATCCCCATCGTAATGTCTTTTTTTCTTTAGCGGTATAAAATCTGGTAATCATTTGTGGTAATCCCCATACTCCGAAACTGGTAACGGCAACCATACCAATTACTGCTAAGCCTGAATTTCCTGGAAAAGTTGTTAATCCACCCGAATCTAATCCATACGTAGGGTCAGCCTCAATTGCTTGCAAACCCGAAATAAGACCTGGAAATCCTCCAATCGCGATCATACCTGCTATAAAAATTACAACAATCCCAACTAAAACGATGATTGCTTCAACAGCATCAGTCAAAATTGCCCCATGACTCCCACCAAAATTCAAGTATATAATCGTAATAATGCCAACAATTACAGTAGCGATAATGAAAGTTATTTCATAAGTTGCTGGAATGACCACCGCTAGTAATGTGGCCAAACCCATATATATTGATATTACATATATAGTTTGAAAAATTAATTGTACGATGGCGGTAATTGTTTGTAAATTTTTTTCTTGATATCTCTTTCCGAGTAATTGTGGAACCGTTAAAGAATCAAAATGTTTACCCAAAGCTCTAGTTCTTTTTCCAAAAAATACAAAAGTCATAACAACTCCGACTAATGTATTTAACCCTGCAATCCAGAGAGTTGCAAGACCCCAATTCCATGAATATCTTCCTCCACCAACAACCATTACAGCGCTAAAATAAGTTACACCAAAAGAGATTCCGAGCAAAATTGGACCAATAGATCTCCCTGCGACCATAAAATCGCTGAGATTTTTTGTCTTTCGTTTCGCATAGTACCCTGCAATAGCTAGAAATATTAAATAAGCGCCAAATATAGCCCAAATCGAAAATAGAGATAATGCATCAATATCTGTCATTTTATTCTTTCCTCTCCTTGTTTATTTGGTATATAGTATATAATAAAGCAATCAAAACTCCACCGATACCTAGGCCAATTCCAAGCCAAATTGTCCAATCAAACATTTTTTTCACTTTTTTTATTTTTTATTTATTGTTTTGATTTTTCCCATTTCATTCCCATTTAAAAGAATGAAAATTAAACTTACTTATCTATAAACCTATAAAAATGTTTCTTTTTTCTACCTTTTTTGTCGATATATTAACCTAATTTTCAAAAAAAGTATGATAGATAATTTCAAAAATATTTCCAAAAAAAAATTGGATAGGAAGATTTGATTAAGAAAGAGCGAGATTTTTAATAGAAAATCTGGTAAAATATACAAAGAATCTGCGATATTTGATATATCCCACTCTTTTCCCATCAACGCTAAAATTGAGGCTGACCTATTCGGATGAGTAATACATAACTTTGATAAAATTTCGCAGAAAAAACGCTCTTGTTCTGGCGAAAATTTATCTATTTGAAGAAAAACAAAAAATTTTAATTAATGCATATGTTAATTAGTTTTAATTAATGTAGTGAACTAACTAATGCTACTGAAAAAAACGAGTTGTATTTAATATGGTAAATTATTGGAATAAAGAAGCTGAAACACTCCCTCGCGATGAATTAGATGCATTACAAGGAAAGAAATTGCAAAAGCTAGCAAAATATTGCTATGAAAACGTTGAATTTTACAAAAAAAAATTCAAAGAAATTGGTATAATTCCAGACGATATTAAAGGAAAAGAAGATATCACCAAATTACCCCTTACTTACAAAGACGACTTACGGGATCATTATCCTTTCGGTCTGAACGCAGTTCCCATGGATCAAATAATCAGAATTCACGCATCTTCTGGAACAACTGGAAAACCAACGGTAGTTACCTATACCAAAAAGGATATTGATGATTGGACCGAATTAATGGCAAGAACGGTTATGGCACCAGGTGTTACCCATAAGGACGTCATTCAGAACGCTTATGGATATGGATTGTTTACGGGTGGTTTAGGATTTCATTATGGTGCTGAAAAAATTGGCGCATCCGTTATTCCTATTTCTGGTGGCAATACTGAGCGACAATTAATGATAATGCAGGATTTTGGAAGTACTATAATGACTTGTACCCCCAGTTATGCTCTCTATATTGCGGAATATGCAAAACAAAATAACATAGACGTATCGAAATTAGCTCTCAAAAAGGGAATCTTCGGTGCAGAACCATGGTCGGATAATCTCCGTAAAACTATCGAGGATGAGTTAGAAATCGATGCGTATGATATTTATGGACTTTCTGAAATTTATGGTCCTGGAGTATCTGTGGAATGTGAAGAAAAGAACGGAATGCATATATGGGAAGACTTTTTCATTGTAGAAACACTTGATCAAGAAACTCTTGAACCCGTGCCTCCCGGAGAAGAAGGAATTCTTGCCTTTACCACCTTAGAAAAAACTGGATTACCACTAATCCGATATATCACAAATGATATCTCGATTTTAAACCGCGAAACATGTACGTGTGGACGGACCCACGTGCGGATGAAAAAAGTAACAGGTCGTGCTGATGATATGCTTATAGTGAGAGGTATCAACGTGTTTCCATCCCAAATTGAATCTGCTCTTATGCAGATCCCAGGAGTTGCGGGGTATTACCAGATTATCATCAATCGAGATATTATTGATTCACTCGAGGTTAAGGTAGAATTAACCGAGGAGACTTTCTCTGATGAAATGAAAGTGCTTGAACAATTTAAAAACACGATCGAGGAAAAATTGTATAACATTCTACAAGTAAGAGCTGATGTGGATCTTGTACCCCCAGGTACACTTCCACGAACCGAAGGGAAGGCCAAACACGTAATAGATAAGAGATCTAAAAATATTTAAGTGATTAGTAAAATGTTAAAGCAAATTAGCGTTTTTTTGGAAAACACGCCAGGAATATTAAGTAAATTCACAAAAGTCCTTCAAGATAATGATATAAATATGCGGGCATTAACGGTTGCGGAAACTGCTGATTTTGGTATCTTACGGATGTTAGTTGATAAAAACGATAAATGTGTGAAAGTTCTTCGTGAGAACAATTATCTTGTATCCATTACAGATGTTATTGCTGTTGATATCCCAGATAAACCCGGAGCACTTCATGAGATTGCAAGTATTTTAGGAGAAAATGATATTAATATTGAATACGTTTATAGCACACTTGTAAGGCAGGAAGCCATAATTGTGCTTAGGGTAGACAATATTGAGAAGGCAACCAAAATTTTAGAAAAAAATGGCGTAAAAGTAGTTAAATCTCAAGAATTTTAATTTCATCTTTTTTTTATTATATATTAAAGTCCAACTTAACACAACAACTATTATATTAAATAAAACATAAAGTAAACTTGATAAATTTTTAGCATTTAACGTAAAATTAAAAAACCGATATAGTCTAATACATAAAAATGTTAACTCAGCTAAGTATCTATCTTAAAAACAGGCCCGGACAATTGGCTCGATTCGCAACCTTATTGGTGGAAAATGATATAGAAATACGTGCCATAACTGTCGCTGAAAATGAAGAATATGGACTTATCCTACTTCTAGTGGATAAACCAGATAAATGTATTAAATTATTAGAGGAAAAAGATCATATCTATTCTATTACAAAAGTAATTGCCGTAAAAGTTCTCTCTGATGAAGGACACACCAAAGGCCTCTTAAAAATTTCTAAGGTATTAGGAGAAAATAATGTAAATATTGAATATATGTATTCAACTTTGGTGAAAGATGAGTCTCTTCTAATTTTAAGAGTAAATGATAATGAGATGGCAATGGAAGTTCTAAAGGAAAATAATTTTTTGTTAGAAGAAAGAGAAAAGATTTAGGAGCTTTGATTGTTTTATGATCTATATAAGTAATCTTTTTTAATATATTAAAACGATAATATTTACTTCAAAATTGAATATATAGAAGAGAGTGTTGTGAAAATGAAATATGTGACAGAATTGAGTATATTCTTGCCAAATGAACCTGGAGAATTGGCAGAATTGTTGAAAGAATTATCTGAAAATGAAATAAACATCCGAGCAATTTCGGTTGTCGAGACAGCTGATTATGGATTAATTCTTTTGTTGGTAGATAAACCTCAGAAATGCATAGACTATTTAGAGCAAAATAGATATGAATTTACTTCAACTGAGGTAATTGCGATTGAATTTGGAAAGGATGCTTCCGATTTATTCAACGTAGCGAATAGCCTCGGAAATAATAAAATTAATATCGATTATCTTTATCTGACCACCACCCCAAAGTATCATTCTGTAATTATCGTCAAAGTGGATGATCCAGATAAGGCTATTGATGTACTTCAAAAACAAAATTTTGAGTTGATTGAAGGAGAGGATTTATGAAAAAATTAATATATCCCTTATTCTCTCCTTGTTTATAAACACTCCCTTATAAATGGAAGTAAAATGGAAATTTAACATTAATTTTTTTATTAACTATTCTTTCTGTAATTTAGTATTTGAGCACCTCAATTAGTTTAATATAATCTTGATTATCAATGGCTTTAGATTTAGATGATAAAGGAAATTTAAGAGCAGCTGAACCAATAGAAGAAAAAGAGAACTATAATGCTCTTTGTGTGGGAATTGGGGGTACTGGTGTTATTCGAGCCTCAATGATCCTTGGCTGGGCAGCATTACAAGAGGGTTATAAAGTTCGTACCGCAGAAACGCATGGAATGAGTCAGAGAGGGGGTTCTGTATCCTCCTATCTTCGGTTTGGCAAGACCCTTGAAGGACCTTTCATGGTGGAAGGAGATTTAGATGTATTGATTGCGTTTGAAATTTCTGAAGCGTTAAGAAATCTAAACTTTGCCAATAAAGATACATTAATGATAGTCTCAAAAAATGCAGTAATCCCCCCATCGGTTTTGACTCATAAAACGCTTAAAATAGATATGACAAAATGCATCGGATGCGGGAATTGCGTTGCACATTGTATTCCAAATCACGTATTTTTTGAATCCCAACAAACACATTATTTTACATTGCTAAAAGGTCCTACCCGCAAAGTGATCAACGGCCATACCCGTGTTTTAGAATCGTGTACTGGATGTGCCCAATGTATAATTGATAAAGTATGTCCTTTTGATGCAATTAAGGCATATAATGAATGGGAATATCCTGAAGTAAAAGCTATGGAGAAAGATATCAAATCAACTTCTCAAAATGTACTCATTTTAGATGCTAATAAAATTGCTATAGAGGCGGGAAATATTTTAACTGCGAATGTGGTCTTACTCGGCGTATTAGCGGGTATTAATCGGATTCCGTTGAGTGTAGAAACTCTTAACAAAACAGTAAAAATGTTCGTTCCTAAAAAAGCTATTGATGTCAATGAAAGAGCATTTAAGGAGGGTTTAAAGATTGGTAAAAACTTCAAGGAAAAGATATTATGAGTTCCCGAAATTCTATTTATAGAGTTATATAATTTAATATTACAATTCGAAATTATTTCAAAAAATATTGGTGTTAAAATTGAGTAGACCGTTTTATGCGATGGATGAACCAGATAAAAAGGGGGTAGTATTAGGAAATGAAAGTTTGGCAAGGGGAATATTTGAAGCGGGCATTCAAGTAGCATCTGGATATCCAGGAACCCCGTCCTCGGAAATAATGGAAACTCTTGCCACAATACATAAATTTTTTCCTAATTTTGATATAGAGTGGAGTACCAACGAGGCGGTAGGATTTCAAGTGGCATTAGGCGCTTCAATGTGTAATGCGAGAGGGTTTGCATGTATGAAACACGTCGGCTTAAATGTTGCTTCGGATGCCTTTATGACCGCCTCCTATGCGGGCGCTCATGGCGGATTTGTGGTTCTTTCAGCCGATGATCCAAACTGTTATTCAAGCCAGAATGAGCAAGATAACCGAATCTATGGAATGCACGCACTCTGTCCTGTTTTTGAGGCAATAAATATTCAAGAAGCAAAAGATGTAATAAAATATGCCTTTGATTTTTCAGAACAATTTGAAAGCTTAGTTATGATGCGAACAACCACACGACTAAACCACGCGAGAGGAGATTTGACCTTAGGCGATATAAAAAAAATAGAGGGTAGAATCTTTAATTTTGATAAAGATCGCTCAAGATGGACCTTTTTACCTTCAAATGCAAGGGTCCAAAGGGTAAAGCAGCTTGAACGATACGAAGTTTTAAAGGAATTCTCCAATAAATTTCCTTTTACCGAGCTAAATATTCAAGATGGAGCCAAGGTAGGTCTAATATCTTCGGGTGTGCCTTATTCCTATGTGAACGATGCTCTGCTAAAATTAAATATGGCAGATGATATTTCCACACTTAAATTGGGAATGGTTTTTCCCCAACCAGAAGAATTAATGTTAAAATTATTTGAGAATTCAGAACGAGTAGTTATAGTTGAAGAACTGGACCCATTTTTAGAAGATTTTGCGAAAAAGCTAGCTTATGAGAATGATGTAAGAATTGAAATTGCGGGTAAGAAATATTTCCCTCGAAATGGTGAATTAAATCTCAACAAAGTGATAGCGGGATTAACGGGGTTTTTAGGTATTGATAATCCATTTGTAGATCTACCAGTCAAAACTGAGCATCTGCATAAAGCTTCTCCAAGACCGCCAGTGTTATGTGCTGGGTGTTCACATCGGAGTACTTTCTATGCATTAAGATTAATGGAAGAAAAGTTGGGTGTAAAAGCTGTATACTCTTCAGATATTGGATGTTATACGCTCGGGTTTTATAAACCAATTGAAGCTATTGATACGTGTATTTGTATGGGTGCATCTATCGGGATGGCAAACGGAATTGCGAAATTACATGATGGAACTGTGTTTGCCTTAATTGGAGATTCTACATTTTTCCATACGGGTGTGCCCGGTCTAATAAATGCGGTATATAATCAAAATAATGTAAAGGTTATAATATTAGATAATGGCACGACTGCAATGACTGGTGCTCAACCTCATCCCGGAACCGGCGTAAAGATTACTGGTGAACCTGGTGTAAAAGTTCCCTTGGAATCAATTTGTAAAGGTGCGGGAATCGATGATGAGCATATGTGGGTTGTTGATTCAAATGAATTGGAACAAACTACCACCGCCATTGAAGAGGCTATTAATACAGAAGGACCATGCGTTATAATTTCACGTCATCTATGCACATTACTAGAGAGGAAGGTAAAAAGGGATCTTAAAAGAATTCCCGTTGAAATTGACCAAGATAAATGTAATAATTGTATGATTTGTATTAAGAATTTCGGATGTCCAGCAATTACTCTCATAGATAATAGAGAGGTTAGAGTAGTTAAGGAACAATGTACTGGATGCGGAATGTGTATTGAAATTTGTCCTTTCGATGCAATTCATTCTACTGAATAATAACTACTAAGAACTAATAAAAGTAAGTCGCTTGCACAAAATTCTTGAATATTATGTATTTTTCATTCCCTCTTTTTTCAAAATCGCTCCTAAATGTTCAAATAAGAAAAGAGTAAAAAAAAGAATTAGCTTATTGATTTTGCTCTCGCTTGCCTTGCTTTCTCTGTATTTTCGTTTGTAATATAAAAGCCTATCAAATAACAAATTAAAATGATAAAAAACGATGTAAACGCAACCGTATAGAACCATCTCCCTTGATAGTCAATCATCTCCATAATTAACCATTGAAATAGCCACATCACACCACCTCCTATGGTGACAAATATCATGTCCCAAGCAGCGTTTAATGCGCTATCTTTTCCTCCTGGTCTCCAGCCCAAATAATAAATAACTGTATTTTCTACAATTTCCCATAAAATTCCGACAAGAATGGTTAAAAGGAACGCTAGCCACCACGGAAAAAAACCCCCTCCTGGACCAAAAATAAATTCTGGTATCGTTATAAAGAGAGAGAAAAAGATAAACGCCGCTATTCCCATATCGATGTGGCCCCAGCTATAGAAATCCCACGGGGAGCGACCTACATAGTCTTGAATATCCCCCACAAAAGGAATATATACTTTTTTCTTTTCTTCTTCACTCATTTTGGTTTCCACCTAAAATAATCTTCAATTTATACTTAAAACTAATGCTTAATATTTATTTCTATTATGATTCCTAATAACTCTTTTGGTTAGTATAATTTACCTTTGAAATGGATCTTTAGTGAGATATTTCTTGAATTTTGGGAATAATTAGCTATATTGCTCTAGTTTCTTTGGAAGGTTGACTCTATGTAAGCACTTGATATAACGCTATTAATTCACTTATGTTAGCTTTCACTAATGAACTGGAATATATTTATTCGTCTTAAATTTCTCAAAAATGCAGTATAAAATCATTTAGATAGACATAACCTTCCTATTGAACTTTATTCAAGGAAAATGAAAGACCATCACTTCACATAAATTAGATCGTTGAGAATTGATAATGAACGAGATTTCAGTATTAGATATTAAAATTAGCTATAAATATCAAAGTAATTGGCTCTTATACCTTTTAAATCGAATTTGATTCTCATCAAGATCTCAATAAAATCTATCTTAGATTTCTTCTAAACTCAATAAATCGATGTTAATTAGGCAAATGGGTGGATAATCTAAAAAAAATCTCCCTTTCATTTCATTTACTCGAAGATCATTTTTTATTTTTTATTAAATCTATGAGCTCTTTCATTCTATATTATTATCTTAAGAAAGTATGGGTAAAATCTAATAAGAATGCTAACAAAACCATATCATAACAATATTATTAAAGAAAAGCATAAACACAGCGTTCATAAAATTGACGAAAGATTTATTAATCTAAAAATACATATAATGAATTAGAAAAATTTTTTTCGACAGTAGTAATGGAATGTTTGTTTTTAGCCATAATTAATTTATTCCTCCACTAATAAATTGTAACGTGCTAATAACTATATTTCAAGCATTCCATTACTTTTTTTCTTTTTTCCTTCTGATTGGTTCATAGATTTATTTCTGCGAAGAGATCCTTTACCGATGCGATC
>SHMW01000030.1:10099-40906 GCA_008080735.1 Promethearchaeota archaeon
AGGGAGCAAATTAGATTTAATCTATTTTTAAAAATATTTATGTGTTAAGAAGAATAATAACATAATAATAAAAAGATATGATGTGAGGTCGATAAAAGTGGAAAGATTTAATGATAAAGTCGTGTTCATTACTGGAGGCGCCTCTGGACTCGGAGAACAAACTGCTAAGGATTTTGCTGAAGAGGGTGCGAAAGTAACCATATATGATTTTGATGGAGAGAATGGAAAGCGTGTCGAATCAGGGGTTAAGGAAGCTGGTGGAGAGATTATGTTCATTGAAGGGGACGTGAGGGACAAAGCTGCGGTGGATCAAGCAGTTCAAAAAACCTTCGACACGTATGGTCCTGTAGATTTCCTTATTCACTCTGCAGGAATATTGCAAGATGGAATGATCCATAAGCTTCCAGAAGAACGCTGGGACGCTGTGATAGATACTCATCTTAAGGGATTTTTTCTATCTATGCAATCATGTGTGAAACGATGGATTGATATTTGTAAAGCAGACCCTAAAGATGACATTGCTGATAATCCTGACCGTAGAATAATTACTATCTCAAGTCAAGCAGCTGAAGGGAATATTGGCCAACTAAATTATTCGGCGGCTAAATCTGGGATGCTGGGTATGGTCAAAACGGCGGGATTAGAACTTATTAGATATAATGTGAGAACCCATGCAATAATGCCAACATTAATTGAAACGCCAATTCTTGGAGAATTATTATCAAAACAGGATGGAAAGTGGCGTAAATACTATTCAGGAAGAATTCCATTGGGTATTGGAGAGCCTGAATATGTATCCCGGGTAATTCTCTTCTTATGTAGCGATGATGCGTGGTTTATGAACGGAGAGATTATCGGTATAAACGGTGGAAGACTGGATAAGGTATAGGCAACAAAATCAGATTTATCTTTTATATTTTCTATTTTTTTACAATCCCGCTTATTAAAATATCACCCCCATCATGTGTGTCCCCTTAAGAAAAGAATAATTGAAAATAAATATTTTAATCAATCATTTATTTTGCTATCTCATATGATAAAGAAACTCAATGAATTTTTACCAAAGATGGGCAATAGGCTGAATTTTATCTACGAAAAAATAGATTATGGGTATTTTGGAATACTTTCAATGGTTAGTGGCATCGCAACTATTTTGATTTGTTCTTTATTGTTTTATTCTGTTGAACCGTTCACTATCCTATCACATTGGGTAAGCAATTTAGGGGGAATAACGACCAATTCGGGAGAATTTTCTAATTTTTCCAACGTAGTTTTTTCCATAGGATTATTTATTACCGCTTTATTTACCACACTCTTTGTGATTGGCTTGATCAAGGATTTACTCTCATCCTCTTCAAAAATTAATTCTCTGCTCTCGATTGGTTTTATTTTTAGTCTATTGTGTTTAGGTGGTATCATTGGAGTTGCACTTTTTGATCTGAAAGGAAGTCCTTTTATTCATGCTTTTACCGCAATGTTTTTTTTCTTGGGCTCGTCATTTATGGTCTTTTTTTATAACTTAGCAATTATATTCGATGAGAGATGGCCATATGGAATTGGAATAATTGCAATCTTCGTCCCATTTAGCGCGCTTATTTTTTCTCTCTCATTTATCCCACATTTGCTCCAAGGAAAAGGAATTGTGGAGTTAATCCTCTCTACAGGTCCCGAATTTGCCTTCTCGAGAGTATGGGAATGGATATATATCATAGGATTATTTGCATGGTTTTTTGTCATTGGGATTATTCAATTATTTCTCAATAAATAAAAACTCTGCTACCTAAAATTTCCTAATATGTGTTTCTCTCATGGAGATTATAGGTGGCAACGATGTAAATATTTAGGCTAATAGATTAGGGGTATAGCACAGTTTTGATGAAAAAATAATGAAAAATGAAAAGATTATTTTCCAGCTTTTCTACGTTTAATCTCTTCCGTGAGAGCAGGGATTACTTTATGTAAATCATCCACGATTCCATAATGCGCTACATCAAATATGGAAGCGTTCGGATCCTTATTAATGGCCACGATGATATCTGAATTTTCCATTCCAACCAAATGTTGGATGGCACCAGAAATCCCACATGCGATATACAATTTCGGGGAAACTGTCTTTCCCGTCTGTCCAACTTGGCGATCATGGTCAATCCATTCTAATTCAACCGTTACTCTCGATCCTGCAACTTCGCCTCCGAGAGCCTCCGCTAATTCTTCGATGATTTTAAAATTTTCCTTCCCACCAACTCCACGCCCGCCTGATACTATTATTTCTGCTTCTTCAAGATTGATTCCCGCTTTTTCTTTATCAATTATTTTTAAAATCTTTGTCACAGAATCCTCTTCTTCAAATTCTTTCTCAATTATCGTGATTTCTGGTTTTTTCTCAATCTTTTCAATGGGATCAAATATTCCTGGGCGGACGGTACTCATTTGCGGTCTACTTGTGGGGGTTCTAATGGTTGCCATAATATTTCCCCCGAATGTGGGTCTCGTCTGGAGAAGATTTCCAGACTCCTCTTCGATATCTAAACCCGTACAATCCGCTGTGCATCCCGCATACAATCGTTTTGAAAGTCTTGGGGCAAAATCCCTTCCAGTGGGTGTAGCTCCTATTAGAACTATTTCGGGTTTTTTCTCTTGTACTATTTCAGTTAATGTATTCACATATAAATCTGAATAATAATCTTTTAAAATTGGTGATTTAACGTAAATAACCTCATCTGCACCATATTGACCTAATTCTTCTAGCTTATCATCCAGCTCTGAACCTAAAAGGACAACAGAGACATTGACCCCTAATTGATCCGCTAAACTCCGTCCTTTTCCTAAGAGCTGATAGACTACATTTTGAATCTCATTTCTAAAATGCTCCCCAATCACCATAACACCTTTATACTTGGAAAGATCCATTTTCGGAACTTTAAATTCTTCTTTTTCAATCGTGATTGCCTCTACGGGACACACATCCACACAAGCACCACATAACGTACATTCTCCAGTAATACAAGCGATATTATCCTTGACATCCATCCCTCCGTAAGGACAATTGTCTACGCAAGCCCCGCATCCCGTACATAATTCACTATCTATTATTATACTCATTTAGTTTTACCTCCTTAGATTAATTTATCTTCCCTTAATTTTTCGCATAGTTGATTCACTCTTTCTTCAATAGATCCTTCAAGAATTAGATGTTCACCCTTTCGCTTTGGTACAAATATTCTCCACACTTCTGTTTGCGAGCCTGTTAGTCCAATGTTTTGTTTTTTTGCTTTTAGATCTTCATGAGTAAGGTATTTGACCTCCTTCTCATAGGAATTAACAATTCCATCTAAGGTTGGATATCTCGGTTCATTTACATCTTTTAACACAGAGATAAGTACAGGTAATTTGGTCTCAATTACAACAATCTCTTCCCCTCGAAACGCTCGCTCAACGATAACTTTCCCATCCTGCAATTCAAATTTTTGAACATATGTAATTTGAGGGATACCTAATTCCTCTGCGAGCTCTGGACCGACTTGGGCGGTATCTCCGTCAATAGCTTGAGTACCACATATGACTAAATAATTATCCCGTTCTTTAAATTTTTCTAATAAAGTACTAATTCCAAGATATAATGTATGGGATGTGGCTAAGGTATCAGCACCCGCGAAGGCTCTATCAGTTAATAAGTATGCTTCATCCAATCCCATCGCCAAAGCTTCTCTAAGCGCCTCTTCTGCTTGAGGGGGGCCCATACTAATTCCAATCGTTTCTGCTCCATATTTCTTTTTTATTTCTAAGGCTAATTCAACGGCATTCTTATCCATTGGATTTATAATACTTGGAATCCCTTCCCTGATTAAGGTATTGGTTTCAGGATCTATTCTGACCTCTGAGACTCCCGGAACTTGTTTAATACAAACAAATATTTTCATTAATGTTCACCTCACGCACCTTTTCGTAGTAGATGATTCGCAATAACCATTCTTTGTATTTCCGAAGTCCCCTCATATATTTCAGCCATTTTAGCGTCACGGAAGTATCTTTCAACATCATAAGCTTTCATTAGCCCATATCCGCCATGAATCTGAACCGCATCATGGGCAGCTTGCATTCCGGCTTCAGAAGCAACTAATTTTGCCATCGCACTATCATGTCCAAAATCTTCTCCTATATCGCATTTATAAGCGGCTTTATAGGTAAGTAAGCGGGAGGATTCCACGGCTGTGGCCATATCTGCAATTTTCCATTGTACTCCTTGGAATCTCCCTATAGGTTGCCCAAACTGAACACGCTCATTTGCATACTTGATCGACGCTTCAAGACAAGCTTGTCCAAGTCCTACACATTGCGCTGCCATCAATATCCTTCCATAATCTAAAATCTGCATACCTAAGCGAAATCCCTGTCCTACTTTTCCCAAAATATTTTCCTCTGGTACTCTTACATCTTGAAAAACTAATTCAGAAGTATTTGATGCCCGAACACCCAGCTTATCTTCTTTAACTCCAACAGAATAACCTGGTGTGTTAGTATCTACAATAAAGATGGTAAGTTCTTTCCTTCTGCCTTTCTGTCCAGTAGAGGTGACCACAAGTAAAGTTTCAGCAATACCACCATTTGTGGCAAATATTTTACTTCCATTTAGAATATATTCATCTCCATCTTTAGTAGCCGTCAATTGTACACCTCCAGCATCAGAACCGGCGTTGGCTTCTGTCAATGCGAAAGCCCCTAACTTTTCACCCATTGCAAGGTCAACTAAAAATCGTTCTTTTTGCTCATCTGTCCCAAAGCGATAAATCGGATAAGCACAAACCGAACAATGTACTCCCGTGGTGATACTCCAAGAGGCATCTACACGACCGATCTCTTCCGTGACGATGCAGAAACTAATTGTATCATCTTGTAAACCCGCACCTCCATATTCTTGTGGAATGCAAGTCCCAAAATATTTCATCTCTTTCATCATTTCAAATACTTTAGGATCTAATTGGGAGTTTTGGTCGCTTTCCTCCACGACTGGTGCAATATGTTCTTCTGCAAATTCTCGAGTTATCTTTCGAATCATCTTCTGTCTCTTATTTAACGAAAATTCCATCATTCATCATTTTATTATTTGTTTAATATAAATTAGTCTAAAAGAATTGACGGAAAAATAAAAAATTTGTGGAATTCAGTATTAAGGGATAAAAATTTAAAGAATTATTGTCCATCTTACACAAAAATACTAATAATTTGTAGATTCTTTGTTAATTTCTCTTTTATAGCTAAAACCAAATAGAATCTTAGTTTTTTAATTTTTCATGGTGAAATAGAATGGGATGTTTAATGTCAAGGCTTCCACTCAATAAAAAAGCCTATTTTTCATAAATAATCACCTCAAAATCTTTTAAATCTTAATCCAATTTCACGTATCAGATAATTTTCATAGTCCCAACTCTTATTAGGATAATATGGAATTTGATTAAATAGACTAAAATTAAATATCTGGAGGGTTTAAAATGGATTTAACATGTGTGAACTGCGGGAGAACCATCGAAACTATTCCTCTAAGTTGTGGGCTTGGTATTACGCTGAACGGAAACACTCACAAATGGGAATGTGATTTAGGTGATTGCGGTGTTAGATCAATTGAAGATATTTTATGCGTAAATTGTTGCACTAAGCTATCCTAAATTTCTATTCCCTCTTTTTCTTATTGGATTAGATTTTTCTTCAATATAAAAGCAATAGATACAACTATATTTCCATTTAACTATTTGTAACATTAATGTGTTCTGACACTAATCATTTTCATGTTGAGAGGCTTAATCAATTCATTTATACAATCCAAGAAAATATTTCAGAAATCCATCCTATCTATCGTAATGATCCCCTCAATCTTTATGTAATTTTGGGTTCAGAAAAAGCCATTCTTGTCGACACTGGTTGCGGGCTTTATCCTTTAAGACCGATTGTGGAGCGAATCATAGGTCAAAGAGATTTAATTGTGGTGAATACACACGCTCATTGGGATCATATTTTAGGCAATCATGAATTTAAAGAGGTATATATTCATAAGAATGAAGCTAATATAGTCTCTCATGGATATAGTGTATTTTTCCTACAAAATTCTCCTGCTAAAATTGTGAAAAGGTATGAAAAATATGATCATCTCATCCCTCCCGCCGAAAAAGTTCATCCTCTTGAAGATGGAAAAACATTTGAATTAGGAGGGATAAAGGCGGAGATTATTCACTCCCCAGGACATTCCTCTGGATCCATATGTATTCAAACAGATAAGAAAATGCTCTTTACGGGTGATGTGGCATATTATGGTGATATTTTCCTCCCAAGACGACAAGAATTCCCACGGGTCTTAAAAACACTTTCAAAACTAATTAATTTATGGGATAAACAAAAAATTGACAAGCTCTACCCCTCTCATAGAAAAACACCTTGCGAACCATCTCTGTTAATTGAATTATGGAAAAATATACAAAAAATCGGTGATGTTTGGGATAAGAGGAAATACAATGAATTCTTTTTTGCTTGGGAATTCCAGATAAACGATTTTATCTTTTACGTTTCGAGATCCTAAATAACTAACAAGAGAGATGCATCAAGATTTCGCACAATTATGTATGAAATAAATTGATTTCAAAGATTAAATTTTTTAAGAACATTATACAATAATATTGTAATGCTTTATGAAAACTAATTTTAATTGTTCAGCCCAAGCACGAGTGTAAAAATTATGTATGATGATGAATATTTAGAAAATATTAGAAGAGAAAAAGAAAAATGGGAAAAGAAATATAAAGATGTAGGTGAGCGAGATACTAAATTTGAAACCGATTCGGGAATTCCAGTGAAGCGCTTATATACTCCATTAGACGTAAAAGGAGATTATCTTGAAGAATTGGGATTTCCTGGACAGCCTCCTTATACGCGTGGACCGTATCCTACCATGTATCGGGGAAGAATCTGGACTATGAGGTTATTTAGCGGGCATGGTACTCCAGAAGAGACAAATGAAAGATGGAAATTTCTTTATAAACACGGAGAAACGGGCTTTTCTGCGGCGGTTGATGCATTAACGTTTAATGGTATCGATCCTTCGAATGCAGATGGAGCACCAGAGGTTGGTACTTCTGGCGTCCCACTCTACTGCATTGACAGTTTATTCGCTCTAACCGAAGATATCCCAATCGATAAAATCAGTGTGGCTTTGGTTGTTGAGCCATTTACTGCCGCACCGGTATGTTCGATGTATTTTAATATGGCGAAAAAGAGAGGATATGATATTAGAAATCTTATGGGAACGACGCAAAATGATATCTTGACCATGACAGTTGGATATATTCCTTATAAGAACGTTCCCCCGGATCATTTGCTCCGTTTGGCTTGTGACTTTATCGAATGGACTGTTCCGATGGGTAATGTCCCAAAATGGCATCCAATCAATTTCACAGGTTATAACTATCGGGAAGGTGGTATTGATGCCGTTCAAGAATTAGGCTTTGTCTTTGCGAGTGCTTGTTCGCACATTGATGAAATAGTAGATAGAGGGTGGAAAGCAGATGATTTTGTTAATAGATTAGCATTCCATCTTTCTGCTCATAAGGATTTCTTTGAAGAAATCGCAAAATATCGTGCGGCTAGGAGAATATGGGCAAAGTTGATGAAGAATCGATATGAAGTTGAAGATCCAAAATCTATGCAGTTCAGATTTCATGTTCAAACTGCGGGGAGTTCATTGACGGCTCAGCTACCCAAAGTAAATATTATTAGGACGGCAATCCAAGCACTTGAAGCAACCCTTGGAGGATGTCAATCTCTCCATACCAATTCTTTTGACGAAGCGATTTGTCTACCCTCAAAAGAAGCTGCATTAATTGCACTTAGAACTCAGCAAGTTATATCAGATGAGACGAGAATCACTAATACTGTCGATCCATTAGCAGGCTCTTATTATGTAGAATGGTTAACCGATGAAATTGAGGAGCGAGTATGGAATTATATGGATAAAATTGAAAAAGTCGGTTCCATTGACAAAGCTCTTTCTACTGGTTGGTTATATAAAGAGATGAGAGATGCCTTCCATAAGCGCCAGAAGAAAATGGAAACGGGTGAGGAGATAACTCTTGGAGTGAATAAGTATCCAGTTCCTTATGATGAAGTAACCGATGTTTTTCGAACCAATGATGAGGCTATGAAAATCGAGAGGGAACGGGTGGAAAAACTGAAAAAGCGTCGTGACAATGATAAATTGGAGGAGATTTTAGATAAATTGCGAACAGTTTGTGAAAAGGAAGAAAATGTTATGCCCGTAGTAATGGAAGCCACAAAAGAAGGTGCTACTGTCGGAGAAGTATGCGATATTTATAGAGAAATCTGGGGTATATGGGAGCCACCATTAGCAATCTAATTCTGGAGGTGTAAAAATGCAGCAAACTAAAAAAATTCGCGTTTTAATGTCTAAACCGGGTATAGATGGTCATTGGAGAGGAGGTATCGTAGTCTCCAGAGCCTTAAGGGATGCGGGAATGGAGTTAATCTTTGGAGGATTCCAAAATATCAGTCAGATTGTAGAATCTGCCGTTCACGAAGATGTGGACATAATTGGACTGAGTATCCATTCGGGAGCACATCTGGCCTATACGAAACAACTTATCGATAAATTGGATGAAAAGGGGTTAAAAGACGATTTTATGGTATTAGTGGGAGGTGTAATTCCCGCGAAAGATTTTCCAAAGTTAAAAGAAATGGGCGTTGCTAATGTCTATGGTCCAGGAACGATGACTCAAGATATTGTCGACTTCATTCACGAGAATCTCAAATAGCCTTAATTTTAACAAATTCTTTTTTCAATTTATTTTTTGAAATAGGAGAATATTTTTCTAGCTGAAAATTAAATGGTTTTAGTAATGATTTTTCTTGAACTTTATTAATCTAACCATAACAACCATTTAGATTTCATAAAATAATAATAATACAAAATATTTTTTACCATAGATAATTAAGGTTTTTCCATTTCGGAATTTCTTAATTATTTTATGGATACTAGATTGGGAACACAATAATGATGGTGTACTTTTTGTGGATAAAAAATATGATATAGAAGATTTATGTGAAAGGTTTAAAGATGAAGATAAGGTAGCTTTAGCACGATTGATTACACTTATTGAAAATGAACCCGATTCTGCGTTAGAAATTTTTCAGCACCTTGATGATATCGAACATGAGTCCTACATTATTGGACTGACGGGATCACCTGGGGTTGGGAAAAGTACTCTAACTGGACAATTGGTTAAGCGATTGGTGGAAAAGGACATGAAAGTTGGAGTTATATCTGTTGATCCCACTTCTCCCTTTAGTGGAGGGGCGTTTTTAGGAGACCGTGTCCGGTTATCAGAGATTTCTTGTCATCCAAACGTGTTTATGCGAAGTTTAGCATCCAGAGGATATAAAGGTGGAATCTCTCGAGCAGTGTTTGATATCTCTTTATTATATGAAGCATTTGGTATGGATGTAATCATCATTGAAACCGTAGGAGTGGGACAAGCCGAATTCGAAATATATAAACTAGTATATACTACGATTTTAATTCTAATTCCTGGAGCGGGGGATTCTATTCAAGCACAAAAAGCAGGAATAATAGAAATTGCAGATATTTATGATATAAATAAAAAAGATTTAGGTGGGGATGAAGTAGCTGTCCAAATTGAGATGATGCTTGATGATGCCACTGCGACTCAAAGTGGATGGAGACCTCCCGTGATTATGACAAATTCCATTAAAGGAGAGGGTGTGGATGAATTGCTTGAGAGAATTTGGGAACATAAGGAATATGTCGAATTATCTGATCTTTTTGAAGAAAAAAAGAAGAGAAGATATGCCTATAAAGTAAAAGATGCTATAATGAACAAGATTGAATCTATTTTGCTAAATAATCTCTTTAACGAGGAAGATCTGAAGGATATAGGCTCAAAAATAGTAAATAATAAGTTTAAAATCCATGAAAAAATTCACAATATATTTGAGAATGTCCATTTTGATATTAAAAAGGAATAGCTTGTTCAGAGGTTCAATTCTGGAAAAAAGAAATTTTTTTAATTATCTAATTTTCGAGGAAATCTCTTTTCCATTGCTATCTCTCTCTGAATAATCTCATTCAACAAATATTTCCGCTCTTCTCCTGAAAGCACTTCAAGTTTCCGAATATCTAAAGGATCGACCTTGTTTCTTAATAATTCGAGTTCTCTCTTAGTGGGGGGTATGGTTTCATCAATATTATCATGTATGACTAAATCAAATCCAGTTGACTCTTTTATTGTTTTGAGTTCTACACCAGGATGCTTTGTTTTTACCCTCATCTGCTTACTGGTCGGATCAAAATCAAGATACGCAAGATCGGTGATCATACATTGAGGTCCAGCACCCCCACACACCGATTGTTTCCCTTCTTGAAAACCCACCCCAGAGATGAAAAATAATTTCTCTGTTGGAACAAAGGTACGGGGGTCGTGTCGGGGTGTATATAAAAAGGAACCACGTGAATAGAACATACTGAAGTCAGCTATACCCGCGCATCCCGGGAGCCGAACCTTTGGATTCTTCCAGTCTCCAATACAAATATTATTAGTATTTCCATATTGGTCCACTTGTGCGGGTCTGAACCATTCGATGGTGGTTAATTTATCAGATGGTAAAGATTCAAGGGTGCATTCAACCGAGTTTTGAAACCTATATGCTCTTTTTGTGTTCATTTCTAAATATAATAAAGATACCTGACGTGGCTCATATACAAAAGTATTTCCCATAATATAATGATATATCGCTTCAGGGGCGTGGGTTAATTTTGCTAAAGTGAATGCAGCCCAAACCATAGGTGTTGCCACTCCAACGATCATCACATCATCATTTCTAACCTCTCTTGCCATCAGCACAGTCATCAACTCGTCTATTGTATACTCATTTATTTTGTCGTTCATATTTTTCACCTTTATAATAATACATTAAAGATTCTCTCAACTCCACCCGCAGCTTCAAGGTATTGGACCTGGTTTTTATTAGCAATATAATCGTTTTTATACTCCTCAAATTCCATTTCGATGTAATGTTGTATATGATGAGCGTCGAAGGTGTATATTGGAAAACATGAGGTTGGATGGGCACCATAAGGAACTCTTGATACGCTTGTTGTTGTTTGCATGGGAAGTTGCGCTTTCCCTGGCATGTGGATGATATCCTCGAGTTCTACAATTTTCTCGCATGTAATTATTGTCTTTTTAGCGGTTTTTGCCATATCTGCATCCATCCACACCGCACCTGGTATGTTTCCATTCCCGTTCTCATCAGCATAAGGTAGGTGGATGATAGCAACATCAAGATCGATCTTAGGAAGAGCCATCAACTGAGTACCACTTCCCAAGGGATCTCTAAATTGTTTAATATCATCCCTGACTTTCGGAAAATCTGTTCCTATGATTCCTCTCAATGGCATAAATGGAACTTTTAAATAGGAGCATCTTAATCCTAACGCAATAGTGGCTTCCGTCTCTTCGGAGATTTTAATTGTGTTTTCTTCAACGGCTTTTCGATAATTCGGAGCCATTCCAAATACTTCCATTCCAACAAACGAAGCTTTCACTTCTGATACACATCCTGCTCCAACCAGCATATCAATTTCTATACCGCCAACAAAGGTGCAGAGAGTTAAGTCTTTTTTTGCTTGCTTTATTATTTCACGACACGCGCTCATTGGTTTTCTCCAAAATGATAAGCCACCAATTCCCACAAGGTCGCCATCATCTATATATGTGGAGATGGCTTCTTCCAAAGGCATTATTTTATTCTGAGTCATCCAAAATTTCCCTATTTTTAAATTTGAATAAAATATAATAATTAATTGATGTATAGAAATTTAAGTCTTGATTCTTCGAAGAATTCATCTGAGTGTTAATAAATATTTTAAATATTAAAAAACAATTCCAATTATTATCTTATTGATCATAATAATTATTCAAAACGGTTTAAATGACGCGAAAAAGATTAAAACAAGGACTCGTACAAGTTTATTTTGGCAGGGGTAAGGGAAAAACTACTGCTGCGCTGGGGCAAGGCTTGCGTGCTACTGGTCACGGATTTAAGGTATATATGATTCAATTTATGAAAGGAAATACACAATACGGAGAAATCGACGCAATCAAACAAATTCCCCATTTCCAGGTCAAACAATTTGGTACAACAGAGTTAATAGAAATTCCTGGCGATATTGATTTGGAAGAGGGGAAAAAGGCCTTAGAATTTGCAAAAGAGATAATTACCAGCGATGAATATGATATTGTGATTTTAGATGAAATTGGGGTCGCGCTTCAAATGGGTGTAATTAAAATCGATGAAGTAATGGAAATAATCGAAAATAAACCAGAAAAGGTCGAATTGGTGATTACGGGAGGTCATCCAATTCATCCGAAATTAAGAGAACGCGCAGACCTTCTTACAGAAATGAAAATGATTAAGCACTATTATTCCAGTAAGGGTATTCAAGCCCGTTATGGAATTGAGTATTAATTTGGAGATAAATTTCCACTTTCTCTTTTAATTTAGAAAATAATTTGTCATAGGCCAATTATCAGACCTCATTCTTTGATTTGGTGTTTTAAAAATATATCTTACTCAATTAATGATGTTAAATTCTCTTGAAATCTCAAATTTTTAATATAGATTTACAATTTACAAAATTATATTATCAAAATATAACTATAAGTTGATCAAAAATGAATATGGATGATAATCTCAAGAAGTATGAAGAATTACATAGAAAATCTTTAAATGATCTTGAAGAGTTTTGGACACCAATTGCTGAGAAAATTTATTGGTATAAAAAATGGGATAAAATTTTAGACGATAGCAACCCTCCATTTTATAAATGGTTTGTTGGCGGAGAGACGAATACCTGTTATAACGCAGTTGATAGATGGGCAGAAAAATTCCCAAATAAGCCCGCCTATATTTGGTATTCCTCAGAACTCAATGAAGAAAGAATTCTTACCTATAAAGATTTACTAAAGGAAGTAAATAAATTTGCGAGAGTTTTAAAGGATTATGGTGTTGAGAAGGGAGATCGGATTGTTATTTATTTACCGATGATTCCAGAAGCAGCTATCGCCATGCTAGCATGCGTTCGAATAGGTGCGATACACTCTGTTGTTTTTGCGGGTTTTTCCGTTCGATCTTTAGGGGTAAGAATTGATGATTCCAGACCTAAGCTTGTCATTTGTGCAGACGGAGGAAAAAGGGGAGGAAAAGAAGTTGATCTCAAATCGATTGTGGATGAAACTTTAGAAACAACTGATTATAAAGTTCCTCATGCAGTTGTCGTGAATCGGAATATTGTAGACCATAAGATGGTTGAAGGGAGAGATGTATATTGGAGTGATTTAATGGAAAAGAAAGATGAGGATATATTTGTCGAACCAGTGAGAGTAAAAAGTACGGACCCCTCTTACATTCTCTATACAAGCGGAACTACAGGAAAACCCAAAGGAGTCGTTCGAGATACGGGAGGGCATTTGGTTGCGTTATATCATTCGATGAAATCGATTTTTAACACTGATACCGAGGATGTTTATTTTGCCACTAGCGATATTGGATGGGTAGTCGGACATTCCTACATTATCTATGGGCCTTTATTTAAAGGGTGTACGTCTATAATTTATGAAGGAACCCCAGTCTATCCCGAACCAAATGCGTGGTTTAAAGTTATTGAAAAATATAACGTAAATACTGTTTTTTCAGCTCCAACGGCATTCAGGATTTTAAGAAAATTCGATGAGAAATATATTACGGATAATGACCTAAGCTCATTACAAACAATCTATCTGGCTGGAGAACCGCTTGATGAGGCAACTTATGAATGGATGAAACGCGTTTTAGGAGAGGGAATTGCTATTGTTGACAATTATTGGCAGACCGAAATTTTTTGTGAGAAAGAATTTCTCTTTCAAACGGTACACAGGCTGGCCAATATTAGCGAATCCCTATGGTATTGCCCCACTTAAAATTAAACCTGGAAGCCCGACTAAACCAATGTGGGGTTGGAATTTAAAAGTAGTTGATTTTGAAGGAAATGAAATTGAAAAGGGCAATAAAGGGTATCTCGTTGCTGTTCCGCCCACACCTCCCGCGGTCCTTTTAACTGTCTATAGAAATGATGAGAGATATGTAAATTCATATTATAGAGCTTTTGCTGGTCATGATTATTACTCAACTGGGGACTATGGGATCGAAGACGAAGATGGTTATTTTTACGTGCTGGGTCGAGCAGATGAAGTAATAAAAGTAGCAGGTCATCGATTAGGGACTGGTGAGATGGAAGCGGTCTTTTCCACGCATCCTCACGTTGCTGAAGTAAGTTGTATTGGTGTAGAAGATGAAGTGAAAGGTGAAGTTCCAATTGCTATGGTTGTACTAAAACAAGGTTATGAGGGAACTCCAGAGTTAGAGCAGGAAATGAAAACCCTAATAAGAGAAGAAATAGGACCTGTAGCAACCCCTAAAGCCGTTTATTTCGTGAAGGCACTTCCAAAAACCCGCTCTGGAAAGGTAATTCGAAGAGCTATAAAAAATCTAGCCGAAGGGAAAGAACCCGGTGATTTAAGCACGATAGAAGATCCTTCTACCATAGATAAAATTAAGCAAATCCTGGAAGAAGCGAGTCAATAAGGGTTAATCAATCTCTCTTTTTTTTAATAATTTTTTTATCTTATGGTCTTATTAAGTTATTCAAAAAGAATAAATAAAAGAAATTTTAGGAGTTAAACTTTAATTCATAACCATTACCACAGCCTCTCCGTCAGTGACTAGTTCCTCTTCTTGATTTAAGACTTGGGTTGTACAGCGAATGAATTTTAGCTTGCCATCTTTTTTAGTATATTTTTCCTTAACGGTCGCAACCGCAGTTAATTCGTCTCCGAAATATACAGGTTTTACAAATCTGACCGATTGCTCTCCATATAATATGCCCGGACCAAATAGTTCCATACCTAATACCGCAGAGATGAGTCCAACGCTTATTACGCCATGTGCAACTTGTTCTCCAAACATTTGCGTTTTGGCAAACTCGGGGTCGATATGAAGCGGATTATAATCCCCTGATACCTCAGCAAACTTCATCACATCCTCTTCAGTTATAGTTTTTGTAAATTTCGCGGAATCTCCAATCTCATAATCATCGAATTTAACTGGCTCTAAATTAGATTTACTCATAATATATATTAATTATTTTTTTTTAGATTTAAATTTTCAATTTTTGGCAAATTTTAAAAGATTTAGGATTTGATAGAATCTTTCACATTTTCAATGTTCCTTTTAAGGGTCTGAGTCTTTGGAGCATTTTCCAGTCCTAAATCTCTAAAAATAGTCAATGCATTTTCGAGACTATTTAAGCTATCAACTAATTTTTTTTGTTCGAAATAAATGAGCCCAATATTATTGAGATGATTAGCTTTAGAATAGAGATCGCCTAGTTGATCATCAATTTCTAAAGCCATCTTATAATTATGTAAGGCCTCATCATATTTTCCAAAATCATAATTAATCAATCCAATATGACCATAATCGGTTGCAATTGCAGAACGATCACCTAAAATTTCATCGATTTTAAGTGCTTCTTTAAAATTATTGAGTGCTTCATCATATTTCTTTTCTCTATAATATATTAAACCTAAATTACTAAGGCACGCTCCTTTTTTTGAAATATCTCCTAAGTAATCTGAAATTTCAAGGGCTTCGGTATAATTCTTAAGGGCATTCTCAAAATCCCCTTGATCATTATAAATCTGTCCTATATTATTAAGGAGCGTTACTTTTCCTTGGAGATCTCCTAATTCATTAACAATTTCAAATGCTTTCTCATATTTTATTAAAGCTTCTTTTAGAAGACCTTGCAATTTATATATTATTGCCATATTATTTAGGCAAGATATTTCTCCTATAATGTCTCCTGTTGATTGAGCAATTTCAACTGCTTTTTCATAATGGTTCACAGCATTTCCATAATCTCCCCAAGAATAATATACTAAACCTATATTATTCAGATATGTTCCTTGACGCGAAATATCTCCGAGATCTTTAACTATATTGAGCGCTTTATTATAATAATTAAGCGCATTTTCATAATCACTTTGCCTAAAATAAACTAAGCCTATATTATTATATTGAGAAGCTTTTCCTGACAAATCTCCTAAATCGTCGAAAATTAGGATAGCTTCCTTGCAAGCATTTACCGCATCCATATATCTTCCACACGCTTCATATACCTGTCCTAAGTTTGTAAGAACACTTGCCTTTTCAGAAGAGTAATCTAATTTTCCAAATACCTTAGTGCTTTCTTGGTACTTCTGTATTGATTTATCATAATTTCCCAAGAAGAATAAGATTCTTCCTAGATTACTAAGTAAATTACCTATCTCGTATTGATCTTTAAATTTCTTTGCAATCTTAAACGCTTTTTCATAATTTTTAAGTGCATTTTGGTAGTTTCCTATCAATCTAAAAATGTATCCAATTTTTTTGAATGTAGACATTTTTCCAGATGGATCTCTCATCTCTTCATAGAGTTTAAGAGCCTTTTCATAGGTTTCAATTGCGTTTGAATAATTCTCTAAGCGATCGTATGTTTGGGCTATTCTATTTAAAATATTAATCTGTTTTGGAATGTCTCCATATTCTTGTGCTATATTAAGGGCCTCTTGATAGTATTTTAAAGCTTGTTCTCCCTCCCCTAACATATATTTAATTTTGCCAAAGTTATACTGGGCGTATAATTTCCATAATATCTCTTCTCTTTTCTCCGCAAGCGATTGAATTATTCCTAAACATCTTTCTGAGTCGTTGAATTTATTCAAAACATAATAAATTTCACCTGCAATCGCATATTTTTGAAACTCATCGGGAGGGGTTAAATTTTCAAGAAACCATTGGTTCGGACTTACTAAAAACGTTTTACTGGTTAATGAGGATTCTTTTGTCAAAAAATCACTGATTAATTGAGAAGTATTTGCTTCTATTAAATAAATACGCTTTGAATTGCTTGTTCTATGTAAATCATAAAGCGATTGATATATTTCATCCGAAAGTTCATTGATTTCAGTTAAATCTTCTCCGATCTCAAAAACTCTTTCTTTTTCACCAGCATCTTCATTTTGGTTGATCCAAATTAGAGATTTAAAGCTTTTTATCTCCTTTATAAGAGGTAAAATATCCAGATCATTACATGCGGAATAACCCATGACCAATAATATACGATTTTTAGAAACTTTTTCAAATAGTCGATATTTATAGGGTTCTAATTGGACTTCTTCGTTTTGTTCTTTAAGAGTTCCGATCCTTTTTATAGTATCAATCAAGGAATTGTGGGTATCCTCTTGTGTAATAACATTTTTAGAAGACCCATGTAGTTTAAAGACTGCCTTTTTATCATTTTTACAAAGCTTTATTGGATCCCTCGCTTTTTCATAATCCTTTTTAGTTATTACAGGGATGATTTTATCTGATGGAACCCCCAATTCCTTTAAGTTATACTCAATAAGGCAATCGAAATTTGGCGTAATTACGAAATGACCCGCTTGGAGCATTTTGGATAGAAACAGATGATAAATATTAGGAATGTCGCATAAAGCATAATAATTACAAATTTTCAGTTCTGGATCTATATGATTACGAATTATCTCTAATAATTGCTCGAATTTCAAATATGATAAATCCTTGAGCTGTTCAATTTCTCCTTCAGCGCATGTAAATTCAATAATAGCATCAATCATCGTTTTTGCCATGGGAAGATTTGAAGGTCTCTCTACAGAACATCCAGCCCCGACAAGGATAACTAATTTTTCCCCTTCAATCAAGCCTTTAACAGAGGAATTGATTTCTTTCATAAAATAGAATTAATTAAAAATCGATTTTAATGAGAAACAAAAGGAGAAAATAATATTTAAGGTTTTTCTAAATCTAATAGAACAATATCTCCTAACTCACAATACGTTTTTTTTTTGCATACTTAACCAAATTCCCATCCAGAAGAGAAGCGATAATTTATTCTTTTTTAACTCAGATCTTAAATTGTTTTAGCTTTTTATAAAAATATGGTTAATAAACAAAATCATACTCAATCTAAAATTTCCTTTGGATTATCGATTGGTTCGTATTGGGAATTTTCAAATTTTAATATGATGAGAAAATGAATAATTATTAGACTTAAGTTGAAAATTTTTATCTTTTATAATATTTACTTCTGTAAGAAAATTTTAACAATTCAAAATTATTCAATGTGAATTAATATGGGAAAATTAGCAAGAAAAGTAGCTTTAATCGGAGCTGGTATGTCCAAATTCGGACAGCATTTTCCTGAAAAAAGGAATCCCGATATGTGGGTTGATGCATGGATAGATGCGGTTGAAAAAACGGATAACGGAATAGAACCGAAAGACATTGATGCTTGTTATGTAGGGAATTACTCTTCAGATTTATTCAATCACCAAGGACATTTAGGCCCTCAAATGGCAGACCTAGTTGGGTTGACGCCTAAACCAGCTGCCCGGTTCGAAGGGGCCTGTGCGAGTAGTGGCATCGCTATGCGACAAGCCATCTTAGCTATCGCCTCCGGAGTACATGATGTAATCGCGGTGTGTGGTTGTGAATGTATGACAGAACAACCCACTGTGAATGTTACAGATGTATTGGCAACCGCTTCAGATAATATATTCGAATATCCCGCAGGAGCAACATTTCCTGGACTTTATGGTACAATAGCTTCGGCGCACTTTAAAAAGTACGGCACTACCGCGGAAGATTTGATGAATGTCGGAATAAAGAATCATGCTAATGGGGCTGAGAATCCATACGCTCAAATGCAACAATCAATTAAAGATTTGATGAATAGCAAAAAAGCTCGTTATGAAAAACAAGGGCGCGAGGTTCCTGATTGGCAGAATGAACTTGATTTTCTTAAAAGTTCTTCCAATCCAATCATAGCATATCCTCTTCGATTATTCGATTGTAGCTTAATCACGGATGGAGCAGCATGTTTGTTTTTGGCTGCTGAAAACAAAGCAAAAGACTTTACTGATACTCCGCTTTGGATAGCCGGGACGGGACAAGGGAGCGCTGCTCTTTCTGTCCATGATAGAGAGGAGATTACTTCGTTTGCGGCTACAAAAGAAGCAGCAAGACAAGCATATGAAATGGCAGGGATGGGTCCTAAGGATATACAAATCGCAGAAGTTCATGACTGCTTCACCATCGCAGAAATTCTCGCTATGGAGGATCTTGGTTTTTATGAGAAAGGAAAAGCTGCTGAGGCCGTACGGAATGGAGAATCCAAACTTGATGGCAAACTACCGATTAATACTAGCGGTGGCTTGAAATCAAAAGGTCATCCAGTAGGCGCGACGGGTGCTGCCCAAGCAGTGGAGATTTTCAAGCAAATGCGGGGGATAGCAGAGAGGAATCGACAAGTACAATTTGACGTAGAACGAGCCATGACTCACAACTTAGGTGGATCTGGAGCGAGCTGTGTGGTCACAATTTATGAAAAATGAGGTGAATACTAAAAATGTCACAAGAAAAACCATTTACAATAGAAAGCTATTTAGAATATATTCGTAATAAGAAATTAATGGGCTCAAAATGCAATGAATGCGGAGAAACCTATGTTCCAGCGCGTAAATTATGCAATAAATGCATGAATTCTAATATGCAATGGGTTGAGATGTCTGGAAAGGGCGAATTAGCCGCGTTTACAAGCATTACTGTTGGAACACCATATTTTGTGGAGAAGGGGTATGATAGAAAAAATCCTTATTGCTTTTCCGTAATAAAGCTTGATGAAGGCCCTATGGTTAGCGCTCAATTAGTCGGAGTGGATGAAGGCAAACCTGATTCTATTAATATAGGAATGCCTCTTAAAGTAACCTTCTTAGAAACCGAAATAAAAGGCGAGACTAGGGTTGACTTAGGATTTGAGCCTGCCTAATTGAGACATTAACTTTTTATTTTTTTCCTTTTTGTCTAAGTTTATTAACACATAACCAATGGTTTTTTTAAAGGTGAGACAAATCAAGAAATCAGCCACATTGTTCATTACTTTAGGATTGCTTATTGGTAGCGCGATTCTTATTTTTTCATATAATTTTATTTTTGATTCTAGACTTTCAGTGAAAAACCTTGATATAGACCTACAATATAATGCCTCAAATTCTTATGTATTTATCAAAAACCAGACTCAAGACATTGGAAATAGAATTCCCGGGACTCCGGAAAGCAAGGAATGTGTCCAGTTTTTTATATCCGAATTCAAAAAAATAGATAATGATTATTCCTATTTTTATCATAACTTTAGCGTGTACGAAACCAATTGCACCAATGTTCTTTTTAAAATGAACGAAGATAAGAAACAGATTGTTATATTAGGAGCCCATTATGATTCAAGAGCACGAGCCACAAAAGATATAAGTTCGAATCGGGATATACCCGTGCCCGGTGCAAACGATGGAGCAAGTGGATGTGCCGTCTTATTAGAACTCGCAAGGATCTTATATCCCCAACGAGAAAATCTGACATGCCAGATCTGGTTTCTCTTTTTTGATGCCGAAGATCAAGGATATGATTATGGATACGGCATACCTGATTGGGATTGGTGTGAGGGATCGGAACGATTTGTAAACGAACTTGAGAATTTCTATTACCCTAACAATGAGACTATTGAATGTATGTTACTTTTCGATATGGTGGGTGGAACGGGATTGCAATTTATTAACGAACAATATTCCACCTCTTCTTTATTAGATGAGCTTTTTGCTGTGGGACGTGCCTTAGGATTTACATACGTATTCCCAATTAATCCAGAAGTTAATTCTATAATCGACGATCACAAGGCATTTGTGGACTCTGAAATACCATCTGCGGACTTAATTATCAATTTTTGGAATAATCCTTGCTGGCCGTATCATCATACGATAAACGATACGCTACAACATATCTCAAATGAGAGTCTGGAGATTACAGGTAAGACAGTTGAGCAATTTATTTATAATAATTACTTAGATGTACCGTGGAATTTATATAAGGGCAATTATCCTTGGAATATAGATCAAACTCGTTTATCTACACAAATAATTACGCAAATTTTAATTCTTATTGGAATTATATCCATAGCAGTTGCCGGATATTTGATTTATATAGGTTTGAAATCCAGTCACAGAAATTAGGATTTTTATAATTTTTTAAATCAGTTTTAATACTTAATAAATGCTCTTATGAGATTTATTGGCAATTCTATTTATCTATACCAATATTTTGTTCGAACTAGTCCAAAAGTGTATTTTTATTTTTTATACCACATTTATTATGATATAATTTTTTGTAGTTTAAACAAGATGGATACTAGATCTGAAAATCATAAATCTTCGAATGAGAAGAAACCCCAACCTAAGAAAAAATTAATCCTTTATGTGCTCCTCATTGGAATTGCTATTGCGTCCCCTTTTCTTATTTATTGGATTCTTCAGCTTTCTTTAAACACAAACTCACCAATGGTCGTAGTGGTGTCCGGATCAATGGAGCCTACACTTTCTAAGGGTGATCTTCTCTTTCTATACGGAAAAGAGCCCGTAGATATCAAGAATGGTACTGCAGAAGATAAGAACGGCGATATCATCGTATTCGATGCGGTTGGTCTATGGCCTAGTGCACCTAATGAGCCAATTGTGCATAGAGTGATAGATAAAAGAATAGTTGGCGATACGTGGGAATTTAGAACAAAAGGAGACGCGAATACATCTCCCGATCCGGTATGGATTTCCGAAGAAAGAATTTTAGGAGTTGTTTGTGGTATGATACCTTTTATTGGATGGATAAAAATACTCTTCACTGAATCTGGGTTATTAATCCCGTTGATTGTCATTGTTCTATTCGTTCTAATCATCAGTCTCATTTGGGATTTTATGAAGGAGGAAACTCAAAAAAAGGAATCTCAACTTCATAAGTCTGATGAAAAGAAAGAGAAATTGTTATAAAAATCAGGAGATTTGATTTTAGCATTCCACCCAGTTTAATCTACGCATATAAAAAACTTTAAAAAATCTTCCAATTTATTTACCATAAGCTTATCATATTTAACTATGATGGCAAAATTATCGTAATTGAATTACACCCGAATTAATTACGAAATAAGTAGTGTAATGAAATAAATAAAATTTAGTATAGCAAGAACCCTATACAACCGAAATAAAATCAAAACAAATAATTCAGTAGAGGAAAGTGAAAATGGCAGATGAAAATGCAGTATATGTGGGCAGACGCCCCACTATGAACTATGTTATGGCGACTATGATGATTTTGAATAAAGGAGAGAATTGTGTCGTGAAAGCACGAGGACGAGCAATCTCTCATGCGGTAGATGTCTGTGAAATTCTGAGAAATCGCTTTTTAAAAGGTACAGAATACGAAGATATTAAATTAAGCACTGAAGTCCTTGAAGGAGAAAACGGTCAGTCTAATAACGTAAGTTCGATTGAAATTACATTAAAACCACCTGAGTAAAATCTGAGACGCTAGAGGTAAATTGAGCTCGTAGATACTCAAACACACCATCTTTTTTTTATTTTTAATTACTTTTATTCTTTCAATTCGAAAGTTTAGATTTAGGTGAAAATAAGATCTAATTAGTTTCAATGAAAATACTATAGGTTTAAATATATAATTTCGAAAAAAGGAATACCAATAACTAAATTGGTAATGATTATGAAAAAGAAAACAATTGCCGCATTAGCATTAATGCTGGTAGTAGCTTATGGGTTAAGCTTAGCGACTGCAGGAGTAAGTATTCCTGGCTGCTCTGAAAGCTCTCCATAATTAAAGTGAATCTGCTCCAGTATATACTTTTCCTTTTTTTATTTTAAATAAGATTGTTAAGATCTCAAAAAATTACATCTAATTTTTAAATCAATGGAATTCTATTTGTCATTAAATATAATAACTACTATCCATTCAAAAAATTTAAATTCTTTTTTAAAATGAGAGGGTTTTTCACAAAAAATATTTTATACGGAGTTTAAATATATTAAAATACCGCTCTCTCAATTAAAATTCCAAACAATTATTATCCGTAATTCCTATATAGAATCTATTAAAAATATTAAATCTATAATATATTTTGCGCTATATTTAAATAATTCGTGGAAACAGAGTATTTATTTGTTTCTTCGCTTCTTCACATTTCTCATCAGAAAAATGCGAAAACGCCTATTATTCATCAGTTTGTAAAAACATTTAAAAATGTACAAAATAATAATTAACTTAAGTTTTACGAAAACCTAATGAAATTTGAATAAAATAAGAGGAATAAATTATGGCGAAAAAAAAAGCTGCAGCAGCTAATGTGGAACCACTTTATGTAAAATCTAAAATTCGAGAATATCTCAAGTCGAAGGACTGTAATACAAGCTCAAGTGTCATTGATGGCGATAAGCTTAATGCTCGAATCATCGAGATACTAGATCGGGCCATCGATCGAGCTAAAAAGAATGGCAGAAAGACTGTAAAACCTCGGGATATTTAAATTAGTTTAAATAAATTTTTTTTTAATCTTTCCTATTCTTTTCTTTTTTTATATAAAAACCTCATTAATGGGAGATGGAAGTTAACTGTTGGAGCTTGTTTTGGATTGACTTTTGTTCAACCTTAATTACTTCCAGATAAGCATCCATCGAATCGAGTCGAGAAAATTTTGTACTTCCCTTACGTTCTTTTAAAATATAATTAATAATTTTTTTATCCCCTATGCGTTTTAAAGTGGCATCATACATACGAAGAATACCTGCAAAATGCCGTGGATAATTATCATATTCGAGTAATATTTCATCCCCCGTCGCACCAGCCTCTATTTTACCTTTAATTGTGTTGAAGAAATTTAGTTTCTCTTCATACATTTTTCTCTGTTTTTTTGCTATCTTTTCAGTTTTTTGTTTAGATTCTTTAACTAATTGCTTATGTTCACGATCATAATTTTCTTTCTGGGCTACTATTTCTTTTGCGAGTCTTTGAATGGTATTCATAATTCGGTGGGGGTTGAGATCGGGAATAGCCACAGCCCGCAGTACCCACTTAACGATTTCATTTTGATTGGGATATTTATCCTCACATTTCTCATATTCATGCGTAGCAATGACATTATCAGCTTTGAGAATTTGTGAAAACCATACATCTCCTAAGAATCCAAGTTGAAGTGAATAGGAGGTTCCTGGAATTTTTAGTTTTTGAGTTAAAAAATCAAATTTCGTTTCTTTCATACAAAACTATAGTTGGTAGTAATATAATTGGGATATTTTTTGTTCTAAAAATTGAATTATTAGATATTTATTAGATATGCTTTTTTCAAATAAATCTTTTATGTGAAAATCTATGGACGAAAAGAATTTTCCAGTATTAAAATCAAAAAAAGAGAGAAAAGAAAAGTTTTTAATTTAGTGCTCAAGATTCCAGATCAAGGTTTCAAGATACTGAGCGTGAAATGAATCTTTATCTTCTAATTCTTTATATGCTTTTTTATATTTTCTAAGTTCCTTTGATTGTTTCATTTTTTCCACATCAAGATATCCTTGAGCAAAGTCCTTCCAAAATCCCTTAGCTGATTGCCGCGAATTATTCTCGACGGCATTCACAGCAGTTTTAACCACTACTTCCATTTTAATCTTCACCTTTTTTATTTTAGTTTTTTTAATGTTTTCTTTCTATGATTAAAACCTTTAGAAATGATTTAAAGAATTTGATAAGAAGAATTTTTGTTATTTTGACAAATCAATTTTTCAAAATCAGAATTGGTGAAATGAATTTATCTTCTCGGAGTAGGATCAGAAATATTTATTTTCTTATCCAAGAATTTAAAGAATAAATTTAATAATTTACATGGTAAAGATATTTGAGAATTTTGAACTACCAACCCCTAAAAATGCTGGATTCTTGCTTCATTGACCACTGCACCTAAATAGTGTCTTATACGATCTCCACAAGCGTAACTTCCCGTAGTCCCTAAGGTAGGTCATGAAATGACGGTGATACCACTACTCCCGGTCTCTTTTATGCACACGGGTTGATGGTATTTTCCTATAACGATTAGGTCATAGATGAGGGAATAGACTCTATGAGGCTCTTTTCGATATTCCATTATGAAATTATTACCTTGGATTGGATAAAAAGGATATACCTGCTTGAGTTTAATGATTTTTACACGCATTCATCCACGCCCTAAAGAGGACATAGCTTTCTGAGTGAAAAGTGGTAAAAAATTAAGAAAAAGAAAAAATAGTATTTATCTATATAAATCAGAGACAGGTTCTTTAATTTCTAAAGAATAGGCTTTCTGAGCACGCTTAGCGTTTTTAGAAACCTTTTCTAATGCGTTGTTGAATGCTTTTTTGGATATCTTTACTTTCTTAACAGACTCCCAATCATCAGCATTTATCTCTTCTTGATTAATAGCTTGACGGATTGTAAGAAGTATGGCCTCTTCACATAACGCCTTGATATCTGCCCCGCTAAAATCTGCGATGATCTCTGCAAGCTCGTCTAAATCAACATTATCTGAGATCGGCTTTTTTTGAAGATGGATTTCTAAGATCTTTTTTCGAGCATCTTTATTAGGCAAATGGATTTCAATTTGTCTACCAAATCTCCCCGCTCTTAATAGTGCAGGATCTAACATATCTGGTCTATTTGTCGCTGCTAACAGAATCACATCATTTAAACTTTCAAGCCCATCTATTTCTGTTAAAAGTTGAGACACGATTCTTTCCTCAATTTTAGAACCCTCGGTACTGCCTCTTCTGGTGGCAATTGCATCAATCTCATCAAAAAAGATGATGCATGGTGCTGCAGCTCGTGCCTTTCGGAATGTTTCCCGAACCGCTCTCTCACTCTCCCCAACCCACTTGGACAAGAATTCAGGTCCTTTTATAGAGATAAAATTCACTTCACATTCATGCGCTAAAGCTTTTGCGATTAAAGTTTTTCCTGTACCTGGAGGTCCGTGTAAAAGGATACCACGGGGGGGATCAGAATCGAGATGGGTAAAGAGTTTCGGATATTTAAGAGGCCACTCTATTACTTCCTGCAACTGCAAAATTACATCCTCTAAACCCCCCACCTCATCCCATGTTTCTGATGGTTTAGTAATTAATACTTCTCTTAATGCAGAAGGCTCTATCATATTCAAAGCACTTAAGAAATGTTTCATTTCAATTTTTAAATTATTCAAAATATCAAGTGGTATTGGTTGTTCTAGATCAATTTGAGGGATAATATCCCTGATGGCTAACATCGCAGCTTCTTTAGCCAGCGATTCAATATCAGCACCGACAAACCCATGAGTCTTTTTAGCAATTTCTCTTAGATTTACATTCTCTTTTAGGGGCATACCGCGTGTATGGATGAGTAAGATCTCATATCTCCCTTCCATATCAGGGACTCCTATCTCGATTTCCCGATCAAACCTCCCGGGTCTTCTAAGTGCTTCATCTATAGCATTCACACGGTTAGTAGCTCCTATAACGATTATTTCACCACGGTGTTTCAAACCATCCATCAACGCCAACAATTGAGCAACGACTCTTCTTTCAACCTCCCCAGCAACTTCTCCCCGTTTTGGGGCTATGGAATCCATCTCATCGATGAATATAATAGAAGGCGCTCTTTCTTTTGCCTCATCAAATACTTTTCTTAAATTTTCTTCACTCTGCCCATAGAATTTGCTGGTTATTTCTGGACCACTGATGCTAATGAAATGAGCATCGGTTTCATATGCCACAGCTCGGGCCAATAAAGTCTTTCCTGTTCCAGGTGGACCATGTAATAATACTCCTTTTGGAGGTGATATACCAATACGTTTAAAAAGTTCTGGGTGTCGAATTGGTAATTCAATCATCTCTCTGATTTTTTGAATTGTTCCTTCCAATCCACCAATATCCTCATATGTTATTCTCGTTTGTTCGACATCTTTCAGCTCTTTATGAGTTTTTTCGCTAAGTATAATTTTAGTATCTAATGTTATTCTGATTGCTTTAACTTTTGGAGTAAAGTCAACAACAATTAAGTCAACTCTATGACCGTATGAATAAAAACTTAATATATCTTCCTTGGTGATAACTCTATTCTCCAGTTTTCTAACTAATTGTTGGGAGCTTCGTAGCATAATAGCTTCTTCGATACCTGCAAAAACCACTTCTTCGGCTGGTTTGGTAGAAATCTTTTTAATTTTTACCAAATCATCAATAGAGCAATCAATATTTCTTCTTAGAGAGGGATCTATCCTAATTATCCTCTTTCCTCTATCTTCTTCTTTTCCCGTTTGGAGGAGAGCTGCAGTTTTTTTATGAGTAGCTGGATGAGAAATTTGAATAACATCTTTATTCTTTAGGTCTAACTCTTTCATAATTTCGGGGTCAATTCTCATAATTCCCTTTCCACTATCTTGCTTAAAAGCATCTTTAACTCTTAAGTTCCTATTATTTTTTGCGTATTTTGAATTATTTTCCATATTCTTATCACCACCTTGTTGAAATTCTCTCTCTTTATTTCTAAGCGAAAGAGCAAGTATTAGAAATAAAAATAAAAAAAAATGGTTATTTAGCTAATATTTCTTGAGCCTTGTGGAAGGCATTGATGTAATTAAAGACTTTTTTGCCTCGAGTATTTGCTGCCTCTTTAAGAAGGGAGGATTCTGAATCTGATTTGAGCTTTCCTAAAGCTAGAGCACCAATTCCAAAAATACCTTTATAAATCTCTTCATTATCATGTTTTGGTTTTAAGCCTTCAATTCCATAGGGAGGAACTAAATTTATGTCGACTACGAGTTTTGTGCCCGTTAATTTTGACATTACTTCACTAGGAAGAACTTCCACTCCAGCGGCAGCTAAGGACCAAATTACATCTGCATCTTTAACGATATCTACTCGATCTTCTACAGTGGGTGCAAATATTCCGACGATTTCTGTTGCTTCTTCACCTGCCTCTGCATTAAGATCAGCTGCGAGTGTTTTTATTGATTTTTCATTTGCTTTATCCCAAGTCTCTACTATATATGTTTCAGCCTTTTGTTTTGCTGCCAATATTGCAGCTATTCTGGCTACTGGTCCTGCACCCATTATAGCTACCTTTTTACCCTCTAAAGATTCTATTCCATGTTTTTCATGTGCGACTTTCAATGTTTTCGCCACCACGGCGGAGGCAGTCGTATGAGAGCCACGTGGATCTATTATTACAGGGCATTCAAATGGGGTGACTAACGATTCTTGAACTTTTTTTGCAATTTTTTCTCCCTCTCTCACATTAGCACCACCAATGAAAAATGTGGTAGGTGCTTTAGGTTTTCTCGAGAAAATGGCATCTTGGACCAACTGCGGGACCTTTTCGGCAGTCATATTACTCACAGGAACCACTACATCAAATCCCGCATCATATGCCATATTGATATCAAACGGGGATGCATAATCATCAGTATCAAAAAAGTAGCATATCTTTTCTGAATTGTCTTTTTTCTTGATTTTTATACCTGATAACTCAATAAGCGATTGCTTCGGTTGCTGGTCACTTTTTTTTATGCTTTCCACCCCTCCATCGGTATTTATTAGAATCGGGTTATTTTCTACTGCAACTTTTTTCTCTAACTTTATTTGTTTGGTTTTAATATGTAAATCTTCCGCAAGCTCATTTATACCTTTGAAATGAGCCAAGTCGCAGATAAATATGCCCTTAATCTTTTCCTTTTCCATCTCTTTTGCGAGATTTACAATTTTCATCATCATCCAGGCTTCTCTTACTTCATATCTTACCTCATCTTCTTGTTGATCATATTCTCGCTGTAAATATTCTTTCCACAAGACAATTTGTTGGAATGTAGAATCCTTTTTCAGGGCAACACCATTATTTTGCTTTATCATTGCATCTATTTTGTTATTCAATTGCCTAATCAAATAGTTATGTTGATCAAGTGTCGCTCTTAAATAATCTTCCGCATTTTCAGAAATATCAACCATCGAATAGGGAATCTTCTTTCTCTTAAACAAGCTTCTCAATGGATCATCATCAAGTAATTCTGGATCTCTATTACCCTTTTCTTCAACGACAAAATCTGGTTGATATTTGTCTATGTATTTCTCCATAAGATTAACATATTCTTTTGAAATTATGTTTAGATCCCAAGCCAAATTATCATCCCGCTTTTTGTCTTTTTCGAAATACCAGTCAATTGGAAATTCACTCTCTATCATCACAAGGTCCAATTTCTTATGTTTCAAAGGTTTTAGTTTTAAAACTTTCTCTTCAACCATTTTAGATTCTCACCTTTATGTTTTAATTTTTTTAATTTCGATTAAAAAATAATTTGTTTAACATTATGCTTTTTCGTATAGGAGACTACTCTTACATTCAAGTCTCTGAGCAATTTAGCCACTTCTGAACAAATATCTTCACAGATATCCTCTTGTACGAAGTGCATAAAAGCCATCTCTTTATCTTTAAATGTTCGAGAGATATCGAGCATCTTCTTTACAATCCATTGTGGTCTAATTTTTAAGCTAAGCATAATCTCTTTTTCTTCTATCTCTTGTCTGAGCATATCAATCCAATTTTTCAAACTTAATCCCTTATAGGATTCCTTATCATTCATCTGTTGATACTCTTCTACTAATTCTTTGAATAATTCCTCTTTTTCCATAATCTCTTCATATAGATATCCCATCGCATATTCCGGAATATCAACTTGATGATAGGATATGCCCATTTCTTCCAGAACCACCGCAAATTTCGTTTTACTAAATTCTCTCATATCAAAATCAAAATCGAATGTAACATATCTTATCTTTTTATCTGAGAGGAATTTGCGTAACGCTCCCATATCTCCGGGAAAATCATCTTTTCGCTTTTTGAACATATAAGCGACTAGGTCCTTTTTAGATGGCTTTAGTTCCAATACTTCTACCATTTATATTCTCACCTTTTTAATTTTTTAGTTACTTTTATTTTCCTATGATAGGAACCTTTTGCAAAAATATAAGGAATTTGACAAAGAAAATTTCTGAATTTATGAAAAATTGATTTGTCAAAATGATGATTAGTGAATTTTTTTTTCCAATCTGAATAAGTTTAAGGGGGATGATATACTCAATAAAAAAAAATATCAATACAACTCAGATCCTGCATAAATACGCATCTAGGTACTTCCCTCTTATAATTTTAAAATCAAGCCGAAGAAAATTGGTATAATCCCTGGGATCAACAGCACTTTGATGGGACGGATATTTTTTTCTAACATTTTCAACTCCATCCTCATTTAATTCTATAACAACTAAATATCCACCCTGTTTAAGGACTCTCACAGACTCTTTTATTGTATCTAATCTCAACAGCTCATCGATGTGATGAAATGAAGTATATAAAAATACAGCATCAAAGAGATCATCTCGAAAAGGAAGTAATTCTGCTCTTAAAGGCCTAAACTTAACTTTAGATTCTAAATTAAGTTTCTCTACTAGATCTTCCCAATCCCCCCAGTTTGCTCCTGCGGGTTCTCCAGTAATTACTTCGAATCCATTAATTCCAAGGATACTAGCCATTATTCCGCGTCCAGTTCCAATATCTAAAACTTTAATATCATTATCAAAATTTAACGTATCTAAGACCGATTGAATGAACAAAGCATCATTCGATTCCTCTCCAAAATATTCCAGAAATTTAGTTAATAAATGCTCTTTAGATGACATAAGATCGGAAGAGAGTCGT
>SHMW01000031.1:0-1282 GCA_008080735.1 Promethearchaeota archaeon
TGCTCTTCCGATCTGACGTGGACCAGGAGGGTAAATATAGAGCATAGCTTCAATCCATCGACCTTCATATTCTTCTAAGTTATAGGATGTATCCGAAATTTTTATAACGCTTCCATCTTCCAAACGCCCGTCGATCATGTGCTCTAAAACGAGATCTTTATCAGGAGAACTAAGTCTCCATCTTTCTACTTTTTTTAAATATACCTTCAATTATTCCACCTCTCATTCACATTATATGAATCTATTTTATTAAATACATCTAAAGTATTCAAATCATTAATAAGTTTTTGATTTGCGAGAAATGCGGTATGAATACTTTTATCTCCGTTTGTCTCAAACCCAATGCATAAATACTTCGTATTTCCGTTAATCTCTATTTTATAGGCTACTTGAAGTTCGTGTGTCGTATCAAATAGATGTTTCACACCTGTAGTAGCTGATATTACATCAAATATAAATTTGACAACCTCCCTATGATCTTGTAAACCCAGTTGAATCAAATCACTATCTATATGTCCGGTTCCATCAAAATGTCTGGCAAGAAGGTGTACTAAATTGTTTCCGTAATTATTCGCTGATTTATCATTTTCACCAAGAGTTAAGTACGCGATATCATAAGTAGCAATTTCTTGAGGATTTCCATCATTATCAAGGGTAATTTCGACCACCTTTATATTATCACTAATAGCAATGAGATAATTACTTATCTCATCATAATAATCTCCAATTTTATTGTTAGCGAAATCCCTTGAATTTTTTAGTGCATTTCTTAGGGTGTTAGAAGTCAGCTCATCAATACGAGCATGGGCAATTTGAAGTTCTTGGTAAGTGTTTCCCCAAAAATTTTCGCAGAAATTATCAAGAAGTGATGGATTTGTTGCAAATTCTGAGATGTAACTTCCAAGTTTATTTTTCATGTCTGTTCTACTTTTAAGGGTTTCAATTCCTAAGATGATTTCTAATATCCCTACTTTAAATTTCAAATCAACACCGGGTGAATCCAGAATATGGTCAGCATATTTTTCGTATATTGCTAATAAATCCGTGGATATAATAGTTTGTTTTGAAAATTCACCGATTTTCTTTAAACAATCAGATTTTATCGATTCTAAATTCTGTAATGTCCCAAACCCGTGATAGCCATTTACGCTCTTAGTTTGAGCATCGTAGTTGAGTTTATATATCCAATTCATCATCATTATTAGATCTTGGGATAGGGCTTTATCACTCTTTTCATTTAATTTAAAATTCTCGATGATAGTTTGTAATTTTGGATCATTTG
>SHMW01000031.1:1292-40422 GCA_008080735.1 Promethearchaeota archaeon
AAAAATGAATTAAACCTGGCAAAATTGTGCTCTAAATTAAAATGGTAATTATGAGTTGCTTCATAAAATATATTTGCGAGATCTTTTAGTAATGTAATTTTTTCTCTTGTTTGTGTTGTTAGTCCCAAACCTTTAATATATGGAATCTTTCCCTCTTCTGCTAACATAATGAGGTATTTCAATTCTTGTTTTGTGAATAGAACCTGCTTTCCTAGAACATCCTCATGGGGGACTGTGTACTTATCTTTCTGCTTATTATTCACTCCTTTTGTCTCATATTCGATTTCTCCATTATTTTCTTTTATCCCGATAACTTGGTGAATTATCTTTAGTCCCGTTCCCTTTATTTCATAGGCGATGATATCACCAACTTCATAGAGCACCCCTTCCGGATTTTTCTTAATCGCAAGAGTGGAGCCAGGGGCTATTTTTCCCTTCATTGACGCCCCAAGAGTTTTCATCACGGTGATATCTTCATAATTCCTTTTGGCATTTTCAATCTTAGTTTTCATGGAATTTTCATTGGAATGAGACGGGAAATTTACCTTTTCGGCAGTTGTGCTTTGGAAGGTATGGGGGTGTTAACCAATCAGGTAAATAGAATAATCCACAATTACGCGCTCTAATGGGGTTAATTTCTGGGTTAAATCTAGTTTCGCCTGTAGAACCTTCATCACCTCTGGATTGAACGTGCGAGCCTCGAGATCCACAATGATGTCCATTCCCTTGTATTTCGTCTGAGTAAGCATCTCGATAGCGTATTTGATATTTTGGGAGGGATAAACCACTCGAGAATATTTCTGATGCGAAGTCTGGAGCACTTCAAGATATTCATCAAATGCTTCGGCATGAATGATTTTGATTGTTTCCTTGTCAAATTGCGGAAAAAGCCCTTCTTACGGATCTCAGATTAGCATATCACTCAAGTGAGTGTTTAAAAGTGTTTCTGATCCCCATGGAGATCGTTCTATATTTTTCAAAGCAGCAGGCAAATCACTCGTGGATTCTCTTGAAGGTAAAATATCCTCAGGTTGATTTTTTAAATCCGTTAACTTTCCTAACATTGAGAACCAATTGCTCTTGCGATTCCCTATCTCTTTACATTCTTGTCGTTTTTTTCACAGTAATCTTCGTTGGAATCGGACGCTGAATTGACCGTTCCATCCGAAATCTCATTCAATTCTCATGAAAAATATACAGATTCTTATTCTACAAGGATTTAAGAAAGTATGAAAGAATATTAAAAGAAATTGAAAACATTAATTTAAGATACTATCATTTTAAAGAGGGGGAATGAATATATATAATCAATATCAGTAATAAATAGCGTTTTTATTTCCTAATAATATGAGTAATTTGTTTTCATTTCAATTAAATTAGTAAAAAACTAATTTTCTTCTTTAAAAAAATATTTATAGTTAAATAACCTTCTAGAATTTAGGAAATATAGAATGACTACAGTTGAAATTGATAGAAACTTATTAGAAGAACTCATTGATTTAAAAATGCGCTTTTTATTAGATGAAATTGATAAAATATTAAATACTTGGTCTTATAATTCTCCAGATAAGTTTTTGCAGGATGCAAAGGATGGGATAATTGAAGAAGCTGAAGATGATGCGATTACTTTAAAGCAATTAATATTACAGAGAGAAGAATTACTCAATTTAAAAAAAAAATGGAATGATTAAAACTTCCATCATATAATCTTCTATTCCTTTCTCATGAAATCTCTTGAAAAATTAGGTAAATCCAAGTTTTTAAATGAAAAGGAATTATCTATAACATTACAAACACTAAATTTTGAACCTAAATTAGCAAGAATCCGTGTATCGTTAAGAAATGGAACTCAAATTTACATTAGATATAATGATTATGGCGAATATAGTTACAGTATTATAATCTCAAAAATGAGACTAGATAGATGTCGCTTTGATAACTATGATGACAATTGGAATGTACCTACGAGACCAAATCACTTTCATCCAAGATTTGTTGGAGAAGGTTTTAAAAGCCCAATGATTGGTAATCCTGATAAAGACATTCAACAAAATTTTCATTGCTGAAATCAAATAAATTACTTTTAAAAGAATTTAGATTTAAATGATATCTAGTCTCCTTTTTTACAGCAGGGGTGCCAATTTTTCATTTATATATTGTGAAAAAGATCTTTCATCTTAGAAAGTACAGAGAATATTCGGTTTCCATCCTTTCCCTTGGATACCTTTAAATTTTGTCTCCACTCTCATTTCTCGTCAATTGGTCAAGTGGATCTGCTCAATTACTAGAAAGTAACTATCATTAGATCAAAAACATACCTACTCCACTTAAACTTTTCATCAGATCATATAATTAAGTTCACTAGTAAAAAATTTTTTTCCTATCAATGAGTAAGTTTTTTGTCGAATAAAATGAATCAATGAAATGGCTCAGATCAACCAACACATTTATATATAAGAAATACTAATTTAATTATAAGATAGTGAATTTTATCTGATCTATCCATAAAATAATTATAATATATAACAAAACTAGTGGAGGAATGAATTAAAATGGGAGCTTTTGCATGGAGCCCACTTCGGGCTTTAATGAAAGATGCTGGTGCAGAAATCGTAAGTCGAGCGGCAGTTGACAAATTAATGGACTTCTTAGAAGGATACGCGAAAAATTTAACCGATTGCGCACTTGACATCGCTAAACATAGCGGCCGTAAAAAGGTAACCGCGGACGATATGAAAATCGCGATTGATTTAGTCAACGACTAAACTTTTCGACATACCAGCACAGTATTACTATAATATTTTTTTTATTTTTTTCTTCTAATATTTTGCGCTATTAATCATATTTTAATTGATGTTTTGTACTATTTTTAATTACTTTATCAAAAGTCTGCCAATTTAGAAATTGAAAAAATGACACGAAATAAGATTAACCGTATAAACCGAATGAAGTTCATTGGGGTCTAAAATTTTTCATAAACTGTAGGAGGATAAATTTTTTATTGTAATGCAAAAAGTTATATCTCTATAGTTCCATAGATTATATATGAATACGTCTATACAGATCAGTAAGAATACGTTAAAAAAATTAAAACAACTGAAAAAAGTCTATAATTCTCCAACTTATGATGATCTAATTAATGATCTCATAAAAAAAGCTGAGAATGTACCCGACAGTATGTTTGGCGTTGATAAAGGGAAACTAAAAAAGTTTTCAAGAGAGGATAGAATTGCCTTCAGGGAATACTAAATTTTTATTGGATACATATGCTTGGATCGAATATTTTCGTGGTAGTAGCAAGGGAGAAATAGTAAATGACTTAATAGATTCAGAAATTATTTACACATCAATTATTTCCATTGCTGAGTTGTCGGATAAATATTATCGTGAAAATTTATCAGAAGAGTGGCAAGATCGATATCGATTTATTGTTTCAGAATCTTACATAATACAATTATCCATGGAGATTGCACAGAGATCGGGTACCAGAAAATGGAAATTACGTGAGGAGAATGAAGATATTGGACTTGCGGATGCGATGATAATTGAAACTGCCATTCAAAAGAAATTAACGCTTGTATCTGGAGACCCACATTTTGAAAACCTAGATAACCTCCTATTTTTAAAATAAATTTTTGGAGCCAAAAAGAGTATTTATCTGAATATTATTTAACTGAGTATTAATTTATTAATTATATTTAAAAGGAGATTCTCAAATGGAAGAAAAGAGCGGGGAAAATTTACCTAATAATCCCTTAGAAGCACAAGGTATGCTTATTAAGGCTTTTTATGAAAGATTCGGGAAAGAAGCATTGCCTATTATTAAAAGAATTTGTGGAAAGCAAGGGAGAGCGCTTGGCCTTAAAATAAAGAAAAAACTCCCAAGTAATAACCTTTCGACCGTCGCAGAGGCATTTTCAAAGACTTATGACCCGAAAGATGTGAAAATCGTGAAAATATCTGATAAAGAGTTTCGGATTCAAGGAACAAGATGTCCTTTTGGGTTAGAAAATACCTCCAGAGAGCTCTGTGAGGCAGTAATGGAAATTGATCATGAGTATTTCCGTACAGCTGTTAATGAAAAAATTTCATTAAAAATTAAAAGAACTGTCGCTGGGGGAGATTCCAACTGCGATACTATTTATGAATTGGAAACGGAAGAATAATACATACTAATAATACTATGCTTCTATGTAATCCATCCTTCTTTACGATTAAGAATATTTAGTGTGTGAATTCGTTTTTTAGTCAAGCTAATTTTTGAGAAATAATTATAAACATAGTTTTGAAAAATGTCCGAATTTGATATAGTGGTTGTTGGTGCGGGACCAGGTGGATCGATCGCCGCGAAAGTGGCAGCTGAAGAAGGTTATACAACTTGTATAATCGAGAAAGAGAACCTGAGGGATGAGGGCCGATATAAAGCTTGCGGTGGTGCGATGGCATGGGAATTAGTAGAAGAGATTGATTATCCAGAAGAAAAAGTCGCCAGGGTAATTGAGTCGCTTGAGCTCCATCATGTCGATGGGGAGACTTATTCTAAAGAGGGGAAAGGAGCGGTCGTGTGGAGATCGGTCTTTGATAAATTTCTTACAGATATGGCCCTTAATGAAGGTGCGAAGTTAAAAGATAAAGAGGCCTTATTGGATATAGAACAGAATGGAACAAATTACAAAATTACCACGACGCAAGGAGTCTATGATGCTAATTATGTAGTTGCTGCGGATGGAGTTACCTCACGGACCCTAAAGAGGTTAGGATGGCCTGATTTTCATAGCGATGATCTAATTCTAACGATCACTAAAGAGATGAAATTAAATAGCGTAGAGATTGATGAACGATTAGGCAAAGATAAAGTGCATCTCTATTTCGGCATCGAAAATCTCATCCCTGTGGGGTATGCATGGTTATTTCCTAAAGCCGATCATATTACCGTGGGATGGGGAAACCAGATAAATCTCATTAAAAACTCTCGGGAAGAATTCCAAAAATTTGTAAGCTTATCCACGGTAGAAAAGTCTTTGAGAGGATCCGAAGAGGCCGTGTTCAAGCCGCATCTAATTCCCGTTGGATTACGACCTCAGTTATATAAGGAAAAAGTGATCGCGGTTGGAGATGCTGGGGGGATTGTAGATCCCATTAGCGGTAAAGGCATTCCGTATGCGATGATGTCAGGGCAAATTGCGGTCGAAACAATTAAAAAGTGTGAGAATAAAGATCGTATCAAGCGTATAGGAGAATATTATAAAAAAACGCTTGATAGAAAATTTTTAAAAATTCTGGAATTGAAACGACAAGCAAGAGACCGAATTTTTAATGATGAAAAATCTCTAAAGAATTTTCTTTCACTCTGGGAAACCCATAGATCCTCAGAAATAGTTATGAAAGGTTTAATTTAAAAACTGGCTTCATTCGATTAAGACACCCTTTAGGTGCGGTGGTCAAGGAAGCAAGAATCACGCTCCTTTAGGAGTTGGTAGTTCAATTCAATAGAAATCCCAGATTATCTATAGAATCAATGCGGTTCTTTTCGGGGCTTTTTCAGCATAAAAATATCTGCCGGAACCCATCACATCAACGTGGCGAAAAGTTATTCTATGAAACATTAATTTTCCGGATTTGAGACCATATTTTTGTTTCACTTTTCTATAAGTTTCTTCATCTAAAGGCTTTAATAGTTCGAGAATCCATTCTCCCAATTCTGATACAATGAGTTCTTCGTCTGATGGATAGTATTGTTCTTTATTCGCCCCAAGTCCCGGATGACCTTCTCTATACAATCCAGAGTTGTTCAATGCTTTCTTTTGATAAGAAATAAACTTTAGAACTATTCTCCCTATATTTTCTAAGCTTTTTGGTCCGATTTTGTCAAGAATTTCGAAAACGCGATTTTCCCCTCGAATATAATCCTCTAAGGTATCGGGGGAACGTTTTGGCTCATACCCTGAAAAATCATCTATAGAATCTTGCTTTTTCTCGATATCCATTTACAACTTTCCTTGAAGAATATCTTTTCTAATTATGTGGCAATAAATACCTTAGGTATTTAAGTTTTTTTCTGCTTTTGAATGAAACTTTATTTACTGTAAAAAGTAATTTATTATTAGATTCATAAAACATTTCGAAAGGAAGATAAGAATGGTAAATATTTATCATGAAAAGGATGGAAATATTTCTGAAATTAAGGAAAAAACTGTCGCTATCATAGGGTATGGGAATCAAGGAAGAGCGCAAGCATTAAACCTCCGAGATTCTGGAATAAATGTAATTGTGGGTAATCGCGAAGATGAATACAGACAATTTGCTAAGGATGATGGGTTTTCTACTTATTCGATAGCGGATGCGGTTAACAAGGCTGATATTATTTTTATTTTAATACCAGATGAGATCTTGGATGAGGTATTTGAAGAGAGTATTCGACCATATTTAAGTGAGGGTAATGCGATCGTATTTGCAAGTGGGTATAATGTTGGATTTGAATTAATTGATTTACCGGATAATATCGATGTCCTCTTACTAGCTCCCAGGATGATAGGTGTAGGAGTCAGAGAAAAATTTTTGGATGGCGAGGGTTTTTTCAGTTTTATTGCCATTGAACAAGATGCGACAGGTCACGCAAAAAATGTTTTACTGGCGTTGGCTAAAGGAATCGGAACCTTGAGAAAAGGCGCTGTAGAATTAACCTTTAAACAAGAAGCAGAATTAGATTTGTTCAATGAGCAAGGCTTCGGTCCTGCGTTTGGGAGAGTATTGTTGACTGCGATTTATACTCTCTTAGATGCTGGATATCCTCCAGAAGCGGTTTTGATTGAAATGTATATGTCTGGGGAAATGTCATATACATATCAAGCCATGGCAAAAGTAGGTTTGGTCAAACAAGTTAATTTTCATTCCCAAACCAGTCAATATGGCTCGATGAGTCGCGGAATTCGCTTTCGAAAATTGCCATTACGACCAAAAATGGAAGAGATATTGGAGGAGATTCAGAATGGAGAGTTTACCAAAGAATGGGAGAAAACTCTAACAAAGCTAAAATTTAAGATCATTAAATTCTTTGCGACCAAACAAAAGATAAATCGCATCGAGAATGAAGTTCGGGATAATTTGGGATTAAAAACTTATGATATATATGAACAAGAACCCCCAACAAACAGAGATATGGAGGAGCTAAAAGAGGTTTCAGAGGAGCTTAAAGAATTTGAAAAGTACTATCAGTAATTTTACATTTTTTTGTTCTTTTTTTTAAAAGGAGTTTCTCATAGAGTTCTCAAGGATTTCTGATGGTTCTTCAAATTTAGTCATACATTTATAGCAATATTTTGGTTTTGAATAATACTTTTCCCCACAATTAGGACATTTACTTATCGTCGATTTAGCTATTTCTCTCAAGTTTTCTAAGTGGGTTTCTTCTGTAGGTTCGGTCAATTTCCCTATACCATAAGATAAAGATATTGAAATCCCTATAATTATAATCCCCAAAATTAGAGTTTTCGTGAGTAAATCCCACAACTGAGCATTAAAATAGATTGGAGTGTATCGTGAGCTGAAGACATAGAAAAAAAAGTTCAAAAAAAAGAATATCTTCAAGTTTGCTGTTGCAGCGGAGCGTGGTTCTTGATAAATTACGATTGGGATAAGTGAGATTCCAATCCAAACTCCTCCAATGAATAATAAACCAAAAATATCTATAAAATGAAGGTAATTTGCTAAAAATTGGATGATTTGTTGTCGCTCTGTCGTAATTCCACTGTCAAATTCTATCTGAAAATCATAGCGGAACCCAAAAATAAGTAAAGAAAGCAAACTAAACTGAATTATAAATATAATAATCTTACTTCCTACAAGTTTTTTAAATAATTTCTTAACCATCAATTAATTAAAAATTTCGAAATCCAATAAAGATGATGAAGGATTTTTTTACAATTATAATAAAATAAAAGTTAATCCATAAAATCTAAATTCTAATTTTCAATAAAAAAACGTTTGAGAGAATTTCAAATTCCAGAAGCGTATTATAAAAATAGATTAAATTCTCTAATTCAATTTGGTTCCACATTTTTTACAATATTTCGCATCCTCATCATTTACAAAATTACATTTACTACAAAGATATTTTCTAATCCGCCTAATCTCCCCTTTTATATTAATGATTGATATTCCAAAAAATATTCCTAAAATTGGAATAAATATAAGAAGAAAAAATAGTTCAAGAGAAAATATTACGTGAGTAATTAAAACAAATATAATGATGAATATAGATAATAATAAAAATAGTTTTAATGAAAGATTAATGCTATCTCTTAGGTCTTTTATTGTTTCATTTTGGTTCAAACTAGAATGTTTCATTCTCTTTGTTTTAATTATTACTGAAAAATTACATTATTCTAATATAAACTTTATCTCGAGATGATATTAACATATTTATATTTTAAATTTTATTTCCAATTTTCTTATAAACAAAAAAAGAACATTTAAAGACTAAATAGGCAACCAAATTCCTATAATGATATGGCGGGAAATTCCGTTTTAGAAGGGTTTTAACCGTAAAATTTTTTAATTTTGCTATATATAATCTCATACAGTGGAGAATTTATCAGCTGATTTTTTTATGTATTATAAACTTGAAAATAAAAATGAGGACGTATTCTTCTTATGAGTTATTCTTATTCACGTACAAAATTAATTGAAAAAATAAAATTCGGATTACTCAGTCCCGATGAGATCCGAAAAATGTCAGCAGCTAGAATTATCACGGCTGATACCTATGATGAGGATGGATTACCAATTCCTTCTGGATTAATGGATCAAAGATTAGGCACGATTGAACCTGGTCAGAGATGCCAAACATGTGGAAACCTTGTTAGCAACTGTATGGGCCATTTCGGACATATTGAGCTTGCAAGGCCAGTTATCCATGTGGGCTACGCAAAGAAGGTGCTTAAGTGCTTGCGTTCCATCTGCCCTGAATGTTCCCGCTTAATGCTTTCTGACGAAGAGAGGGAAAAGCATCGTGAGGAGCAAATAAAACATCGTAAAATTTATCATGAGGGCGATGAGGACATCACCAAAATCGTATTCAAGAGTGCGCGAAAAAATAAAGTGTGTCCGTTCTGCGGTGCAAAAAAGAAAAAAATTATTCTTGAAAAACCTACTACTTTTTATGAAGAGGAAGAGGCGAAAGGTTCTCGACGATTAACTCCAATCGAAATTCGAGAGCGGTTAAAAAAAATGACTGATGCTGATCTCCGCATCTTGGGGATATCTCCTAAAAATGCGAGATTAGAATGGGTCATTTTTACTGTTTTACCGATTCCTCCCGTATGCGCACGGCCGTCCATTACGCTTGATAGCGGCATTCGATCGGAAGACGATCTTACCCATAAATTAGTAGATGTTATCAGAATTAATCAACGACTGCGTGAAAATATTGATGCTGGAGCACCTCATCTCATCGTTGAGGATCTATGGGAATTATTACAATATCATATCACTACTTATTTTGATAATCAAGTGTCCGGAATTCCACCGGCTCGGCATCGGTCAGGACGGGCACTTCGAACATTGACACAAAGATTAAAAGGGAAAGAAGGACGTTTCCGTAGCAATTTGAGTGGAAAACGTGTTGATTTTTCGGCGAGAAGTGTCATCTCTCCAAATCCACATATAAGCATTAATGAAGTGGGAGTTCCGAAGGATATCGCAAAAATCTTGACTATCCCTACAAACGTAAATGATTGGAATATTGAACAGATGAAACAATTGGTATTAAACGGACCAAATAGACATCCAGGTGCGAACTATATCATTCGAAACGATAGACGTAGAATAGACCTACGATATGTTAAAAACAGGAAAATCATTGCTGACATGTTGGCACCAGGTTTCACAGTTGAGCGACATCTTAATGATGGTGACTTGGTTCTTTTTAATCGTCAACCATCCCTCCATCGGATGTCTATTATGGCTCATGAAGTAAAAATTATGGACGGAAGAACCTTTAGGCTAAACCTTACTGTATGTTTAGAGGGTAATACTCCTATTATTACAGACGCAGGAAAAATTAAAATCAAACATTTAGTAAATAATTTTGAACAATTTAAACTTCTATCTTCGACTTGGAAAAAGGAATTACCAAAAGATCCCACAAATATAAAGGTTATTCAGCAAGGGATTAAAGAAGCTCAGATAATTAATGCAGAATTACATGAAGAGCCGATTAAAGGAAAGAGAATTATTACAGAGATGGGTCGTGTTTTAGAAACCACTTTGGATCATCCATTCTATACAGAGAAAGGAAAGATTGCTGCAGGATTACTTTCTAAGGGAGATAGAGTCGCAGTTTATCCAATTGAAGTACCTGAAATAGAAGCAAATAAAGGAGAGATTATATTAACTCCAGATGATATACTAAATCACGCGCCTCCAAACAGCTACACTTCATATTTGCTGAAAGAATTGAAAAACATAAAACTGCTTAACATTCCACAGACATCTAAAAAGCAAATTATACTAGCCTCATTAGTGGGACATCTAATGTCTGACGGGACATTATGGTGGGATGACGAAGGAGTTCATTTAACATTCCGGACTGGAGAAATTGAAGATATAGAACAAATTAAAGCTGCATTAGAATCAATCGGAATTAAGACTCCTAAGCCAAAATTAAAAAAATCTAGAGGAGACGAAATAACCACAGTTTCTGGAGATAAATTATATCCAAAAGGTAAAGGGTATATCATAGATATCAGAAAAAAACCAATCGCTATAGCCTTCCATGCTTTAGGAGTTCCTGTTGGTGATAAGGTAACTCAAGAATTTCCAGTACCAAAATGGATTTTAAAGGGTTCAAAGATGGTTAAAAGAGCATTTCTTAGAGGTTATTTTGGGGGAGAATTATCCTCACCTCGATTACATACAAAATCTTCCAAAGTCATTAATCAACCCGTCTTTAAGATGTCAAAAATTGATGGATTATCTGCTCACGGATTTTTCGAAGATATAAACACTCTCTTAAAAGAATTTGGAACAGAAGTCTCCTCCTATACAACTCAAGAAGGTAAAATTAGAAAAAAAGATGGTAAACGATCTACAACTTATGTAGCCAATATCATATCTAACGAGAAACAATTAATATCCTTTTATAAAAAGATTGGTTGTGAATTTTCAAACAATAAGGAAGTTTATTGTCGACTAATGGCCGAATATCTAACATTAAAACATTATACTCGAATGGACCAACAAGAAGTAAAAATGGAAGCAATAGATCTGAGAAAACAAGGACTAGCATTGGAACAGATTGTAAATAAATATAATGTTTCTCCGATCACGATTTCAAGGTGGGAAAGAGGAGTATATGATAAAGCTGGTTTACCTATAGATTTTCCTTCTTTTAATGAATGGCTCGATGAAAATACAAAAGGATTAAACGATGGATTGGTGTGGGATAAGATAAAATCAATTGAAAATATTACCCTCAATATAGCCTATGATGTTTCAATGGACGGGAATTATGATAACTTCATTGCTAATCAATTTTTAACTGGAAATTGCCCTCCATACAATGCTGATTTTGACGGAGACGAGATGAATCTTCATGTCCCTCAGAGTGAGGAAGCCCGTACCGAAGCTGAATTATTACTAAAAGTTCAAGAACATATCTTATCCCCTCGTTTTGGTGGACCTATATTAGGAGGCATTCAAGATTTTATTTCCAGTGTGTTCCAATTTACTAGCAAAGAATCAATCTATAATCCAAAAGATACGTTAAAACTTCTTTATATGGGGAATGTATTTGATCAAAAACCTAATTTTGATATGAATGAGGTAGAACCAATACAAATCGATCCCGAACCAATGTATTCAGGAAAACAAATCTTTAGCACCCTACTTCCTGAAGATTTAAATATTCGAGTCCGTTCAAAATTTTGTAAGAAATGCTTTACAAAACCAGGACAAGAATGCAAAGAGGAAGATTGCGAATATGATGCCTATGTCCGAATAGTCAACGGAGAACTCCAGACAGGTACTATTGACGAAAATTCGTTTGGTGCGATGCAATCTAATAGTATATTACAAAGAATTATAAAAGATCACGGTAACGCGCGTGGAAGAGAATTTTTAGACAGCGCAACTCAGATGCTGCTATATGTCATCAGGCAAAATGGAATGACAATGGGGCTTGATGAGGTGTATGTAAAAGGGGAGGCTTTCGAAGAGATCCAAAAAGTCTTAAATGAATCAACGGAGGAATCTAAACGACTTATTAAAGCTTTTCGAGAAAATGACACAGATGTATTACAAAGAGCGCCTGGGCGTTCACTAAAAGAAACATTAGAATTACGTATCCGTCAAGTGCTTGCGGAAGCACGTAAGAAAGCAGAAGAGATCGCTGCCAATTATATTGGGGATGAGGCCCATTCGGTTATCATGACCAAATCTGGTGCGCGTGGAAACATCTTAAACTTGGGTCAGATGTCTGCAGTTGTAGGGCAACAAGCAATAAGAGGAGAAAGGATTAATCGAGGATATAGCTCTCGTACCTTACCACATTTTAAAGTTGATGACCTAACTCCTAGGGCACGAGGATTTGTTGAGCAATCATATCGAAATGGATTGGATCCATCTGGATTCTTTTTCCATGCGATGGGAGGGCGAGAAGGTCTCGTAGATACTGCTGTACGTACATCTACATCAGGATATATGCAACGTCGATTGGTTAATGCACTGCAAGATATGGTAATTGAAAATGACGGAACAGTACGCAATGCAGATAAAAATATTATTCAATTTGATTTCGGAGATGATAATATTAATCCGCAGCACACGGATCATGGAGATGCGGTCAATCTTGACGTGCTTCTCTTGAAAGCCCAAACCTTGGATACAGAAGAAATTCAAGAATCGTTAAAACAAGAAAAACAACGGAAGAAGGAAAAACCAAAATCCGTACCTTCTAAAGAAACACCAAAAATAGAATCGACTAAAGAAAAACAAAAGGAAGTAAAGGAAGCTCCTACTGAGGAGGAAATGCGCGCTGAATTCGAAAAAGAAACGGATAAAAATGCGGTTTGGCAAGGAAAGATCACCAAACAATATAAAGAATGGCGTGAGGAAAAATATGGAATTTAAACGGAGGTATCAAGAAAAATGACAAAAGTAACTCCAGAATTGTTAGAAGAAAGTTTAGAGGAATTGCATGAAGATGGAATCCCAAAGGACTTAATTGATGATATTCGTGAACGATTAAGTGAAGTAGAGTTGGAAGAGGAGCAACTGGAATATTTACTCAATAAAGTGTATATTAATTATAATAATGCAGTAGTAGAAGCATCAGAACCCGTTGGAACCATCGCTGCTCAATCAATTGGCGAGCCCGGAACACAGATGACTTTACGTACGTTCCACTACGCAGGAGTAGAGGAGTTTTCTGTAACTCAAGGATTACCACGACTTATCGAGATTGTGGATGCACGTCGATTTCCAAGTACTCCGAACATGACAATCTATCTCACCGAAGAGTATCGGGAGGAGGAAAAAGAAGCAATTAAAGTTCATAACCGTATCGAACAAATCCGTATCGAACAAATTACGCATGACGTCGATTTGGATTTCGTAGATTGGAATATTGTTATCAATTTAATCCCAGAAATCTGCGAGAGAAAAGGAATTGATATTGACGAAATTCCCGAAGTATTGAAACGCTATAAGAAAAAAGGCACTATTAAACGAGAAGGGAGTTCAATCATCATCGACCCAGGGATCGAAGATTTGCAAAAATTACAAAAATTACGAGAAAAGATTCTTAAAAAGGTTGTAAAAGGTGTACGAGGAATTAAGAGAGGATTATTAACCCCCTCAGAAGATAATAGTGAGTGGATCATCAAAACCGAAGGGACTAATCTATCAGGTGTTGTTCAGATTGAAGGTGTGGATGCCGCACGGACGGTGTCCAATCATCTACACGAGGTAGAAAAATTATTTGGTATTGAGGCTGCGAGAAACTTAATTATTAATGAAGCCAAATCTGTGCTGGAACAACAAGGATTGGATGTTGATTTGCGTCATCTTCTGATTCTTGCTGACTTAATGTGTAGCACAGGGACAATCCAATCTATCGGCCGACACGGGATCTCTGGTTCAAAAACCAGTGTATTCGCGAGAGCCGCGTTTGAAGTCACTGTCAATCAATTGCTTGATGCGGGAATATATGGAGAAGAAGAGCGACTGTTAGGAATCCCAGAAAATGTAATCGTGGGACAAGTATGCCCAATCGGAACGGGACGAGTTGAGATCCAGTTCGATATTGACAAGAATTTAGAATTGATTAAAAATAGGCAATAACATAAAAAATTTTAATAACAAAACATTTTTTTTACTTACTTTAGTAATTCTAATAAACATACATGTGATTTAGTTATGGCAAAGAGAAAGAAGTCGCAAGAACTTGATTTATCGCGGAAAAAGAAAAAAGTCTTCGATATTGATACAAATATAAAGGTTGCTCTTAAGACGGGAGAAGTTGTGAGGGGAAAGAATCTCGTTTTGAGAAATTTACGCACCAATCCGTTTAAAATGATTATTGTGGCAAATAATTGCCCATATGAATTGATGAGTGAACTGAAACATTATAACTCGTTATCGGACAGCGAAATATATATCCATAAATATAAAGGCTCTAGTTGGGATCTCGGATTAGCATGCGGAGAGCCCTACATGATTTCTATACTAGGAATTTATAATTATGGCGACAGCGATCTTGAAAGTTTAAAAAACAAAGGTAATTAAAATAAATCAGATATTTATTAAATGAAATTATTATGAAATCAGAACTAAACAAAAATATTAAGTTAGACAGACAATCCTTAGAACTCATCTCTCTTTTTAACAACATCTCCGGCGCTGTTATTAAGGACTGTATACTTTACAACACTCCCCAATATTCGGATGATGAAGTGATCATTTTTCTCGTAAAAAAGGATGACGTGGGAAAAGCAATTGGTAAGAATGGTGAGCATGTGAAAGATTTGACCTCAAAACTTAATAAGAAAATAGATGTAATACCATATTCTGACCATCTAGAGAGATTTATTAAATATATTTTAAACACGACGAAGAACTCAATTCGGGTCAAGAATATCGAGATCAAGGAAGGACGGAACGAAAAACGCACGGTAATCATTACGGTTAGACCGCAAGATCGTGGAAAAGCGATAGGAAAAGACGGGACGATGATAAAGAAGGTGAAAATGCTGGTAACACGCCATTTCGATGTAGACAATGTAATCATTGATACACGCCCATTGAATAACTAAAATACTCCTTATTAAGACAAGCTTACTTTCTTTGCCTATCATAAAGATTGAATATGTCTGGGGTATTTTCAATATTATGCAGACCATATCAACTGGATTCTTTTATCCTTATCTTCAATTTTATTGAAAAACCTATCAGCTCTATTGTTTTTTCATAAGAAACCCTTAATAAATCATATATTTCAATAGAAGAAGCTTGAAATTCGTATTTTATGAAAAAATTCAGTTTTTATTTTCACAAATTAGGCTCTAGTTATAATGCTAGACTTCCACTTGTAACTAATTCATGATGTATTTTAAAAGTGAGAAAAAAAAACTCTCCTTTTTGATGTTTAGGAAAGCTTTCTAAATTATAATGGATTTCACTAAATCTTAATCTATTCCCATTTCGTAAAATAACAACTGAAACCACTTTAGAAGATGCTCTTCTAGTTTCATGATATAAGCGTCTCACATCCTTCCACGGAATATATGTGAATTCTTTTAATTTACGATAACAAAATCCCTTTGAATTGATGATAATAATATATCTGTAAAAAATAAACATAAAAGAAGGAAGCGTGAAGAAAAGGATGGAAAGAATAATATACCAAATGATAATAAATCCAACATTTTTCATGCCCAAGCTCAGAAAGATGAGGAAGATCATCAAGGCACCTAAAAACCAAAAATTTAACATTAATATCGTAAGGCTGCGATGAGGTTTACCAGAAAAGATTAAAGATTCTCCTTTATAATATGAATCCTCTAAATCTTGAAAAAAATTATATGATTTACGATTGAAATCTCCTCTCTTGTAGTCTCTATAAACTTCTGCTAAGTCTTTTGGCATTTGTGGATGTTTCCATTTTTTTTGTGTTTCTTTCCTGAACGCCTTATAGTATGAATTAAAGCATTCTATTACTATGAATTTTAGTTTATCATCTTGAGATCGATCAAATTCGCCAAATTCTTTCAATTTAAAATTAAACGGGTCTATCTCAAAAAAGTTGCCATCATTAAAATTAATTTTAACGATATTACTGCGAAGTATACCTCCAAATCTTAAGTAATAAACTGAAGGGACTTCTGCTAATTTTAAATCTTCCCAAGTATATTCTTTTGGGGAATCCCCCCGATCTTTCAGAATAATCCCTTCAGCTCCATAAATTAGGAAAGCTTCTCGTCTTTCCCACATGGATAAAATAAAAAAGAGTAAACTAAATATTCCAAAGGTGATGATGGGGAGAAAAAATGCGATTAAATCCGACGCTCCTAATAAGAGTGCGATCAATATTCCCAGAAAAAGGAAAATCCCCGAGAGAATAAGGTAAATTGAACTCAGAGTAGTACTAAATGGCATAACGATGATCTTTTTATTTGTAATCGCATCATTTATATCATTTTTATCTTTTATGCTATGAAAATTATAGTCTTGTTCTTTATAGTTATCATATGTTTCCAAATATCTTTCAGCAAACATAAATTTTATGGAATATTTTATGGTGGAAAATATTTGATCGTAAAATAAAATTAGAAGTAATGCTTTATTTAAAAAAATTAAGTCTATTTGATTCACCTACTCTTACGATGCTATAACTAAGGTGGATTGGATTAAACCTAAAATTTTAAGTTAGAAGAATAATTACATCTATTTGTTATAATTATCTATCTAAAATTATCATAGTATTTTTAATCGATGTAAAATGCCGAAAGGATTATATGCAGCACGGAAACTGAAAGAGAATAGAAAGAAGTTCAGATGGAGTAAGACCAAATATAAGCGAAAAAAGCTTAAATTAAAGCAAAAAGTAGATCCATTGGAGGGTGCTCCGCAAGCAAGTGGAATTGTGCTCCAAAAGGTAGGACGTGAGAGCAAGCAACCTAACTCAGCTATTCGAAAATGTGTACGTGTTCAACTTAGAAAAAATGGAAAAAGCATTACAGCTTTCTTGCCAGGAGATGGTGCGCTTAATTTCATTGACGAGCATGATAGGGTGTTGGTTGAAGGAATAGGGGGTGCTAAGGGGCGTGCTGTTGGCGATCTACCGGGCGTAAGATGGAAAGTAGTAAAGGTGAATGGTGTTTCATTAGACGCGCTTATTAAAGGAATTAAAGAAAAACCATTGAGGTGAGAAAAATAACCGAACGAGCTCATATTAAACTATTTAATCAATGGTCCTTTGAAGATGTGGAGGTACGAGATTGGACCTTAGAGCGGTATATTAATCTTAAACCCATAATTATTCCGCACAGCTGTGGACGCCACAATAAGAAAACATTCTGGAAGACGAAAAAAGTAAATATTATTGAGCGATTTATAAACCGTCTATTAGCCCCAGGATTTATGGACTCTAAAATTAAAGGACATAAGAGTTCCTATCAGTCTGGAAAGAAAAACCGAATACTTAAAGCGATGAAAGATGCGTTTAGGCTTATCAACCTAAAAACAGAAAAAAATCCCATCCAAATACTTATTGATGCGATTTGTAATACCGCTCCACGAGAGGAAACAACTAAAATCGCTATGGGAGGGATTTCATACGCGAGTGCGGTTGACATAGCCCCACAGCGACGTGTAGATTTAGCTATAAAATATCTTGTGCAAGCAATTGGAGCCCGCACCCACACGAACATAAAGAGTTTTGGAGAAAATATTGCGCAAGAATTAATGTTAGCAGCGCAAAATAGTCAAGATTCCCGTGCGGTAAAGAAGAAAGACGAAGTTGAGCGTATTGCAGTATCTGCTCGTTAAATTTGTAGTTTGTATTTTTATCTCATTTTAATTATTAATTTTAGTATTGTTGTTAGATACCATTAGGTATCAGTCACGCAATATATAATTAGATTCAGATCGTCCTATATCACCGAGATATCATCAAAATATCGGGAGCTTAATGAACATACGAAATTTATTCCTTAATTTTTAAATAAGTAGGAAACATATTATTCTATAAGCTATTATTAAAAATAGGGTTAATAAATAAGAATGGGAACGGATTCCGACAAAAACATCTCTTTAATACTAGAAAAACAATTAAAGACGATTGGACAGAAAATAAGGTTAGATCTTTTGAAATCTTTACGCCTTTCCAAGATCCCTCTTTCATTTTCTGATCTTCAAAAATCACTTCTGGGCTTCAATAATACCTCTGTAAATCTCTCGTTCCATTTAAAAACTCTAAAAGAGGCGAAATTAATACGTTGTACGGATGAAGGTTATTGTATTACAGAGGTTGGAAAAGAAATATTTAAAAAAATTATTGACATTGAACATATTCTTAATAAGACAAACAAAAGTTTGGTTATTAGGACTTCAAAATACTCAACAGAGCCGTTCGATATAAAAAATGTAAAGGAATATCTAATCCGAGAAGCCGAAATGAACGCGTTCGTCGCCGAGGAAATCACAAAACTTGCGGAGAAGAAATTATCAGAGACGAATATAGATTATTTAACCGCCCCATTAATGCGAGAATATATAAATGTGATTTTGTTAGAAGAGGGCTTAGAGGAGTATCGTCATAAATTGACAAGGCTAGGAATCCCTCCTTTCGATGCTGAGCAATTATTTTTAAATAAACAAATGGAACCAGAGGAATTCATTAAAAAAGTAGGTTCAGAGGCATCAGAGCAATTTTTATTATTAAACTTATTACCGAAAGAGTTGGCGGATCTCTATTTATCTAATAAGATTATACTATTGAATTTAGACATGTGGGCACTGAGACCATTAAGTCTTTTTGTTAACACAGAGCGAATCTTAGGTTTTTATGGAGTTGATATAGAGGATCAAAAACTCGCACTCCACTTTAGCAATTATCTTCAGAAAATAATGCGTTTTTTTTCCAACAACATTTTACTCTATAACTTTGATCTCATTTCTGACCACTTTAATGATGAGGAGGAAATATTCCAGTTTATTGATATTTTTCTATTCCTTATGGCAAATTTTAATAATTCAAACAATTGCAAATTGACACTTTCCTTTAGGAATATGAATAAAAACCCTAATAATAACTCAATTTTAGATTACTTATTGAGGAATTACCTGGATAGCTATTGTGAAGAATCAAATTCACAAAGTCTACCTCAGTTGCTTTTAAATTATAATCCACACTTGCTAAAAGTTCTCGGCACAGAAAGATTATCGAAAGTGTGTTCTTCTTACAATCCAATTTTTTGTAAGGATTCGAACCATCTCATTAATCATGACATAGTTAATTTTAATGGGGATATTAAATCACCCGGAAAAATTGTATTAGATAAAATCTTAATAAATTTATATTCAATTGCTCGAAATTCAAACCGAAATGATACCCAATTCTTTAATATACTAACCCAAAGATTGAACTCTGTATTTTCATTTTTCAATCAAAAACGTATCTATATGGAAAAGAAAATAGGAAATTCGCCAAAATCGATCAATCACCTTTTTAACTTACTAGAGTGTGACCAAGATACTTGGATTCAAAGATCAATTAAATCGATCAGTTTTTACGGCTTAAATGAAGCGGTTAAATATCATTGTGGAATCGGGTTAGAGAGATTAGATACAAGCACAAGATTTGCAATTAAGGCATTAAAATTGATGGAAAATCTAATTGACGAAAAAAATGATTTAGATAATGAAAATTTTTATTTGTCTCAACCCAATTTCACTCCTTCAAAATTAACTGAACTGATGGAATTCGAAAGAGAGAAAAAGATATCTGGCTTGATAGGAAACGATACCCAACTCTCTTTGGAACAAAAAATTGATCTTCACAATATAATTAGAGAGCATTTAAAGGGAGGTTCTCTTTTTATACTTAAAAAAGATTCACCAGATTTTCCTGAGATATGGAAAAAATTAGAATTGCTCTCCTCATCAAAAATTCCCTCCTTCAAGTTTATATAGGAAAAATACATCAAAAATTCAAAAAAAGAGATCAATCCTCTAAAAGTTCTGCAAGGATCGCTTTACGCATATGCAACCCATAACCCGTTTGCTTAAAATATATTGATTTCTCAGAATTGTCAATCGAAGGAGTTATTTCATTTATTCTGGGTAATGGATGAAGGAGTTTGAAATTATCCTTAGTTTGTTTTAAATCTTTTCGACTAAACACATAAAAATTTTTAACACGCTCGTATTCTTCCAAATCTGCAAACCGTTCCTTTTGGATTCTGGTCATATATAACACATCCAAAATATCAAGCACTTTCCTATAATTGGTTAACTCTTTGAATTTTACTTTTCTCTGTTGATATAGATATTCTTTATACCTCCCACGCATTTTTAATTCCTCAGGGCTAATAAAGTAAATATTAACATCAAAATTGGACAACAGCATAGCTAATGAATGAACAGTTCTTCCATATTTTAAATCACCCATTACCCCGATATTAATTCCGTCCAATTTCCCCATTTCCTCATTAATTGTTAGTAGATCTAATAAAGCTTGTGTCGGATGCTCTTTGCTTCCAGAACCCGCGTTGATAATTGGTATATTGGCAAACCTAGCAGCCATTTTGGCTGAGCCCTCCATAGGATGTCGAATGACTATACAGTCACAATAATTCTCGACTGTTCTTATGGTATCTGCGAGACTTTCTCCTTTTTTGATTGAGGATACATCACCTGACTGGAAACCGATTACATTTCCTCCTAACCTATGCATAGCGGACTCAAAACTTAATCTTGTTCGAGTGGATGGTTCAAAGAATAATGTGGCTAAAATTTTTCCTGAAAGTATATTGGAATTTTTAACCGATAACATCTCATGCCCTTTTTGTAATATATATTCAATATCTTCCCGATAAAAATCCCGAGCGCTGATAATACCTTCCCTAAATTTATCTTTGAACATATCTCTTTTATTCATTTTTGATATTATATGTAGTATTCTTTTACTTTTTATAATATTTTTGATTATAAGGTTAATTCAATATTTTCAAAAGAAATTTTCGATTTTGATAATATGTTGATGAAATTTGATCATTCTACCAAACAAGTATTTATATAAGATAAAATCAAATCACACTCTATCAAAAAATATTTCTTTATTGAATAGTAAAACAAAGTGGAACTTTATGGAAAAAACAGAAGATCAAATCTTACACTCTAAATTAGAAATTGGATCTTATGGATTTGCATCATTTTCAAGGGAATTTTTGCGAATAGCATTTTCAGCAAATGCGTTTTATTTTTTTGAAAGTGAAATAAGGTTAAATGTGTGGTTTGTGGGATTAGCATTTGTCTTATTTGCCATATATAATATGTTTAATGACCCATTGATCGGTTTTTTAACAAACCGTACATTTAAATTTACAAGGAAGTGGGGAAGACGTTATCCATGGATATTATTAGGAGGATTACCTTGGGGACTTAGCTATGTATTGATATTCATACCTCCGACAACTGATGCGACAAATCAAGCATTATTTTTATTTTTATGGTTGCTATTTACTACATGCTTGTTTGATACTTTTCATTCCTTATTCTTTGTAAATTTCATCGCATTATTTCCAAACAAATTTAAATCAATGAAAGAACGTAGATTAGCAAGTGGAATGCAAATTATGATCGGTGTGATTGGAACTGCTCTTGGAGCGATAGTCCCTCCACTTGTATTTAATTATAATGATATACCATCATTCTTTTGGCAAGGAGTTGTGTCTTTCTTAATAGTGACCTTAGGATTTCTATTGGCAATACCTGGAGTAAAAGAATCACCAGAACTTATTGAAGAATTTTTTGAATCATATGATGAGAAAACAGAAAAACTGGAAAAAAAGTCATTTTTTGAAAGTATGCGGATCGCAGTGAAACAAAAAGCGTTCATTATATTTATGGTAATTTATACTATGTATCAGTGTTTAGTTGAAACGATGCAAGCATCTATACCCTATGTAGTTAGATACAGTCTTGATAAATCATCTGAAGCTCAAACTTTAGTATTTGCAGGATTTCTTATCGGTGTTTTAATTTCCACTCCATTTTGGACTAAGATATCACATCGAATCAATGATAATAGGAAATTAATGACTATTGCAGCTTTGATGCTTGGGTGCTTTACAATTCCTTTAATGTTTTGGCGCGATTATTATCTGATTATTATTAATATGGTATTTTGGGGTATTCCTCTTGGAGGATTTTGGGTAATGATATCACCAGTTTCGGCAGATGTGATAGATAATTCTGTCGTCCTTACGAAGAAACGTGAAGAGGGTGTATATACTGGGTTCCAAATGTTTTTTGGACGGTTAGGAATTGTTGCACAAGCTCTAACTTTTGCTATTGTTCATAGTTTGACTGGCTTTGATGTTGATCCTTATTCTCAATCAGCAATTTTTGGTATACATTTACACACCTCAATTATTCCTGCAATTTTCATTTTTATCGGAGCAATTGTCTTTTGGAAATATTATGATCTCACACCTGATAAGATCGAACAAAACCGAGATCAGATTAGAGCCCTCAAATTATAATCCAATTTTTTCTTTTTTCTATTTTTATAGCTCGGATTAATTTAACAGCACTAAGAAAATTTAAAATCTATAAATTACTATAAATATTAAATTTAAACAAATAGTATTCAGTGATTACGGTCTATGAAATTTCCTAAAGAAGTAAATCGTTACTGTCCTACATGTAGGAAGCATACTAAACACTCTGTAAGCAAATATAAAGCGAGTAAAGAGCGTGCGCTTAACCATGGACGTAGACGAGTGAATAGAAAAAAGAAAGGATATGGTTCTTTCCCGAAAGAAATCTTCAAAAAGAACGCTAAAATTAATAAAAAGACTGTTCCAATTTTCGAATGTTCTGATTGCGGAAAGAAGCATTACGGAAAATCATATCGTGTTAAAAAATTTGAACTTCAGCAAGTATGATTATTTAAAAGTCAGTTGAATTATTATAATAAAAAAAGGTAAATACGAAAAATGCCTCAAAAGAAAAAGTTAAAAGAATTAATACCTCAACCAAAAAGTAGATTCTTACGGGTTAAGTGTCTAAATTGTGGGAACCAGCAAGTTATATTCGGATGTGCCGCAACAGATGTAGAATGTCTGGTATGTGGAAAAACTCTACTTCAATCTACAGGTGGAAAAGCTCGTATTCTCACCAAAATTTTAGAAGTATTAAGCTAATTTTTATAGTTTCATTTCTGCTTTGTTATGTTTTGAAAATAATTATTTCTTTAAAATTAAGATAGTTTAGCTAATTATGGCTATCTTCGTGAAACGATTCTTTCACGTTCAAAAATACATATATAGGTATATACAGACATATTTTATAATCTAAATTATAGGGATTTTCTGCTAATATTTTAGTGTAAATGAGATCTCAATCATTATAAATAATTTGACCCCAAGCTTTCTTAATATTATAAAAGATAATAAAAATCACAAGTGATCTCTATAAGAATATAGGAAACAACTTGTTCGAATCTTTAAAAATTCTCTAAAAACAAAAAGAGTTTCTCTGAATACTTCATATAAAAATAACCTTGATATTGCTATAAACGCTCGGTATAAGTTAAAGGAGATACTCACTAAATTATATTCAATATTCTCTCCAAGTCTTCTTACATTTCAAACAACGGAAGAACGTTGTACTGGGCTCATCAGCACTCCGCGTTTGTTCTTGCCAAGTTTCTGCCTCATTATGACCACATTTAGGACATATCCGCTCTACGGTCGGATGGACAGACACCTTATCATCCTCATTCACAATTATAAGATTTTTTTCAAGTTCCTTCTTTTTTTCTTCAATTTTCCTTTGTTTCTCCTCTTTATCAACTTCTAGCTTTTCTTGATATCCACATTTACAGATAAGATATGCTATTCCTTCCATTTTTCTCTTTCTTAATAATGAACCGCATTCGGGACAAAACTGTACCATTTTTATTTTTCCAGTAATTCTTTCTTTAAGTCGTATAATTTACGATAATATTTGAAGTTCAGCGTATTCATATCTTGTATAATCTGGGCCATAATTACTTTTTCTCCAGAAGTTTTAATTTGCAATTCTCCGATTACATTTATCAGATCTTTCTCTCCGAACGGAATCTCAAGATCATTTAAGGCCACTTTGATTTGTCCAGACTTATCATCTAATATAATATAATCGTTATTTTTTACTTCTTTCACATATCCAGTAACTTGGATTTTTAAATCCTCACTTTGGATATCATTAATAATTCTCTGTTTAGCAAATTGGTTTTCCATTTTTATTCATCTCTGTTATTACATTTAGTGTTTGTTAGATAAAAATTATTATCAAATAAAAGTACATTATAAAAATATAAATACAAAAAGCTTATCGAAAGAATAACAATTAACAGAAAGAAACAAACCTATCCAATAACAGTTAGCTATATATACTTAAATTCGAATTGTTAAGAGAGTAACATCAAATTTATTAATACTAAAAATCTTATTTCCAATTATTATTTGAATAAATATCGAATTATGTGGCAGAATAATGACTTTTAAGTTAAAATTAGAAAATAGTCGGATTTTGAAAGGAATCGTAGAAACTTTATCATCAATCATCGATGAAACAGAATTCCGTGTTGATCCCGAAGAATTTACAATCACCGCGATGGATCCGAGTCGGATTTGTTTACTAAAACTTACAATCAAGAATGAGGATTTTGACGAATATGAATGCGACGAGGAGACAAAGGTGGGTCTTAATTTGGATGATTTAGATAAAATTTTAAATCGAAGCTCTGCAAATGATTCTATTGAAATAGATTTTAAAGAAAGCGATAATAAAATTAAAATCGTTATGCAACGAGAAGGTATGACCCGGAAGCGAACTTTCAGTTTAGCACTCTTGGATATCGACATTGAAGAGATTCCTATGGATAATCTTCTTGCAATTGAATATCCCTCATCGTGGGTTATTGAACCTAATTTCTTAGTAGAGGCGATCAAAGATGCCGAGATTTATTCTGAGATCTTAAATATAAAATCCGAGGAAGGAAAGGGATTAACATTCTCCTCATCAGGACAAATAGGAGAAATGGTTTATAGTCTGGGTATTGAGGATTTAATTGAAACAGATATAAATGATACTAGCACAGGAGCATATAGTTTAACTTTTTTGAAAGCTATCTTAAAAATAGCATCTATCACCGAAAAACTTGAAATATCTTTGAAAACAGATCATCCATTAAAAATGATATTTAATATCCTTGAAGGTGGCGAATTGAACTATTTCCTAGCCCCGAGAGTAGAAGAAGCAGATTTTGACGAAGATGAAGATATGGATGAATTCTGATTTTCACCCCCTACATCCAACCCATCGATTTTACAATAAATTTTCTTACTCCCATTCTTTTAGATACAATATCTTTTTATTTATCCTTAAAAAATTATATACCCCAGAAGGAGGTCAATAAGGTTATGATCGAAAATGAATCAATCTCTCCGGAATTAGTTCAGCGCTATCCGTGGCTCCCTTCTTTGAAAAGAATCTATTATGATATATCTAATCAAGATCCATTAGAATTTACAAAGAATCTATTAAACCAAGAAAATCTTGAATTGGTAGATAGACTTTTAGATTTTTTTATGGCCACCTTTAATAATGTGGAGTATATTAAAAATTATAAATTTGATGAGACAAATATAGACCTATATATATTGCTCAGGATTATTCTATTTGTACTTAATATCGATCCGATAACCAATAGGATTGCCAATCTCTATTCAAAAATTCAATATAATGAATTGATTAATGAAAATGACTTCAATCTATACAAAATTTTTCAAGATTTAGATTTAGATGTGAAATATTACCAAATTCCTATACAATATCGCATAAAAAAGGTTAAAGATCAAACAGAGATATTAAAAACAAATTATCGTATTCACTATGTTGATTATTTAAAACTATCTTCCAAACTTCGTGATGAATATAGAAAGCTTATTAATGTTCCAATTTCAGAGGGTTATGTTTTCATTTCAAAAAGAGGTTTAGTTCGTTTGCTTCAAGAATACATACGCGAAAAATTTTTAGAGATAAAAGAAAGAGATAATGAGTCAGCTGAATCTTTAAAATCTCAATTAAAGACGGTAGATGAATTTAATAAAATTTATAATCGAATTAAAGATGAATGGGATTTAATTAAGGAAGAATTCGATTATTCAATTAATTTAGACTTAATAAAAGGCGAGAATGTTTCAGATTTGTTCCCTCCATGTGTGAAAAATATTCTCACAGAAGCTAGGGAAGGGCAAAATTTATCGCATAATGAGAGATTATTTTTAACATTTTTTCTTCATTCTTTAGAATATCCTGTTGAGAAAATTGTAAATATTTTTTCTACGCTTCCTGATTTTGATAGGGAAAAAACCACTTATCAAGTAGAATTCGCCAAGAAAAAAGGATATACTCCTCATTCTTGTCAAACGCTTAAATCTTTGAATTTATGTAAAGCTGTGAAATATAAGGATGATTTATGTTTAAATGGATATTATTCTAAAAAGTTAGAAGAGGAAAAAAAAATAAGGCACCCGCTATTTTATGTCCAATTCCAACAATATAGAGTATCAAAACAAGATAATGAAGAATCTTAACTTTTTACAGAGACTATTTCAAGCGTATTATAAGGAAAATCAGAATGAGATCCCAAGAATCAGTTCTTTTACAAAGCGTGAATTTGGGTTTATTCCATGGAAATCCAAACCCATGATGATAAGACATTTAGGTTTTAACGATATGAATTCACTAAACAATTATTTTGTTAAAAACGCACCCCGACATGTCTATTCGAGCGGTTCATTATACTTGATGCCTGAAAATTCAGATATGGGGAATAAGAAATATATCGGCTGCGATTTAATAACAGATATAGACGTGGATCATTTTTATACCCCGTGCAAAGATGATCATGATATTTGGTTATGTAAAAAGTGTGAAGCTTCTGGGAAAGGAATGAGAGACAAATGCCCCCATTGTGGAAGCTTGAAATTGAAAACCTTGAATTGGATCTGTGATGAATGTTTAGAGATTGCCAAAAATGAGATTAGAAAGTTAATCTTTGATTTTCTTATTCCTGATTTTGGGATAAATCCCGGAGAAATGCATATTGCCTTCTCAGGACATCGAGGGTACCATTTAAAGGTAGAAAATGAGAAAATTAGAACTTTGAATACCGAAGAAAGGAGAGAGATGGTTGATTATCTAACTGGACATAATATTTCATTTGAAATTTTAGGATTGGAAAAAATGGGTTCCAATATATACGGTTTTATACGAGAAAATCTGGATTGGTCTAATAAAATCGTAAGAAAACTAATTTTTATGCTTAAAACGTATTCGGATGATGAATGGAATTATTTTCTCAATAATATCGGACTTAATGCGAACGTTATTAGAAGTTTTATACACTCTCGAGAAGATTTTTTATATACTCTCACAAGCGAATCCCATAATTTATGGAGTATTGAGGGTTTTGGACTTACCAATTGGAAGACTTTTTTAAGAGGAGTTGTAGATCTAATTGGAGTTGAACTTGATGAACCCGTCACTATTGACATTCATCGATTAATCCGATATCCTGGAACTTTACATGGAAAAACTGGGTTTAAGGTTCAAGAACTTTCTATTGAAGAATTAGACAGCTTTAGTCCCCTTAACGAACCCAATGATCGATTAAACCCAATTGTATTCGAAAGTTTAAAAAATATGCATAAAATAAAAATAATAGAAAAGGAAGTTCCTCAAACAAGAATTAAGGGGGAGACTTATGGACCATATAAACAGGGAGAAGTATTTGAAGTTCCAAATCATATCGCAGTATTTCTATTATGTAAAGAAGTTGCTGTATTACAATAAATAATAATAAATTTTCCTATACACTCATTTATTGTATCAATAATAATAATTTTCGAGTCTATGGATTTATTAAAAGAATATAAGTGTTTATATGAGCAATGGCGTGAAGAATTCAATAAAAAAAACCTAGCAGTCCTTCCACAAAATCAATTTCTAAAATATAAAAAGTTTTATGAATTCATAGATAATTTCGAGGTTGAAGATGATGATCATCTAAAAAAACAGATTCTTGAAACATATAAAGATAATATTTGTTTTATGTTTAAAGATATTCTGAAAATGCGGGAAGCTAAAATTATCAATTCTGCCTTGAATCTGCGAGAAATCGATATGGATAATATTTATGAGGCAGAAAAATTATTATTTCAAAATATGGTCGCATCTATCAAGGGTTACCAAAAAGTAAAATCACTTTCTATTTATGAAAATAATGAAAAACTATATTTTCCTGAAATTAAACCACAACCCAAAGAAATCGAAATGGAACGTCCAGAGAACCCCATTGAATCATTACAGACCCAAGAAAATATGAGGGAAGAAATTTCAGTTCAAGTTCAGATAGAACAAAAGGAGATTAATTATAGCATCGTGAGATTCATAAAAGACACGCCATCCTTGGTGGGTATTGACCTTCTGCATTATGGCCCATTTAAGAAAGAAGACATCGCAAATATACCTTTTAAAAACGCAGAAATACTTGTTAATGAAAAATTTGCGGAGTATATTGATCTTTCTTAGACTCTTTCTAATTTTTTATCAAACTCTTCTTTAAAATATTGAATTCTATATTCTTGATACTTATCCTGTGGCGAAAATTTTGGAGGCCATGGATTGACTAATTTTCCCCCACAGTATTTGCATTTCAAATCAGTATTTTTCAATCCATATTTTCCACATTCTTCACATTTTTTCAAGTAACGAGTCATATTTCAGATCTGAGGTAAATTATATTCATTCTCTAGAAAAATCATAGAGCGCATTATATTTTTCTGCTTTCTCCTCTACAACATCTAATGTATCCGAGAGAATATTTTCCGCATCTAAATAATCTTTTGAGATAATTTCTACTCGATAAAAGGGGGCCGCTACGTAAGATATTTCTAATTTTCTAGTGGGTTTTGGATTTTCCAACACATGCCGCGCTTCTGTAAGCGTTTGTTTTATTAATTCTACTCCATCTGGGTGATCAAATCGCAATTTAATTTTTCCCACAATATTAACTGTTGAAATCTCTACATTCTCATCGACTATACGTAGAAAGGTCTCTTTTTTTTCTTCAGGAATATCAGTAAGATTTTCTAAAATCTCCTCCCCGCCTTCTTTTAGTTCTTCAATTGTTTCTTGATAATTATCATTAAAATGTTCCAACACTGGAAAACCGATTTTTTCATAGGCTTCATCTAATGTTAAATCGTCAAATTCATCACATAAAAACTGCAACAAATTTTCAAGTTTTACCGCATACTTCCATTCTTTCATTTTATTCTTACGTTGGGCGGCATTTGTTCTTCTCAGGGAGAGATCAACATGACCTTTAGAGGGGTCAACTCTAGTAACTCTAAGAACCATCCTTTGACCTTCTCTTAAATAATTTCTGATGTTTTTTACCCAACGACTTGAGATCTCTGAAATATGAATCATCCCTTTTGCATGGTTCTCGGAGGGTAATCCATCATAATCCAATAATTCAACATACACATATTGATTTTGAATATTTTCTACTCTCCCAACCACGAAGGCGCCTTCCGGAGGAAATGCATCCCTTGACCTTGGCATTTTTTTTAATAAGTCCCTTATTATTTGATTTCTAATATTATGATCTTATATTACAAAACATTACATAATTATTTACTTTTATTCTTTAATCTATCTAGTTTTTTTTACGATAAGAATTTAATAATATTACAACAAAATACAATTTCAAGTGAACTCCCATACCCAACTGGTTTATACATATAAAATGGGCAAAGAAGGCGGATATTCCCATCAGAATTGCGGAATTTGTAAATAGAAGTATCGATTACGGGTCTGATTGGGCTATAGAATTAGAAAATGAACGCGATTCTGTTGATGACCATAAAAGCAATATTCATCGACAATTAGTATATTTTTACGACCGAGACACAGAGCATAAACATTTTGTGAAAGCGTGTTATCTCCATCATATCTTAGATTATTTTAAGGAAACGCACGTTAATCTTTTTGATCTTGAGTTAGTATTTCAAAGATTTTTAGAAAATAAAGTAGTCTCTGAGATATCCTTCAATAATAGTAAATTGGTTAGTTTCAAAAAAGAAATCGTGGAAATATTTGAACTGATTCGAAAACACAGAAATGAATTATACACTGATCTTGAAATTGGATAATTACAGGAAAATTTAGTAAAATGAATACTTTAAATAAACGTATTGATATTATCGGAATGAGACATGATTTGGGTCAAACACGTAGAGGAGTGGATATGGGACCAAGTGCGATTAGGTTCGCTCAACTAAACCCAAAATTGAAAGATCTAGGATATCAAATTAAAGACCACGGTGATATTGAATGTTCTACTTATGAAACTGGTGAAATGGGTAATCCAAAAGCGAGATTTCTACATGATGTTGTGAACCATTGCGAGGTTTTAAGAGATAAAATCATAACTCTTCTACAAGAAGACTCATTCCCATTAGTCTTGGGAGGAGATCATTCCATTACAATCGGACTAATCGCTGGAATGGTTTCTAAATATCCTGATCTCGGACTTATCTATCTTGACGCACACGGTGATTTTAATACTCCTGATACTACCCCGTCTGGAAATATCCACGGTATGAGTTTAGCCTCCATCACGGGACGTGGCTCTGCATCTTTGACTAATATGGCATCTCAAGTTCCAATGATAAAAGACGAGTTAGTTCATTTAATCGGTGTCAGGACATTAGACAAGTTAGAAAAACAAGCTATTAAAAAAAGTAGCATTTCGGCTATTACGATAAAAAATATTGATGAGATTGGGATTTCAGAAGCCATTTCTCGTGCGATTGAATCTCTCTCGCAAAATTCTCCACAAGGGAAATTTCATTTCAGTTTAGATATGGATTTAATTGAACCTTCTATTGCTCCTGGAACCGGCACTCCCGTAAGAGGTGGACTTACCTACAGAGAGGCTCACCTTGCGTGCGAATTGGTTGCGGAGAGTGGAAATATGGTCTCTATGGATGTGGTTGAAGTAAATCCAATTTTAGACCATGAAAACCAGACTGGAAAATTAGCTGTGGAATTAATTTTGAGTGCGCTGGGAAAAACCATTATTTAAGCCAAAAGATTGAAACCCATCCTCTCTACACTGCAAAAATTTATTAAATTTTTATTAAATTTTTAGCCCTATATAGATTATCTTTTTCCAAATACACTCAATTCTAGAATAAAAATTTTAGTTTTAAAATTGGACTATATAACTTTTTAATTAAATCTGGATTTTCTTTACAATATGGAATTTCAAAAAAAGTCCGCATTTCATTCTCTCTTTAAGCCCAAACTAATTGGGATATTTTATCTAATAGTTTTTATCACATCAATTATTCTGGGCATACTTTATATCGAGCTCTTAGGAGTATTTATACTAGGAGCTATCCTTCTTGGTGTATTACTTTTGATATTTTTGGTCGTAATGTTAATACAGTTAAGCAAAATTGAGATTATATGGGATATCCAGACCATAAATCCAGAAGGTAATACAGGAAAGGTCTTTGTCGTGTTTCGCCCTGGAATAACTGATTTTCAAGAACGAATGATTGATGCGTTTCTGCAAGGCCTCATTAAAAATGATTGGGCTGTGGATATCACATCAGCAAGCTCCAAGACCCCCTACAAAATCGATCAATATGATTTGTTGGTCCTTGGGATGCCCACGTACGGTGGTTTGCCTCATCAAACTATATTAGATTTCTTAGATATATTGGGTGATTTAAACGGGAAACGAACGGCCCTCATCGTGACTGCAATGGGAAGCGATGAGGCTAGAAAAGCTCTGGAAAACAAGGTTCGAAATGCTAATGGAATCATCGCAGAGTCTCTTACTGTGTATAATATGAAGGAGAATAAGGAAAATCCTCGAGATATCTGCTATAAAGCGGGAAGAAACATAAAAGCGTAATTTAACACATAAAAAAATAAGATCAGATAAACAACAAGTCCAAAATATATTTTTTCTCTCTATTTTTTTTAGTAGAAGCTATGAAAACCTAAGATATAGAGTTTTCTTTCCTATCCTAAAACTAATTATTGGACTATAATAATCTTAAAATTATTTATACTCTACTAGTGGTATGGAATCTACAGAAAAAACAAAATCTCGCTCGCAGTCTAAAACTAAAATAGTAGGGCTATCATGCTTATTCGTTATTTTGACTTTAATTATCACGGGAGGGGTACTTACTGTGCTCACCCAAATGGAAATCATTCGAGATTTCGAGACTCTTAACCCGGATGGACTGGAAGGTGAGGCGCTCGTAGTATTTCGCCCAGGGATTAGTTTATTCCAAGAAGATATGACTAATGCGTTTGTTGAGGGTCTTGTTGAGAAAGATTGGATTGTAAATATTACAACCTCAAGTTCTCAAACTCCGATTAACATTCATGATTATGATTTATTGGTGCTCGGTACACCCACCTATGGAGGAACGCCTCATCACTCAATTGTATCATATTTGAAAAATGTAGGTGATTTGAATGGAATTGATATTATACTCATTATTACTTCGGGTGGGAGTGATCAAGCCTTAGATATAATGACATCAAAAGTGCAAAACAACAATGGAACGATTATCGAATCATTATCACTATATACTATCAAGGATAACGGAGGAAATGCGCGAGATCTTAGCTATAATTCCGGAAAGAATTTAAATTTGTAATCTCTATCAAATATTATAAAAGGTGAAAATATGAAGCATTTTCAAAAACATATTCCGAATCTATTGAGCATATTTAGAATCCTCATCTCTCCCTTACTTTTCTACTCAATTTTAATAGGTGATTTGATCATTGGGGTTGTAATATACCTCTATTGTATCTGTTCAGATTGGCTTGATGGATATCTCGCGCGAAAATATTCGGTCTCTTCTTCTCTTGGGGGATATTTGGATGTATTTGCTGACTTTTCATTCATCTTTCTCGCTCTTAGCTCTTTCGTGCTACAACAAGTCTATCCTCATTGGATTCTTATTCTGGTCTCGCTCATTTTTTTACAGTTTTTACTAACCTCTACTATACAACACCCCGTATACGATCCTCTTGGAAAATATTATGGGAGTTTTTTAATGCTGGTGATTGGAATTGGGCTCATCGATTCTCAGGGTTACATCACACAGTTTATACCTATGTTTTTATTAGGATATTCATGTTTCGCATTCATAAGTCGTATGCTTTATCTTAAATCAGCAATTTTTATGCCCTCAAACCATAAGGAATCTATGTTAAAGATAATAAATTTCCAAAATCACCTCTCCTCCCCTAACAAAACTGTAGAAAATCGATTCATAACCATTCAGAGTGAAGTCTCTAAGATTCAGAAAAGGAAAAAAATCTAACTTTTAAGCTTAACTTCTAATTATTTTATACTTTTATTCTCATTTTGAATTTTTCTTCTCGGCAAATTCTTAAATTTTATACTTTATCCGTAAAAAATTTAAATTCCACATCATTTAAATAGAATATCACATCTAAAGTGATAATCTAAATCTGATGAAACTGAAATTGTTTTATTAGATTGAAGATTAATAGAATTAAATATTTAAATTTAATACAAATAAAACGAAGGAAATTGATTAAAAATGGCCGATAAGAAGCCACATCTGAATTTAGTCATAATAGGGCACATAGATCACGGTAAAAGTACTATGATGGGTGCCTTATTAATCAAAACTGGTGCTGTGACCGACAGAGAGGCGAGAGAATTAGAAAAAATCGCGAAAGAATTTGACAGAGATTCCTGGTCCTATGCGTATGTATTTGATAAATTGAAGGAAGAGCGACAGAGAGGAATCACCATTGATTTAGCCTTCAGAAAGTTCGAGACACCTAACAAATATTTCACGATTATTGACGCCCCAGGACATCGGGACTTCGTAAAAAACATGATCACTGGCGCAAGTCAAGCTGACGCGGCAATCTTAGTCGTCTCCGGAAAGAAAGGAGAAATGGAAGTTGGTATTGCCGCAAATGGTCAAACCCGAGAACACGCCTACTTAGCACAAACATTAGGCGTCAAACAACTGGTTGTGGCCATTAATAAGGCAGATGTCTGGGATTATGATGAAGACCGATACAATGAGTGTATACAATCTGTATCTGCTCTCTTGAGAAACATCGGTTTTCCCGTGAAAAAGATTCCTTTTGTTCCTGTCAGTGGATTACTCGGAGAAAATCTCACTGAGAAGTGCGATAAGATGCCTTGGTATGACGGACCAACCTTAATTGACGCAATTGATAAATTCGAATTACCTGAAAAACCCGTAGATAAGCCATTACGAGTACCAATTCAAGATGCATACAGAATTAAAGGTACGGGCGTTGTTCCAGTAGGAAGAGTCGAAACTGGTGTCTTAAAGAAAGGAGATCAAATCCTTATTCAACCGACTGGATATAAAGGTGAAATCCGAAGCATTGAAATGCACCATGAAGAGATTCCTGAAGCTGAACCAGGAGATAATATCGGATTTAGCATTCGAGGGCTCACCATGGAAGATGTTCACCGAGGAGATGTCATGGGACGACCAGACAATCCGCCAACTGTAATTACCCCAAATGGTAATTTCACTGGACAAGTGATTGTTATCTGGCATCCTACTGCTGTTGCTCAAGGATATACTCCTGTTATTCATGCTCACACCGCCCAAGTTGCAGCTAAGTTTGTAGAATTGAAGAAAAAGTTAGATCAGAAAACTGGTGCGGTAATTGAGGACTCTCCTAAATTTATCAAGAAGAACGAAGCCGCAATTGTGACTATGAGTCCGATTAAGAAGCTCTGCTTAGAGAAATATGAAGATATTCCAGAGATGGGTCGATTCGCAGTACGCGATATGGGGCGAACAGTTGCTGTGGGTATTGTCAAGGACATCCAGACTGGCGAGTAAAGCACCACTCTAATTCACCCGTTCTTTTTTTACCACTAATAAAAATTTATTTTTTGCATTCTTTTTTTGTTATACTCTTAGAGTTGAATACCAAGTTTTAGAATCTAACCAGTATAAAGAAAACTCCATATTGCGTAAAAGATTCATAAATTTCTATTTTATAAAAATACATTTTCTTTAGTATTTTTAATTTGATTAAACTCACTTTTTTATTGAATATTATATTACATGTGGTAATTTAGTTGAGCTGATAAATCAATGTGGTATGAGTTCCTCTTGAAAAATGGTTACATCCCGGAATTTCTCATACGTCTTTTCTTACGGATGTATTATGAACTCAGATTCCGTCGATTGCCGGATGATGTGGAAGAAATCCAGGAGCACATGAACAGGATTATAACGAAAATGAAAAATTCTTCGATTGCGATAAGCATAGAGAAGGCAAACGAGCAGCATTATGAGATTCCGACTGCCTTTTTTACGTACATTTTAGGGAAAAATATGAAATATAGTTGCGGATATTGGAAAAACACACCGAAAATAAGCGAATTAGTGGACGGATTGAACCGTTCAGAGGAAGATATGCTAAAAATAACATGTCAAAGAGCTAGGATCAAAGACGGAGATAAAATCCTCGACCTAGGATGTGGATGGGGTTCTCTTTCACTGTTTATTAAGGACCATTTTAAGAATACAAGAATTACCGCAGTGAGTAATTCATCCACCCAGAAAGAGTATATCGAATCCATTGCTCAATCGAGAGATTTGACAGATATACGAGTAATTACTGGGAATGTTGCGGAGTTGGAGTTGGAGGAAAAATTCGATGTGATAGTATCCATAGAAATGTTTGAACATATGCGGAACTGGCAAAAACTCATGGAAAAGTTAAACCGATTTCTCAAGGAGGATGGACGCTTATTTATTCATATTTTTACTGACAAATACCATCCCTACTTTTTTGAAACGGATAATGAGAGAAATTGGATGGCACAATATTTTTTTCGGGGTGGGTTGATGCCCTCCACGGATCTGCTGTTATATTTCTCTGACCATTTTTCCATTGAAAAAGTATGGAAAGTGAATGGAACGCATTACGCGCACACTCTCGATGCGTGGTTAAAAAAGATGAAATCAAATAAAGCGAACCTTTTGCCCCTTTTGGAAGCTACCTATGGAAAAGATGATGTAAGAAAATGGTGGAATTATTGGAAATTATTCTTTATTTCCTTATCAGAAGTTTTTGGATTCGATGATGGGAATCAACGATTTGTCACCCACTATTTATTCAGAAAGCGATAAGCGTTCTCCTGTATCATCCCATTTTTGATCAATCTTCCTTCGAAATATTTCTTTTGATCAAAAATACCAAAAAAAAAGAATTGTTTTTCTTATTTTTATTTGGAATTAAGCTAAGTTAGATCGAAACAACTTTTTTCGCCTTTTCTATTTCAACTACTAATTCAGATAATTCTAATTTTTGTAATTCCTTTGGTATGGCAAATTTAGGTGGCTTTCCGCCCAATAATTTCATCCACGCTTGGCATGCATATAAGGGAATTCCCATATCCTTGGCTTCCTCAATCAATTTAAATGGGTCTGATGGAACACCCATCATTGCTGCGTTTTCCTTTATATCTGCGGAATATGATTCCAATTCTGGAGAGAATCGAAATTCTTTATTCAAGAGAGCTGACAATCCTCCTTGCATAAATACTATTGCCACATCCCCTCCATTTTTCTTCGTGCTCATTGCGATGACCAAGGAGCTTAAATAGGAATTTAATGTTCCATCTTTACATATTAATAAAGTTTTGACCATATCTATCCTCTCACCTTTTTCATAACTCGAAAGATTATAATTTCAAGAACATTCAAATAATCTCTACATTATAAATGAAGATGGTTTTAGTTTTAACGGATTTGTTTATTTTTCATAAATGGGGTTTAGATTTAGGGATTATAACCAATAGTATTAATTCTTCTGGAATTCATTCGCGATGATTCAAATTTATTCCACAGTATATGATTCATATATTATTCGCTTTTTTGATTAGTGGCTTTTTTCTATTATTTAACATAAATATTTTCTAAGAAGGCTAATTAAAGTGGTTGATAGAAAGCAAAAGATCTGCTTTGTGGGAGAAGGGGGAGTTGGTAAAACTTCTCTTGTTTCTTTACTACAGGGAAAGGAAATAATCAGAGAAAGAAGTCCTACCGTAGGTTTAGAAATCGAGGATTCGGTTTTAAATGGTAAAAAATGTTCAATCTGGGATTTAGGTGGGCAAGAACGCTTTAAATTTATGTGGAAAGATTTTCTGCGCAGTTCTGGATTAACCGTTCTTGTCTGTGATTCCACTGAAGACAATGTGAAAAAAACCAAGGAAATATTGGAACGCTATTCAAATCATATCGGATCAAAGATAATTGCGATTGCTAATAAACAAGATCTTGAAAATTCACTCCAACCTGAAAATGTAGAAAAAAAGCTGGGGATTAAGACTTACGGTATGAGCGCGATACGAGTAGATTTACGAGAAAGGATGAAAGATATTTTAGAATATGAATTCTCTAACGATTAATTTTTTTTATTCCTTATTATTTGAGGCTGTTAGTAGCTCCGAAACGCGCGTCCTATAAGATGAGCTATACGGACAGGTTCGGGAAGCTTAGAATCAATTGAGGCCTTTTTTAAAAGCTCCTCCGCTTCAAGGAGGGAAATGCCGATTTTATGGAAAAAAATTTTAGATACCCCGGCAGCTGTATCTATTTTGGATTCAAAGAGATTCCCCGCATGAAGAATATTTTCAAACTTGTGTTGATATCTATTGGGAAATTTTTTTATCAAGGCAGTTCTAACGGAATCTAGATCGACTTCTCGTTCGGTGACCGCGATTATAGGTTTGTTTGTTGTTCTAAATATCTTTTTCATATTAATCAGATTAAAGCCACCGAAGGTTATGGTATGAGTTAATATATATTGAATATGCTTTCGATTTTTTTGGATTAAATCTATTAATTTAGCAGTAGCATCATTTCCATCAATGGTTATCATGGTTTTCTGAACTTTTACGATTCGAACACCTTGACAGATTACCCCAATAAGATATGTTTGATTCCCCCCCTTTTTCAAGCTAAAGGTGGCATCATCACAGCCCATTATAATCGGGTTATTTTTCATAATTCTTTTTCGGGCAAAAATTTTTTTAGTGATAATAATAATTGAGTGAAAGCGTGAGCGGCATTATCAATTTCTTTAATCCGATGGCTAATATTTCCCGATAAATTATTAATCAAAAGATCTATTATTTCCTTTATGGATATCAAATCTTTAAGCCAGACATAAGCGACAATTGCTTCTACAGTATTAGCAAGATCATGGCTATCTGCCCGATTTTTTGCAAATGATTTCATATTCGCACTTTTAAGTGCTATTGATAGGATACTTTTATTCACTTTCTCACCGGTTCGAATGATTCTCTTGCTGGAGTTGTTTTGAGACAAATATACTGATTTTGCTACAGAATATGAGAAATTCACAATTCCATCTCCTAATTTAGCAAGACCTTTATCTGTTCCTATTGCTTTTTGAGTATAAGGTAAGTTTTGGATTAAGAATTCAAATGCCATACTATTCTATTGTAGAATTATAACATATAAAAAATTTTCATAAAAAGAGAATATCTATATTAATTTTTTAAACGTTTTTTGGGCAGAGAGTACCTCTTCTCGGAGAGATTCAAGCCCGTCTCTTAAGGTATTTTTAATTTTATGGCCATCTTTTAACTTAATAAATATCTTTGGAGCCTCTATGTCTGTTTTTTTATAGGCTGCCAGATCCACACCCTCTAAATTTAGTAAATGTTTAACTAATACGTTAA
>SHMW01000032.1 GCA_008080735.1 Promethearchaeota archaeon
TATAAAATATAAAATTAAAATTTTTATCATTTTTTTATTTTATTTTAGCAATATATATTCAAATCACCTATCACAAATAAAAAAAATGGCTAAATGGGAATGCACAGCATGCGGGTACATCTATGATGAGGAAGCAGAGGGCACCCCCTTTGAAGACCTTCCTGATGATTATACATGCCCGGTCTGTGGCGTCGGAAAAGACTTGTTTGAAAAAATTTCGGATTAATTTAAGATTTCTTCTTTTCTTTTTTCTCAAATAATCTATTTGATGAGTATATCTATTCCTCGTTATTAGAAGATCTTTTAAAAAACACAAAAAAAAAGGGTTAAATTATTTTTTACGTAGAACTTTTTTATCTACCTTGCCAACGGTAGTCAGTGGCAATTGTTCTACCAGTTCGATTTCTTTGGGAATCTTATATTTGGCTAAATTTTCGACCGCATAGTTTAAAATATCTTCTTTCATCTCTTCTGAGGCAGAATGGCCTTTTTTTAACTGACAATATAGTTTTACATATTCGGAACCAGGTCGCTTGGGATCGGGTACGCCGACCGTGGCACATAACTCTATAGCAGGATGTTTATTCATTTTATCATCCACTTCCACGCTGAATACTTTATATCCACTTACGTTTATCATATCTTTAGTTCTATCAACTATTGTGAGATAACCATCCTCATCCATTATTCCCACATCACCGGAATAAAACCATCCATCCTGCAGAGCATTTTGTGTCTCTTCTGGTTTATTCCAATATCCAGAAAATATTTGAGGTCCTCGAATCGCAATCTCGCCGGGTTCCCCTAACGGAACTATTTTGCTCCGGTCGGAGACATCCACAATTTTCACTTCAGTATTCGGAAATGGAACCCCCACCGTACCGATTTTCTTTGTTCCGAGATATGGATTCATTGTGACTCCTGGAGAAGCTTCCGTCATACCATAGGCTTCCACTAACTTTCCATTTCCCACTATTGCTTCAAATTCTCGAATATTTTTCGAAGGAAACGGTGCGGCCCCAGAAATATATCCTTCTACAGAGCTTACATCTACTTTTTTAAATTTCCTATTGTTTAATAACATCATATATAAGGTGGGCACGTTATACATTAAGGCGATCCTTCCTTCATATTCCTTCATCTTACTAATCATATAATTCGTATCTCTGGGATCTGGAACGAGAATTTGTCCACATGCTTGTGCAACAGTTTGCAGACAGAATTGGAGTCCCGCTAAGTGAAAGAACGGAAAGCCCGACATATATATATTATTTCCCGGATCCAGAGAGGGCTCAAACCAATGATTAACAATTTGAATAAGCGAACTCAAGTTCCTATGAGTAAGGATTGCTCCTTTCGGTGGTCCCGTAGTGCCACCAGTATATTGAAGCAACAAGAGATCATCTGGTTCTACAAAAAAATCGGGAGAGTAATCACTCGGATAGTGTTCCAGTATTTGATTAAAGATAAAATACCTTATTCCTTCAACCGGTTCTACTTTCCCTTTTGGAATTTTACCTATTTTGATTAACTGCTCTTTCATAGAAGGTTCTAAGTCCAATACATCGGCAACATTCGTCGTTATCACTAATTTTAGGTCGGTTCCGCCCATTTGAATGCCTTCTCGTACTTGCTCCTCGTAAAAGGAATCTAATGTGATCATCGCCACAGCGCCACTATCTTTTAATTGATATTGAATTTCACTAGGAGAAAGAAGGAAATTCATTCCCGACGCGCCGCATCCCGCAAAAAAGGTACCAAAAAGAGCGATGATAAATTGGGGTAAGTTTGGCAAATTAATAACAACACGGTCTCCTTTTTTCACGCCATTTTCAACTAAGAAATGAGCAAAACTGTTTACATACCCCAGCATTTCCCGAAAGGTTGCACAACTGCCTTGAAAATCATAGGCAAGAGCATCAGGATATTTTTGTGCGGTTTTTTTCAGCATATCTACTAAGGTGTAGATTTCTAAATCGAGTTCTGATTTCACATGATCATCGTATGACTTCAGCCAAATCTTTTCTTCATAGGGACTGGGCTCAATCATTTTTTCGGTCATTTATTATAAATCCTCCGTATCTAATTTCAAAAAATTATTGATTACGGTAATAATTGCAATGGATAATGATCTATTTAAGATTATCCATCAAACCTCATTTTTCAATAAAAAGAAAATAAAAGGAGATAGATTAAGATCTTTCCGTAATTGAGGTGGAAAGTATATCGATAATAATCCCGTAGAGTATTCCGGCAAGAAAGGTTGGCCAATCAAGCAATTCTGTAGAAAGGTAGAATTGAAGCGAAACTAGTAGTCCTAAAATAACCCCTCTAAGAAAACTATTGATCCATTTCGCATAATTACCCTGTTTTATTAGTATTACTTCCCCTGCGAGACCGATTATTATACCCATAATAACCCTATTGTACCAGAGACCTATCAAGAGAATTTCATTTCCAACCCAGCCACCAACTCTTCCCCCCGCACCTAAAATACAGAAAATACCTAATACTGCGCCTAGTACGGTTGCTAATGCAATTCTTTTTGTATTCATCATTAAGATCCATTTTTTTCCTTTATTTAAATTCTCTGGTTATGAAATAGTGGTTGTGGCAGTCTGAGGCAGATGGGATAATGAAAATTAATAATCTAAAATACAAACACTAATGAAGACCTAATTCTTTCACTTAGTAAAGATTCCAAGATGTATTAATATGGCAGTTGAAAAAGGAGATACCATTAAGGTTTCATATAAAGGATATTTTGACGATGGAGAGGTGTTCGATTCCACCGACCAACATGATGGGGATTTACTAGAATTTACGGTGGGAAACAGAGAAATCATTTCTGGGTTTGATAAAGCAGTTCAAGGAAAAGATATCGGTGATGAGTTTAAAATTCGCTTAGAACCTGAAGAGGCTTATGGAATGTATAATGATCAGGCAGTCCAAGCCATAGAGCGAAGTCAATTACCAGCAGACCTAGTCCCCAAAGTAGGTATGGTCTTACAAGTAGAACAACAGCATGGAGACCATACGCATCCAGTTCCCGTGTTCATTACGGAAGTGAATCCTGAGACAATCACTTTGGATTTTAACCATCCATTAGCAGGGAAAACACTCAATTTTAACATTAAGATTGAAGAAATCGTTGTTCAAGAATAAACCAATTTTTTTAACTATTTTTAATATATTTTTTTCCCAAGAGCTTTTCAAAAAGAAAAAGAAAGATAATATTGATTTAAAAAGTAGTGGTTTTAATAGTCTTCGCCTTCGATTTTTGAGGGAATCTCCTTCACTTTTTGTGCGATAGATCTACCTAATTCTTCACCTTTAGTGATTTCTTCATTGGAGGGATATCCCTTAAACAATAACGGCTCCTCGATATCCCACTTCATCCGTTCCGAAATCTTATCGAAATCTCGCTTCGCGCCACCGCTCCAGCCGTAGGAACCGAAAAAACCCACTTTCTTGAAGCGCATGAGCTTCTCATTTAACAGTTCCATCACATATTTCATCGGTGGAAACATCCCATATTCGTACGTCGGACAGCCAATGATTAATCCCGCGGATTTGAACACATCGCGAAGGATAAAGGAAGCATCCTCGTTCGGTACTTGATGCACGTGAATCGGGATATCGTACTCTGAGGCACCCTTGATAATGGCGTTCAGCATCGTCTCAGTGTTACCGTACATACTGCCCCAGATGATCGTGATCTCGGGCTCCTGAAGCTCCTTACTGTAATTGGCATAACGCACATATTTCTTGACTACTGTCCCCGGGCTACCACGCCAGATAAGCCCGTGCGATGGGGCGATCATCTTAATATCGACACCGCTTAATTTGTCAATCGCGCTTAACACATTGCTAGAAAAAGTCGCAACGATGTTTGCGTAATATCGTAGCATCTGATCTTCCCAATATGGCTTGATCGCTTCCGGTTGCTCGTCATCGAAAATACTTCCCTTGTGAATCCCATAAGATCCAAAAGCATCACTTGAAAATAGTATACCAGAACTTTGCTCATAAGTTACTTGCGTCTCAGGCCAATGAACGTTTGGGATTTCTGTAAAGTGAAGCACCTTACCTTGACCCAAATCCAACGAATCCCCAGTCGCCACTGTCTGCACATTCTCCGTTATCCCATAAAATCCATCGACCAATGCTTCACCTTTCTCGGTCGTCACAATAGTTGCGTTCGGGGCGATAGATCGGAACATATAGGTAAAACCGGTATGATCGGGCTCGAGATGATTCAAAATGATGTAATCCACATCTTCGGGCTCAATATTGAGCGCTTTCAGTCCTTTCATGAAGGTCATTGCCGCCCCACCCCACTCTCTCACGAGCTCAATTACAGCAGTTTTATCCCCTTGAACGGTGTATGCATTGAGCGCAACCCCTTCTGGGATGGGCCAGATACCCTCAAATAGATCCTCGGTATGAACGTTTGCGCCGACCCAATGAATTCCGTCGGCTAGTTTAATTGCTTGCATCTTTAATTTCACCTTTCTGTATATTAATAAGGATGTATCCGGATATGATTAAAAAGTTATTTTCTATGAAATATAAAGTAAGGAGAGGAGGTTATATGGGCCAAGGAATTAGTCTCTCTATTCAAATTTGCAACTGTTTGAGGTAATTTTTAGGAAACGGTTAAATTCGATCCGCTTCTAATCTAAGATATCATTCAGTAGAGTGAGGAATTCATATAATGTTCCAAATAGAAAAGGCGCCCACGGGCAGCACTAAATGTAGTTGGTGCGGCGAGCTCATAAAGAAGGACTCGCTTCGGCTTCGATTTGCCCCACCAAAAGGGTACAATTATTATTGGCATCAAGAATGTGGGATTAAATACTTGGAAGGACTTAAAATTTTGCTGAAAAATGGCGAGAAAGGGCGTATTGGCCGAGAAGAAGCGGAGAAAGCTCGGAAAGATGTGGAAACTAGAGTTAGCGGTTCTACTAATATATGACCTGAAAAAACTATATTTTCCTATTTCTTACCCAAAGCTTTAGAAAGCAAAACTTAATCTCAATTTTTCTAATTATTTCTGGAATCTCCATATACTTTATTTTTCATCTCGCTCTCAGAACTTCCGAAAATAATAATTATGTGGATCAAAATTCAATTTCTAAGATCATTATATTGTGCCGATTAAGAATTTCTTTATTTTGTGATAATAAAGAAAAAAAAATATTAAATATGGATCGTCTCTCTCTGTCCTCCATCGACATTTATATTCTGACCCGTGATCCATCGACTCTCATCAGATGCAAGAAAGACCACCACTGGGGCGATATCTGTATATGGGTCGCCAACTCGCTGCATTGCATTATCCTTCATTTGCTCCTTGACCCATTCGGAGTATTCTGGTGTAAGTTTATCAACGATGGTGTCGGTAATCGCAACAGGACTTATCGTATTCACCCGAATACCATCAGCCCCCCATTCTCTCGCAACAACCATCGACAATGCGCGAATTGCTCCCTTATCGGCAGCATAAGACGCATATAACTCCAACCCGACTTGGTACGTACCAGAACAGAAATTAATGATGGATGATGATTTTCCTTTCATGTGAGGATAACATAATTTCATTAAGTGCCAATGCGCATATACACCGGTGTGAAAAGCCTTGTCTAACATCTCGATATCTTGGTCGAGGAAAAGTTTTCGATCTGCTTCGAAATTGGCATTATTGATCAAAACGTCAATAGTTCCGAAATGGTTCACCGTTTTATCAATAAACTTTTTTAAATCCTTATATACAGAGACATCGCATCTTTCAGCAAACACTTCTGCTCCTTCTGCTTCACATAGCTCTGCAGTTTTCATAAGCTTTTCAACCCTCCTTGCACATATGGCCAGCTTAGCTCCTTCTTGACCCAATCGGATGGAAATTTGTTTTCCCAAACCTGCGCTAGCCCCTGTAAGAACTACCACTTTTCCTTCGAGTCTCTTCATAGGATTTTCTGGAGAACTTAAGGTTGAAATATAGCTTGGTGGTGAGGAAGTAGATTCAATATCATCTCCGGATGCAGTGGATGAAAGTTCCTCCTCATCTTCAACAATAGCTTGAAGATCAGCATCAATATCGGGTAATTTTTCTTTAGGAAAGCCAGAACCAGGTATTTTAGCAATAAATTTTAGGGACATTTTAAATCCTTTTTTTAATTGCGGATCTTTTGAAATTCCGGGCAAATACTTCTCGAGGACTGCCCGAGCTTTGGGACTTTTCATTAAGTCCCCCAATTTTGATTTAATAGAATATTTGGACATATTATTTCTTGGTGTTGGTAGAAAATAAATAAATTGTATTTGATCTTTATTATAGATGCATATAGGAGTATCATAATTTTGAAGCTGTAAATTTTCCCGAGAAAACTGTTCCCCTTCCTTTCAAAACCCTTATTCTATTTTGGTTAATGATAATTTGAAATTATCCGTACTTATGGTTAAAAGACGAGTTTTGACTAAATTCTTGGTTATAGGGTTATTCCGATTTTTCTTGAATTGGGATATATAGGTCTAATTTAGAATTTTCAGAATCAAATCGGAATCTGCTGTCATACCATTCCAATTCCACGCCGAATGGCAGACGTTCATACCGTGGATTATTAGGAAGCCACTGTTCATGAATATATTGATATGTATTTTTGAGAGTTGACAATGGACCAGTATGTGTAAATAGGACATATTTTTGGCGGGGAATCCTTTCAGATATCATACCTTTAGGTATATCTTCAACTTTTGAAACTTCTACACCCACTATATATCGGTTTTTATCTTCTTTTAATAGATCCTTATTGCTCATATAAATTCCTAATGCGTGAGAGGTATCTGCATGAGGTATGTGTGAGCCTACTTGTTGAAATCTCGCCCACACAGCTGCTGGTTCCCGAAGCTCCATTTTGTTGACATCCTCTATGCCAAGGATTTGGAATTGTTCTTTCTCCACGATTTTGGGATGCTTCATGGAACTTTTTCTCACTTCTGATGTTTTACTCCTTTCATAATTCCATCCTATATCATAACACTTTCCCAAACTCTTGCTTTTTCCTAAGTCTCTATAAACGTTCTCAAGAGCCGAAAAGATGATGGGATTGGCATTGATTATGTTGAACTTTTTTCCTTCAATTAAGTTTTCATTGAAATACACTTGGTGAATTTCCCCATAAAATGCAATACATTGCGGGAATTTTTGTGAATCTATAAACCTACATTCACAAGTTATCGGACATTCTTGAATCATCGGCGCGCTTTCCAGATCTCCATAGAACGTGGTAAAGATCTCCGATTTATCTGTGGTTTTTCCCGACTTGAGACCGCAATAATCCGTTTCTATTACTTCGTCGGTGGAAGGAATATTAATACTAAACGTATTATTTTCTGCTATTCCTGTTGGGGTATAGTGTGATTTAGTTAAGCTGATCATAACAATCGGAGGATTAAGATTCACCGCTCCTATACAACCTACTGCCAAATAGTTAGGTTTTCCATTTACATTAGCGCCAATTAAAGCTATTGGAACAATTGGTAATGGATTAAATGCCCCTACTTTTATTTTTTCCATAATTTTGACCTTCTATTTAAAATCTTTTCAATCCAAAAAAAGTTCTATTCAATAAAAGATTATCCTTTTAAAATATTTTAAATTAGCCCGATTGCTATTCTTGACAATAAAATGCTTCAATCTTTCATTCAAGTGATCCTATCGTACTTAGATATCCTATATCAAGAAGAGCGCAAAACTAAAATATGAAAAGAACAAAATATATTACAGTCAAAATAAACAATTTGGTAAACAAAGAACTATGAGCTTAAAGTTGGATGAGGTTAAAGAAGAGGATAAAGGGATTTTAGCACCTTGCGGATTCTCTGTGCAGGCTGCGACAGTCATATAGGGGAGGCAAAACAAGCAGCTAGGAAATTGTATGAAATATGGAATGGAAGCAATATAGAAGACACAGGTCTTCTCTTTGGATTAAAAGGTATAGAACCTACTTTAAAAACACTGAAAAAATATATACAAAATGAAGAAAAACTGTGTCCCGGGTGTTATCTCGGTGGTGGTCCATCAAGAATATGCGGAATCGCTAAATGCGTCAAATCGAAAGGATTTTGGACATGTGCTGAATGTGAAGAATTTACACCCGATTCAGATTCTCCGTGCCCTCATATCAATCCCGCTCCTATTCCAATAGCAGATAAAGGTTCCATGATGCAACTAATATGTAGAAGGTATAACCAAGATAATATTAAGAATTTAGAACTTTGCCATAAGATGGGCTATAATAATTTTATAGACCATGCAAGAGAAAAAATCACCGAGGGATGGAGGACTTGGCAAGTGATTAGTAAGGAAAAGGTGTTTACTGAAGCTATGAAAAAATAGAGCTTATCTATTCTTGAATTTGAGATTAAGCACTCCTCTACTCGCTTCTCGATTATATTTTTTACGACAGAGCGAATCGCAAAATATTTCTGCTTTAGGATCTTGCCAGATCTCCTTCAATTCATAAATTTTAAGATAATTATTTCTCTTATTGTAGGTGTATAGATCAATCTCCTTCCCACAGTACAGACATTTACGGGTTTTCGAAATATTTTCGATTGCCCGTAATTCATGGGATTTCAATAATTTAAAACATTCGCAGCAATGAAATTCTAAAAGAGGATTCTGCCATAATTTAAAGATTGCTTTGGGTGTATATTCCACATTGTCACTCAAGAAATCATAAATATTCAAATCCTTTCCACATTTCCAACAAACTCGTTTTTTAAAGGTTTTCGAAGATTTTATGAGTTCTCTTAGTTTTTGAATTTTATCCCATAATTGAGCATTATTAATTTTTCTGTAAAAAATTATATCCACCTGTTATTAGGTCAACTTACTTAGTAAAAATTAATTCAGTTATTTATACTGTATTCTTATACCAGTGAATAATAAATTAATTAAACATAAACTTTTCATAGCAAGTTTTCAGCGAATTTCAGAATAACTTTTAATTGAATGGGCTGCCTCTAAAAAATTTCGGGCTGTAATCGTGGGTTCTATCTCTTTTTCTTCTAATTCTTTTCCGTGCTTCTCTCCATGACCCGTGAATAAGTAAACCGTTTTGAGTCCCGCATTAATTCCAAACTGGACATCAGAGGGATGGTCCCCAATCATCCATGAGTTATTCAAGTCTAATTCATATTCTGAAAGGATCTCTTCCATGAATTGCGTGTTTGGTTTACGGCAATTACAGTCTACATCTGGATGATGGGGGCAGAAGAAAACAGCCTCCACATTAATATGATGCAATTCTAATTCAGCAAGTAGACGGTTTGTAAAATTCCAGAAGTCTTTCTCTTCATAATATCCCCGTCCAATACCGGATTGGTTACTCACGATAAAGAAGATATATTCCTCTCTTAGTAACTTTAGCCCTTCAATTACTCCAGACAGAAGTGCGAAATCCTCTACTTTATGGACATATCCGGGATCTACATTTAATGTGCCATCCCTATCAAGAATGACTGCTTTTTGTCTTGATTTTATAGTCAGTTTGATTCACCAAATATATTCAAATTTGTATCTAAATCCTTTAATTTACGATCTCAAAAAGTTAGTGTTATCTAGATAAAAAAAGGAAAAAAAAGTAAAATTGTTTACGATTTCCGAAATCAATTTAGTCGCCAATTAATTCTTTGACTTCTTCTGCACCATCTTCTAGCTCTTCTTTCTGCTGAGCATCCAGCTTTAATAAAAGATACTGAAACTCTCCGACATGTTCTTTCTCTTCTTTTGCGATGTCAAGTAATATCATTTTTAAGTGCTTATTATCAGTCATATCCGCCATTTGCTCGTATAGATTGATGGCATCTAGCTCTGCAAGTATTCCTTGACGCAAAATCTGTTTATCCAGATTCTCTTGTTTAATTTTACTTAAATCGATAGGAGTTTTAGCTAATGTCATATAATTCACCAATAATTCTTATTGACTTACGTTTAAGATTAAGGTGTTTTCCTTAAAAAATTATACCTTAAAAACTAAAGATTTAATTCAATACAATTAGTTTGAATCATACAAAATTTGAGATTTACATTCTCTAGCTAAGACTTATATTTTAATTAGCAAAACAACACTAATTTAATTCTATAAGCAAAATTCCGTAAAAAATTATAGAGCGCTTCATTAAAAATTAAATAGATTCGAGTAGAGTTACTTAATATAAACCGACAAGAAAATGATAGATATGACAAACCAGATAAAAATACCTTGGGCCGCATGGCGGGATCCCGAGTTTCTTGAACTTACTTTTCCTGATTCATGGGAAATAAAAGCATGTAGGATGAATAAGTGGGATGGTCCCGTTTTAAATAAGAATCAACTTAAAGAAGGAATTCTTAATCCCGTCGGAACTCCAAGATTATCAGAATTAGCTAAAGATAAAGAGGATGCTGTGATTGTGGTTGACGATATGACAAGAACAACTCCCGTATCACTCTTAATGCCCTATATCCTAGAAGAGCTTTCAAAAGGGGGTTTATCAAAAAACCAAATAACCATTCTGCTAGCTTTAGGAGCTCATAAACCCATGATGAAGCAAGATCAAATCCTAAAATTGGGTAAAGATGTGGTTGATACAATGTGTATTGAAAACCACCATCCTTATGAGAATTTAACAAACTTCGGAGAATCCAGTATTGGAACTCCCATTGATGTGAATACCACGTATTGCAATGCTGATTTGAAGATCTCTGTTGGTGGTGTTATCCCTCATCCCTTAGCAGGTTTTGGCGGAGGTGCAAAAATTGTCCTACCTGGAGTATGCGGAATCCGTACGTTAGAAGCAAATCATTCTGCAGCAATGAGGGGTATTGGGGCAGGTATAGGAAGAATGACAGGGGTTCGGGAGGATATCGAAGAAATAGCAGATAAAGTAGGATTAGATTTTTCCATCAATCTCATCTTAACAGAGAAGGGGGAGATTTCGGGAATCACGGCGGGTCATTTTAGAGATTCACACAGAAAAGCAATGGAAATGGCGACTGAAGCTTATAGCACCGAAGTCACATTGGATAACGATATATGTTTTTTTAATCTCTTTCCCGAAGACTCGGAATTAAATCAATCGGTTAAAGGCTTCAATGGATTAATGACTGCTCCTAATAAAATGCTTAAACGACGAGGGCATATTGTACTTATGTCATCGTCATATGAAGGAAAAGGATATCATAGCCTCATAGCAGAAACTGGCGCAAAACTTTACAATAATTTAGGTGACAGTGTAGTATGGAAAGCATTTGTGAAGAAGCGAAAGGTACTCTTCTTTTCTCCTAATATCTCAGAGCCTGATTTGTATCATTTCTTCCCGAAAAATGTGAAGTTATTCAACAGCTGGGAGAGGCTCATAAATGAATTGGATTCTGCCTATGAAGAGCCACCGAAAGCCGCAGTTTTTCCATGTAGCATCCAATTATCCTAATTTTTTTATTCATTGTATTTTTATTAGTCATCGATTTTGAAATCCGGTTTTATGGGTATTCATCGCCTCCCCTTAATAAATTATTAAAATTACTTTTTTATACCATTCTGACTCTTATTGAAATATCGAACTTCAATATTTCGAGATTTAATACATAATAATATAGTAGGTGTTTAAAAATATGGTAGATTATAATGAATTTTACCAAGAGGCCGACTGGAAAAAGGAAAAACATGTTCCCGTGATAGATATGGCTAAGCAAGGTGATGTGGTTACAATAAGGCTCCATGTAGGAGAAGAAATTGGCCATCCCAACACCACGGAACATCATATAAGATGGATAAAAGCGCTCTTTTTACCAGATGGTGAAAAATATCCTTATGAGATAGGAAAGTGCGAGTTTAATGCTCACGGCGAATCAGTAGAAGGACCCGATACATCCACCGTCTATTGTGACCCAGAAGCCACTCTTCGATTTAAAACGGAAAAACCAGGCACAATCATCGCATTTTCTTACTGTAATATCCATGGCTTATGGAGAAATGAAGAAAAATTGTGATTAATACGATCTAATTTCTCTGGATTATAAAACCTTTTTTATTTTTATTTTTATAAATATTTCTAATCCAGATAAGAAAATTAAGAAAAAAATTGAGAATCGGGATTTAGATATCTAGGAAATATCACTCCTCAACTAACACCATATCTTCCCCGCAACACACGAGCGTACCGAATCCAGATTCAATTACCTTGACTACATTTCCACATTTTTTACATTTATATACTTCTCCTACTTCTGTCATGATTTCACCACCAAGAAATTTTTAAATCTCGGTTATTTATCAATTAAAGCTTAGCCCAATTAAAGTCTGAGTTTTATATTTCAAAACCTTTCCTATAAAAAACGCTATTATAAAAAGAAAAAAGTAATTTAAATTAAAACTAAAATCTATCCCACGCTTTATGAACTGCCTTTCCGGTCATTTCTATAACGGGTTGCATCTCATCGGCGGGCGCGAGTCCAACTTCTGGAGCAATTTTCATTATTGAAACATGAGACACAATCACTTTCCCTTCATCTTCATATACTACAAAACTACAAGGAAAAAGCAATCCTACATTTTTCGAGACATCTAAGGCACCTTTTGCAAATTCGGGGGCGCATGCTAAAATAATGGTATATCGAGAATAATCAACACCCAATTTTTTCTTGAAGATCTTGTCGATTTCTTTCGTTAACATATGACTAAAACCCTCCTCTTGAATTATCTTCTCTACTTTCTCGACTGCCTCATCAAAGTCCATATTCATCTCTTTTTTCAGAAAATCTACCATAATTCTTATCACCTCTCTATTAAACTATTCTGCTAATTCTTTTATCGATTTTAATACATTAGCCGTAAACATCAGGCTGGGACCGCCGCCCATCATACTAGCTACCAAACAAGCTTCCATAATTTCTTCCTTCGTGGCACCCTCTTCTAACGCGTTCTTTACATGAAGGGCAACACACCATTCGCACTGCTTACTTACAGACAAAGCGACACCTATTATCTCTTTCACTTTTTTCGATAATGCACCATCCTCTTTTGAGGCTCCCATAAACTTCTGAAAGCCCTCCATCGCGGCGGGATTTACTTTCCCAAAAGAGTTCATCGTATTTTGGATTTCTTGTAATAATTCTTTACTATTTCTCATATTTTTTTCGCTCTCTTATAAAATTTTGAATTATTGTTCTAGTTGTTTGAATTTCTTTAATTCCTTTTTATTATAATCTAAAAAGATTTTACATTGGAGTATATGAAACCCTTAAGCTAAAAAAATGATATGCTTATGATTTATTAAAAAACTCTCGTAATTCATGCTATTCTCATAGATAGTAGATAAATACGATTAGAATTAATTCGCATATTTTTATTTTAAAAAAAGTAGATATTTAAGGTTCTGCGACTTATGATTCTAAATAATTTATAGAGAGCCACGAATTCAAGATGAGAGAAAATACGAAAATCGCGTTTTTAGTAATTCTAATTATTTTGGGAATTGGAGGTTTATTATTTGTAATCAATTTATTCGTTCCAAGTTACGCTTACTGCGATTATGATTATGTAAATGCCTTTCCGAACCTCTCCTTCAGTCAACCCGTGGGAATTTATAGTCCGAACGATGGCTCAAATAGACTTTTTGTTCTAGAAAAAGGGGGTTCCATTCAAATTATCGATAATAATGAATCAGCAACATCAAAGCATCTCTTTCTTGATATCAGAGATCAAGTAAGCGATGATGGAGAACGAGGATTATTGGGATTAGCATTTCATCCGAATTTTACCAATAATAATTTTACATATATATATTACACAAACAATACGGGAGATTCCATCATTTCTCGATTCTCTTTAGAAGATGAAAATACTGCTAATGAATCTAGTGAATATATAATCTTGAGGGTTGAGCAACCCGCCAGCAATCATAATGGTGGACAGATAGCCTTCGGACCCGATGGATACCTTTATATCGCGCTCGGTGATGGGGGCGGAGGTGGCGATACCTATGGGAATGCTCAAAATAGAGAGACTCTCTTAGGGTCAATATTACGGATAGACATCGATTCGGGCGATCCATATGCAATTCCTGGCGATAACCCATTTTTTGGAAATGATCAGGGATATAAAGAAGAAATCTATGCATATGGATTGAGAAATCCGTGGAGATTTAGTTTTGATAACGAGACAGAGTTATTATGGGCTGCAGACGTTGGACAAAACGCTTGGGAGGAGATAAATATAATCGATAATGGGGGAAACTATGGCTGGCCAATTCTCGAAGGGACACATTGCTATGAATCCCTGAGCTGCAATAAGAGTCAGTACGACGCTCCTATCTACGAATATTCACATAGTTTTGGACAATCTATTACAGGGGGATACGTGTATCGCGGAAACCAATTACCATGCTTAAACGGAAAATATATTTATGGGGATTTTATAAACGGGAAAATATGGGCACTCGATTACACCCAAGGGACTAATGTTCAAAACGAGATTGTGAAAGATTTACCCTATAAAATCACTTCATTTGGCGAAGATTCGAACAAGGAGCTGTTAATATGCACAATCGAAGGCAATATCTATAAACTAGTGAGAATGATTAAATAATGCTCCTAAATATGCTTTTTTTAATATAAAAATAATCTACAAAAATAAAATAAATAGCTAAAAAAAAAAATTTATAGTAAAATTACGGCATCAACAAAGAGTTCGTAGTTTTCGTCTTCATCAAGGTCGTGGATTATTACTTTTTCAACATCATTTGTTCCTTGAATCTCTATAAGTTTAGATTCTCTCAAGATTTTTACATCCGAGAATTTTAATCGTTTTCTTAGCTGTTCTGCCCCAGGTATTCCATCTTTATTGGTAACTAATATTACTCTTCCGGTAAAATCTGTCAATTCTATAGACAATTCCAACGATTTTTCTCCCGTATCTACAATTAATGTCCGTTTGTCTCTTAAATCCTCCAAATTTGGAATATTTTTGTACACGCCTTTATCCAAAAATTCTTCCATACCGAGTATTATGTCTATATCTATCGGTTTGCAAGATCCTTGCACTTCTACTTCTGGTTCGGTGCCTTCTCTATAATTATCAATAGCGGCTTTTAATGCATCCGCTGCTAAATTCGAGCAATGCATCTTTATCGGCGGAAGACCGTCCAACTCGTCTGCTACATCATCTCTTGTAATTTTATAGGCTTCATCAAGCGTCATACCCATTGCCATTTCGGTGACCATTGAAGAGGTAGCGACAGCAGAGCCACAGCCAAACGTTCTGAACTTTATATCTTCGATAATTTCTTGTTGATCTTCATTTTCGCTTACGTTAATAAAAATTTCCATCAAATCTCCACAAACGGGATTTCCCACTTTGCCGTATCCATCAGGATTTTCGATTACCCCCACGTTACGTGGATTTCTAAAATGATCCATCACCTTTTTGGTATACTGCGTAGATTTCATTTTAGTTTTTCACCTCTCTATATTGTTTTAATAATTCTCTAGGAGTCAGAGGAGATAATCTCCTTAGCCTGTGGACGACTTGAGGCAATATTTTAATCAATTGCTCGATCTCCTCTTCTTGCGTAAATCTTCCCAAGGTTAAAAGTAAACTCCCGTGTGCCTCTTCATGGAGTAGTCCGCATGAAATGAGAGTGTGGGAAGGTTCTAATGTTTTTGAGGTACAGGCTGAACCCGTAGCAGCAGCGATATTTTGCTCTTTCAGATCCAAGATCAATGATTCTCCTTCGATATAATCAAATCGAAAATGAGCATTATGAGCTAATCTTTTGGTTGGATGACCATTAAGATATGATTTTGGAATCGTTTCCAATATTTTTTTTATTAAGATATCTCTGTAATTTGATAATCGTTTTGTCTCAGATTCCATTTCTCTCTTCATAATTTCTGCGGCTTTTGCAAATCCAACGATTCCGTGTAAATTATGCGAACCAGACCGCATCCCAAATTCTTGCCCTCCTCCGATGAGTATGGGATTAATTCGCAAGCCTTTTCTAAGATAGAGCGCTGCCACCCCTTTTGGTCCATAAATATCGTTTGAGGAAAATGTAATTAAGTCGATGGGAACCTGATTAACATCAATCGGCAACACAGATTCGCTCGCAACCGCATCAGTATGAAATAATACACCTTTATCTCTCGCAATTGCACTGATCTCCTCAAATGGTTGAATTGATCCAATTTCGTTGCTCGCGGTCGAAATAGAGATAAGGATCGTCTCATCGTTAATTAGGTTTTGTAGTTTTTCAAGCCGAACAATCCCGTATTGATCGACTGGGACTTTACTTACTTGAAAACCTTCTCGCTCAAGATATTTGACAATATTCCTTATCGAGATATGCTCAATTTCAGAAATAATAATATGATTACCCTTGTTTTTATATCTCATCGCAGTGCCTATAAGTGCCAAGTTATTGGATTCTGTCGCATTCGATGTGAAGATTATTTTTGAATCCTCTGAAGCATTAATGAAATCTTTAATCATGCTCCGAGCAGTTTCAAGCGTATCCGTAGCCTCATCACCGATATTATGCAGAGATGCGGGGTTTCCGAACTTATCTGTGAAATAAGGCATCATCTCCTCCACAACCCTGGGATCGACTGGCTTTGCGGATTGGTAATCTAAATAAATATTTTCCATTTTATACACCTCGAATTTTTATTTTTGATTTGTAGTGGTGTGTTAGAACCACATCGTTCCATCGGCTTCTAACACTAAATCATTGAGCGTTGCAGCACCCACGATCTTCACACCGGCAATCAAATCTACACTTTCCCAACCCAGCATTCGTTTAGATGCCTCACAAACCAATATCTCCACCCCTGATTCTAAGGTCTTATCTATCATCTCTCTAACACTTGGGAAATTCCCCAATTTAATCTTTTCTGCCGCTCCAGGGCGTAATATTTTTAACCCCGTTCCCAAATAATATACTTTTGCGTTAATATCCATGGCTTTAGCAGTTTGAGCTAATACTAATGGGGAATATTGCTTTTCTGGGGCATCTGTCGTTTGTACATACAATAATTCTTTCTTTTCCATTTTTTTAACCTCCTTATTTTCTTTTTCTAAAATAAAATATGAGATCGTTCTCTTCCTTACTAAAATCGATAATTTCAGTATCCGTTCGTTTTGCCCACCGTTTAAAATCCTCCTCTGCGGCGGGATCATCTGCCATCACCTTAAAACATTGGCCGATCTCCAACTCTTCAGAAACATTTCGGACTTCAAACAACGGTTCGGGACAAAATAACCCTCGTGTGTCCAATTCCACATCAAAAGTAGGTTCTTCAGGTTTTTCTTCACTCATAGTATAAACCTCCTTACTATTGTTTCGCTGATAGTATAATACTTGAGTGAAATCAAAAATCTACTTATTATAAATTCAATGAAATTGACCATTTCACTAGTTATTTATAAGGTAGTTCCAACAAATCGCTTATAGTACATAAACTATTAATAAAGATCTCAAACTTTTTAGAAAAAAACTCTGTCAATTTTAATTGGATAATATTCTACATTCTATGGTTTATCTATTTAGATGTGAAATATCTCCCTTCAGATAACCAATCAGAAAAAAATTAATTCATTTATAGATCAAGACTTACTTCGAAAAAGAAAGGATATACAAGTCAATCTACTTGTCCTTTCGAAAGTAGAATACTAACTCGCTATCCCCTTGGTTAAAATCGACGATCTCAGTACCCGTTTCCTGTGCCCATTCTCGAAACTCTCTTTCAGCGGCAGGATCATCTGTCATCACTTTGAAACATTGTCCAATTTCCAAATCTGCTGATTCATCTTTAACCTTAAGTAAGGGTTCCGGACAAAATAATCCGCGGGTATCGACCTCAACATCGAATCGCTCTTTTTCAGATGGGTTTTTCTTCATGACTATTCCCTCCGTTCCAAATTTATTTTGAATACTATTATTAATATCTAATTTGGAAATGAAAAATATATGCATTATAAAATAAGCAATTAAAATGCGAATTCCACACACGAATTAAGTAATCTGGACTTCTCGATTATAAATTATAATCTCATTTTAATAATCTTGAATGAAAATGAAAAAAGTAAAAATAAAGAATAGGATAGTTTAGTTTTCAGCTAACGCTTTAATATGTTTGACACCCTCGACTGCGTCTTCGGCAAAATCATCCGCTCCAAGTTCTTTAGCAAGATCCTCATTAAGCGGTGCCCCACCAACGATTAACTTCACTTGATCACGCAATCCCGCATTTTTTAATGCTTTGTCCACTATTTTTATTTGTTCGACAGTCATCGTAAGCAATGAACTTAACGCGACTATGCTGGCTCCCGTTTCTTTAACTTTCTCAACAATCTTGGTCTCATCCACATCCATCCCTAAATCGTGGATCTCAAATCCAGAACTTAACAGCAGAGAACCTAAAATATTTTTGCCGATATCGTGGTTATCCCCCTTCACGGTCGCAAGGATAATCTTTGTCTTTTCTTGGGATTGATCCGCATCTGCTAATGCGGGTTGGAGCACTTCAAAAGCCTCTTTCATTGTCTCTCCCGCGAGGACTAACTCGGTTAGGTAATATTCTTTCTCTTCATAGCGCCTTCCCACCTCGTCCATGCCCTTGGTTAAGGCGTTAAGCACCTCAAAGGGGTCTTTGTCCTCACCTAATGCTTCTCTGACCGCTTCTTGAATATCGTCGACCTCTAGCTCTATTATCAATTCAGTTAATTTTTCAAATTCCATATATTACACAAACTCTTCTCGATATTATAAATTATTTTCAACTAATTTAGTATTAAACTTTATTATATCTAAATTTTCGCAAAATCTTCTCTGATAAGGAGGTGCCTATTGAAGCTATGTTTTGTGAATATAATCTTTTTAGATATATATATCTGTCAAATGCTTTTTCTTTCTAATTAGGCTTATTCAAATAGTTTGTCGATACACTGGGGGAAATAACCAATGAGTTTATATGTGAATAGAAAAAGAAAGAGAAAGAGAATTCGCAAAATCGCAAAAACTTTAAACAAGTTTTGGGATAAAAATTTAGTAATACCATTTAATTAGGCATTTAATTAGGAAATTCCCTCATCTCTAAGATATTTACGAGGTATGTTTAGGGGATATTTATTTTATTGCAATTTCGCAGTGAATTCTCTCTGAATTATAAATAAGTAGATGATCCTTAAAAACCTTATCATCATTTTTATAAAAAAAAGGATAAAATGCTATTGGACGAAATGAGTTCAATAAAAATCTATTTATATTCGAAGAGATTACATAATTAGAAAAGTAGATTACATTTCACATAATTAAAAAGAAACTATGTCAGATTCCATTGATAAAGAAAAGACTCAAGGAGAAACCGAGAATGAGCGTTCAACCGCACGAATAGATACGAAAATTCTCATTAAGCTCCAGAACGTCGTGAAGGATTTTGAAATTGGGGAATTTATCGTCCGCGCGATCGATAATATAAATCTTGAAATTCAGGAAGGTGAGTTTCTCGTAATTAAAGGCCCATCGGGTGCCGGGAAAACTACCTTGCTCAACTTAATCGGAGGGTTGGACACGCCCACTAAAGGAGATATCTACTCGTTTGGAGTGCTCATCTCAGATATGAACCAAGAATCTTTGACCATCTTTCGTCTGATGAATTCTGGATTTGTATTTCAGAACTATAATTTAATAAGTACCCTAACTGCCGAGGAAAACGTAATGTTTCCAATTAGCTTGGTGGGAGAGAGCTTATCTGAACAGAGGAGCATCGCGATTAGCTTACTAAAAAAAGTAGGGCTTGCCGAGCGGCGCGAACATCTTCCCTTTCAACTTTCGGCGGGAGAACAACAGCGGGTTGCAATAGCCAGAGCTCTTGCCAATAATCCACCAATTATCTTAGCTGACGAGCCTACTGCAAATTTAGACAAGACCACGAGCGCGTTCATCCGAGATCTTTTTGATGAGATAAAAGAGATGGGAAAAACCATCATCATAGCAACTCATGATAAATATTTATTGGAGTTGGCTGACCGGATCATCGACTTCCAAGACGGTAAAATCACAAACGAGACACACCAATCCGAAAATTAGATTTTAATTACAAATTACATAGAAGGATAACTAAACTCCGGAAAAGAATATGTCGTTTGATTTCGCACTAAAGGATTTTTATAGGAAGAGACGTCAAAACTTCCCCTATATGCTTACAATTGCTCTTACGATTGCTGTCACGATTTTCCTTATTTATTTTACTAATGCCCTAGACCTCAACTATTTTATAACACAAGAGAATAATTACACAAATCCTTATTTCTTCTCTGGGAGCATTAATATAGTGTTTAGTCAATTTAATACGATTCTGATAGTCTTGATATTCGCCTTGGCAGTTGTTATGGTCACAATCATTTGCTCATCATTTATCGTTAGTAAAAAACGAGATATCACTATCATGAAAGCATTAGGGACTCTTCCAGAAAAATTATACAGTTTCTATTTGCTGGAAGCATTTATCATCTTTCTCTTAGGATTTTTCTTTGGGTGGCTTATTGGAATTATCGGGTACGGAATTTTTAGTATAATTTATTCTACGGTTTTTATTCAAATAACCTTCCAAATTGAGGTCATTTTTTCGATTATGTTATTTATTCTCTGTACTTTCGCATCCTTAGGTTTACCGGGACTTCAGCTAAGGAAATATGGTAGGGCAAATGTGATCAAAAGCTTTTCGAAAGAGCTTCCCTCGGATTTTAATGCCGTAGATCAGTTAAAATTGGTACCAAAATGGCTTTCTGCATTTGGATTGAATTTAAAATATGCGATTTTGAATCTTGTGCGGAAGAAAAGTAAATTCAAGCGGTTTTTTGCCGTGTTTTTTACAATCTCCCTCATATTATTTACAATAGGTTTGGGAGCATTAGTCCTTCACACCTCATCCTCCACGTGGATTGAGAAAGCACAGGGGGATGAGATAATAATCATAGGACACAAGGATGTGGTAAGCAATTACTCATCGATGTATCAGATGTTTGCCGATCCATCGGTCTTTGTAAATGAGCAGAGTGTAAATTTTACACGCTCTGAGTATCTGTTTAATTTTAGCCAAATCTCACAAATTGCCTCAATTGAGGAGGTACAGCGCATAGATCAGAGGATTGTTGACTTTTCGATGGTAAAGGAGCTCATCACCTATAAACCTATAGATGTAGGGCAATATGTTCAAATCGGTGATGGTACCATCGGGAAATTTCCAATAATTGGACTAAATTCGAGCGATCTTATCCAAGAATTTGAAATTGAGGGAAAGTTATTCAATAGCAGTAATCCAGTTGAAAAAAATGTTACTATTGGCGATGGACTTGCATATAACTTTTTCGAGCTGGCCTTTGATCAAGAACTTGAATTTATTGATTCTGGCGAGCGATTCTCCGTTTCGGGAATAGTTATCGACAGTTTCTATTCGGGGTATGCGGTCTATGTAGATATTAAAAAATATTGGTCAATACTCAATTTTACCAACAATGAGATTAATCTGATTCAACTCCAGATAGCCCCAAATAGCTACGACCAAGTTAAGAATCAATTAGAATCGAATATTAGCATCTATTTGGGACCAGATTTTACTCATATTCGATTAGAGGCGGATTTTGAAAAGAACTTGGCGTTTTTAGATTATTTATCCTCATATTCCGTGTTTCTGATTATTTTAACATCAATAGTATCAATATTTTCATTATATCATTTCCAGAAGGGTGATCTCTCTGAGAAATTAAAGGATTTCTTGATCATGCGGGCTATCGGTTCAAAATTAACAAACATAGGTAAGATCCTTTTCTTTGAAGGCTTTTTTATTTTGGTTCCATCAGTCCTCGCCAGTTTAGCAGGAGGGATGATAATCAATACGGTCTTTCTCTTTGAAAGAATAGCGCTTCCTGCCATAGGTATCCCATTCTTATTAGCGGGAATCGTAATTGGGGCTTTACTGATCTTAAATTTAGTAGTGCTAATTCCAATCTTAAAAAGAATAAACAAGTCTTCTCTTCGAGAATTGAAAATATTTTAAAAATATTTCCACATTACTGAATCTTAAATACTATTATGAGGTAAAGTATGAATGATGAGAAATATCGAATTTTAATCGACTGCGACCCCGGCTTAGGGAAGAAAGGAGCGGATGTGGATGACGGTCTAGCCCTATTTATAATATTAAATAATCCAGAACGCTTCCAAGTGGAGGGAATCACCACTGTGTTTGGAAATACACGTCTTACTAAAGGTTTTAGATTATTAGAAGAATATTTGGACATGAAAGGTGCGATGAATATTCCCCACCATAAAGGAGCAAAAAGCGCAGCAGATTTGGGGGTCTCTACTGAAGCTAGTAACTTTTTAGTGGATATGGTTAAGAAAAATCCCGGAGAGATTATATTAATAAGTTTAGGACCCTTAACCAACATTGCAACAGCTTTACATACATATCCCGAATTTCTTAACAATGTAAAAGAATATGTCTTTATGGGGGGTGTGATAAATCCGGTTGATGCCTTTAGCAAGAAATTTACGTTTGGTGATGAGCTATTTGTGAAAAACGAATTTAATTTTAACCAAGACCCTCAAGCTACCAAAACGGTAATTGAAGCTCAATCCCAAACTCCGAGAGTGGGATTTGGTTTAGACATTTGCTGCCAAGCCGTATTCAAAAAAGAACATCTAGACCGAATTAAAAATGCCAAAAACCCACTTACCGAATACATTTTAGAAGATCTAGAATATTGGTTAAACCTCTGGGAGCATAACAAAAGCAAAGGGTTTTTCCCATTTGATACATTTGTACCTCTCTATTTAATGAATCGGGAATTATTCTCATTTAATAATTACTATCTTAGGGTGGACACAGAACAAGTACCGGGTATGCTCATAAAAACACAAAAAGAAAGTGGATTATACTATCCCGTGAATTTTTGTATGGGATTTTCCACCGATTCTGGCCCAGAAATATTTATGGAGAAACTCCTTTCAAATCTCTTAAAATGAAGAGCCAATGATTCGCGTATTTATAATTTAATCTCTACAGAAAATTTCACATTTTTCTCTATCTTTATTTTATTTGGTAATGGATATACCCTTTCTGTACCATCTGCTGTTTGATGGATTATCTTTTTAATCATCAAATCTGATCTAAATGATTTAATTACAGTAAATTTGATTTCGTTGGATGATTGATCGTATTCCATTAGAAGCCAAAAATCAGGAAAAAACAATGGGATGCTCATTTTTTCTATTCTGGGGATAAATCGAGGGGAAATTATTAAGTGATCTTCGAATCCGTTATAGGAGGCACCTGTCAATGCATTTAAAACCGCCCACATAACTGGATGCGTCATATATATATGTCCTTTTTGACCCCAATGGTCTAAGTCCCAAGGAAATCCTTCATAATAACCTTTTTCCCAGATTTTCTTAATAATTTCAAGACCTTCTTCAACTCTATTGAGATATATTGCTTCAAAAGCTTGGTATGCTAATGTCTGCCAAGGATTATTCACATGGAATTTTTTCTTTAATATTACCCTTACGGGAATCTCATTTCCTTCTATATCCGCTTCCCTATAAATTAATGGGCGGGTTCTTTTATCCCCGATAATAGAAATGTCATGGGAATTTACTAATGCTTTTGATTGCCATTCACTATGAGAGTATGCTTTATTGTAATCGACCACGGGACCTAATCCACAGAATCTACTAATCCAATCTCCGGCAAGAGCACTGGTAAAAACTGTATAACCGCGTTCGCATGTTTTAAAGAATCCTTCGGGCGTATTTTCACCACCCTGGGGAATCCATAAACGATCTTGATAAGATTGATTGGTGGCCCTATATTGCTTTTTATAATTGGTGATAAAGTTCTTTAGATCCTCAACTTTTTTGGGATCTTCTTTTTCCATCACATTTTTTAAAAGCTCTGCAAGATATATCGCCATCCTAAGCGTTGCAAGATGAAGTACGGCAGTATATATGAAGCATGGCTGGTATTTTTTATAATCATAGGTTGTTATGCCCTCTGGAACATCATTCACCAGTGTTTCATCAAGATAATTCATCATATCGGGAATTTTTTGCCAAACTCGTTTTAGTAGATCTATATCCCATGATTGTATTATATGCTTTCCGATCTGGAGGATAAATGATTGCGGAAGATCTACCCAATGGCTTGTCCGATTAAAAAACTTGATCGGTTCTCCATAGGGAATATCTTTCGTGCCTAGTGCGATATCCGCATGTCCATTTCCGTGGGGAACTTTTCCGTTTTTAGTTAATTTAAAAAATCCAATAAGTTCATTTTTATCTAATGAAGGAAAGAGCATATAGGAATAGGGATGGGACGCAAGACGTTGGTCAATCGTTCCAGTTAACGCTCCAAATGGCCAATCCCACGGAACCCCTTCCATCATATAGAATTCTCCTTCTCTTGTGAGTGCGGTATTAATTAACATAGAATCTGTAGAGTTTAATATATAGGTTTTTAACCAATTCGGCAGAGTAGATTTTTCAATCAGATCCACGATTTCTCTGGAGCGGATCTCAAGTCGGTTCCTTTCCGTAACTACATACTGTATCATCTGCTCTGGGCTTGAAAAATGCTGAAGATAATAATGCCCATAATCTTTTCCGTTATGAATACCTAACAATTTTCTAAGGCGCTGCTTTTTCTCAATAATATAATAAGGGGTCCACCATAATACATAGAAATTAATTGTCATTTTTTCTTTTGGTTGCAGTTCAAACTTGATGGCAAACGCACCTGCATTTCCAGAAGATTCGGTAGAACGTAGAATTCCATTTTGCGTAAAATGCTCCCAAAAATCTATGGATTGCTTTTTTGAATCCCAAGAGGGACACGTGCTCAAAATTGATTCGTTAAACTTGCTAAAATCAGAAAAGATGAAATATTGACCGATTACGCGTTTTCTTGGATTATTTGATTTATAATTTTGTGTAGTACCAAATCGAACACCAATAAGATTATCAAATTTAAAATTATCCCCATAATTCCCTTTAATAGATGTATAGCTTACAGGACCACTCAACGGAAGGAGGTATTTACTACATCCACTGCCACCGATGCCCAAGATATTTTCAAATGAGAATAAAATGGAGCTTTCTACAGAATACTGATTCCGGTTATTAATTTCCATCTTAAAAAATGCGACGGGTAGAGAGGAATCCTTCACGTTATGAGGTATTAAAGATGTAAACCCCGTAAGTTTAAGTTGAATTGGAAGATCTTCGTCGGTATAATTCAAATCAAAAATTGGGATCCTGCCTCGAAATTCAGTGTGTTGAATTGACTCAACGTTAGAAAATTCTTCTCCACCTTGATACCCTCTTCGGAGTATTTTGGCCACTTTCCTGCCATTTGCTTTTGTCCATACAGCAAAAAAAGTGCCTTTCGGATATTCCGCCTCAGCAATACTTTTGAACCAATTATGATTTGTACGGAATTTTCCGAACCCTCCGTTTGTAAAAATAGAAAATCCACCCGTTCCAATACCTCCTAAAGGAAATCCTCGAGAAGTACAGTAGTCGTGGATAGTTCCGTTTTCCTCATCATAATCCACATTTATATCAAATTTTTGACTATTCTCATTCATTTTATTCCATTTAAATAATTTTTATGGTAACGTTAAATTATGGATATCTAAAATAAATATTTAATTAAAAAAAAGCCTAAAGGAATCTATTTTAAGATAAAATAAAGTAGTAAATCATTTTTAGAAAATCATATTATTGCTTCCAAAAACTCTAATTTTTTCCTTGACATTCTCCTTATATGTTTTATAAACTACGGGATCAATATCTTGATAATAAACTTCTCCATTGATATTATTTAATTTTTGTTTTACTGCTTCGGCGACTGCGTTTGATGTACGCGAGAAAAAATTGATTTTTGAAATCCCGTTCTTTATGGCTTTTTTAAAATCGTTATCTGATACTCCCGAGCCTCCGTGAAGTACCAAGGGAACCTCAGAAAGTCTATTAATCTCTTGCAATAAATCAAAATCCAATTTGGGTTTTTCTAAACAAATTCCATGAGCGGTTCCAATCGAGATTGCGAGCGCATCGACATGTGTTTCTTCTATAAAACTTACCGCCTCTTCGGGATTTGTGTAGATAAGATCATCTTCAATCTGTGCATCTCCGTCTGGATTGCCCTCCTCCATAGCGACATGCCCAATCTCAGCTTCTACAGAGATTCCTAAAGCATGGGCAATTTTACAAATTTCCCTTGTATTTTGTACATTTTTTTCATAGGAAAGAGAAGAACCATCATACATTATTCCTGAAGCCCCATATCTCAAAGCAGAAATGACTGAGGAAAAACTTTTTCCGTGGTCCAGATGTACAGTTACGGGAACTTTCGCCTTTTTCGCTATTTTTACCATTAGTGGAAAAATAATATCAAAAGAAATTCGGTCAGAATGTGCGTCACCGAACGCTAAAATAACGGGGGATTTCTCTTCTTCTGCCGCATCAATTACAGCTTTTATCATTTGAATGCTTAAGACATTAAAATTACCAACAGCATATTTCTGTTCTCTGGCAGGCTCTAAAATCTCCTTTAAGCTTACTAACGTCATTATTGTTTCATAAATATGTTCTTAGGTTAATAATAAGATAATTATTAATTAAATGAATGGTCGCGAATTAATGAAATCTTTGATCCATTGGATAATAGATTGGAATAAATAGAGTTAAATTAAAAATTATGTGGAAATTCGGATATATCATGATCTATATATTCCATATAATACTTTAAGAATTGGATTAATTGATCAAAGGTTGGAGCTTGACCTGTCCGAATAAAAATTCCGGTGATTCCATTTCCAATTAGTAATGCCTCAGCGGGATCTAAGCCGCAGCAAAGAGCTGAAGATATTCCCGCATTAAAATATTCCCCCGCTCCAATAGTATATTTGGGTTTTGAGGTAAATCCTTGACGAATATAACAATGATCCCCGCTCCGAAGCGAGATAGTGGCGAAATGAGGGGTGTGAATTACCAAATATGAGAGATTCAATTCAGAATTGATTGCTCTCCCGCCCTCCGATAAATCGAGATGATTTGGTATATCATTCTTAAATATATCAACCTTATCTAACAATTTACAAATATCCATTGCCTCTTGATCATTTAAGCTTAATACTACTGGCACTAGATCGTTTATCTGGCGTAAAATTTCAAGCATCTTTTCAATATCATTAGATTTTCTTTTTTTTAAGTCCGCCAAATCGACAAAGAATAATTTGTTTTCCAGATTATCTATTGATGGAAGAATCCAGTCAATCATCTTTGTCCAAATATTATTGAAATAAGGTAATGATGCCCAATGTCCAAAACCCATCAAATCTGAATTAGTTATCATTGATATTATATTGTCTAATCCGACTCTATCCATCAATAAATCCCAATCAATATTCATTATATTCGCAAAATCTGGCAATAAAACCTTTCCATCATCAAATTCTAATCCCAAGGTTTCACCCGGATTGGAAAAATTGACTAAATCAACTCCGCCTAGTTCCTTGAATGGGAGAAATTGTTTTTTGACTTCGGGATATCCAACAGCAGCAACCAGATTTATCTTAATTCCTAAACTCTGCATTGCTTTTGCAGTATTTGGAGCAAATCCTCCTGACGTCCTTTTTTTCAATATACGTTCGATATTTGTAGCACTACCTGCAGCTTGTTTGACGATATTTCCAAAAGTACTCATTTTGTCCATCTTAATATATTCTTTTGAATCTTTTCGGGACTTTACAAGGGTATAGAGAGAATCAATGTATCCGTCAAACCCTAAAAAACAGATTTTTGATTTTAACTGAATTCGAAATGTTTTTAATTTAGATTTTATTGAGCTATATGCGTCCGATGTAATATCATATGTATTTCTCTTTTTATACTCCATAGACAATACTCCTCGATTTAGATTTGCTAACTTATATGTATAATCTTTATTAAGAATTCTGATTGACAAATAATAATAGTTATGAATTTTATATTATATATAGAATATCTTTTAGCATATTTTAAATGAAAATTATAAATCAAGGGGGTCAAAAATATGTCTGAGGAAGCTCTGCGGGCTCGTATTAATGATTTAGAAAATGAATTAAAACAAAAAAATACAGAAATAAACTCCTATTTGGATCGTATAGAAGGATTAGAGAGTAATGTGATGAAATTGGAGGGATTAATCCAAGAGGCAGAGGCAGAAGGCACATTTGACCCGCAAAAAGTCCAAGACACCAAACTTTCCATAGAACTAAAAGAAAAGGAAAGGGAAATGAGGGAACTTAAAAATAAGATGGGCTTTCTTAGAAAGGAGAAAATCGAGTTACAAAAAAAATTAGAGCAACAACAATATCAACCAAAAAAAGAGTCCACTGTAATTCGAATTAAAGAGAAAACTGAAACGGGTCCATTCGATGGATTAGTCAAAGAATTACAGACAAAAATCAATAAACAACAAGCCCTAATTAAGCAACTGAAAGATGGTGGTACTGTCGCTGAAAAACCTGAAAGCCAACTTGAAAAAGAACTCCAACTTAAAAACAAAACAATCGAAGAGCTAGAATCAAAAATAGTAAGATTGGAGGAAAAGTTGGAGTCTATCAACTCTCAAAATGCTCCAGAAGGCGGTTCCGATCAAATGTCATTGAGCTTAACGGAAGAATTACAGGATAAACTAAACAGAACGAAACGAAGGGTTCTTCACCTTCAAGAAAGACTTTCAAAATACGAAGAAGTTAAAGATACCTTGGGATTAACTGCGGCTGAAGAACAGATGTATACCTCGCAAGAAGAGTTTCAACAACTTCGGAGGGAACTGAGTGCTAAAACTCAAAAGATTCAAGAGCTTAAAGAAACCATTTCCTGTTTGGAAGATGGTCAATCCGAGAAAAAATCACCAGAAATATTGACCGGTCCCGAGATGATTTCGGAATTGACGGAAGAACTTCAGAAGAAATTAAATAAAGCTAAAATACGAATTCAACAATTAGAAAATGAACTCGAAAGTAAACCAGGAGCTAAAACCGTCTCATCAACTCAATTGGATCAAATGCAAGAGGTAATTTCTGAAAAAGACCAAACTATCGAGAATCTAAAAACCACCCTTGAATCTAAAGATAAAATGGTTAAGAATAAGCAAGAAGAGCTTGAGACCATAAAAAATGAAGCAATGAAATGTAATTCCGAAATTGAAAAACTTAAACATACCCTTGATTCGAAAGAAGACCAGATTGAGTCTCTTAAAAGCCAGCTGGCCACTGTTCAACAAGATTCAGAGCAGAAAACCTCTCAATCAGAGAACGCGATCTCCCTTCGGGTGAGGGAACTTAAAAATCTGGTAAAAGAACTTAAAAAAGAGAACGCACAGCAATTAGTTGAAATTTCCGAATTAAGAAAATAACGCCACACCTTGAAATTATGGAACTTATTATACTGGGATCTTCCGCTGCGATTCCCATAAAAGGTCGAAATCTCTCTGCGACTGCCTTGAAATATAAATCTGATACAATCTTGTTTGACTGCGGGGAGGATCTTCAACGACGCTTTAATGAGGCAAATCTCAAATTCAATAAACCTCTTATAATCCTCATATCACATTTCCACGGAGATCATCTCATCGGGCTTCCCGGACTGCTATTCCGATTTTCCCTTATCGATAGAACTGCTCCCGTGAAAATATTTGGTCCAAGGAACTTATATCTTTATCTCTTTATGCATCAAGCGATCCTTGGATTAAAAGCAGCCTATCCTCTCAGTGTGTACGAGATCGATAATGAAAATGATATAATGTATCAGTATGACGGATTGAAAGCCAAATCGCCTAAAAAAGAAATTCGCATTGAAGATAATATTATTTTTGAGAAGCAGCGTTATACAATTGTATACGCCGAGATGAATCATTCTGTCTCTTCTTTTGGCTATGCTTTTATTGAAAAACCGCGTTATGGTAAATTTCATCCCGAAAAAGCTCAAGCATTAGGTATCCCCGAAAGTCGGTTATGGAAAATTTTACAAGAAGGAAAAATTATTGAGTATGAAGGGAGGAAAATTGACCCTATCAAAGAGGGAATCGTTGATCCCAAGCGCCCGGGAAGAAAAGTCACCTATTCTGGAGATACTATGCCTTGCAATGCACTGATTGAGTTGGGCAAGGATTCTGATATCCTTGTCCATGAATCGACCTTTGCCAGCAAATTAAGAGATGTTGCTCGTGAAAAAAAGCATTCCACTTCCGTGGACGCGGCTCAAGACGCTAAGAGGATGAATGCAAAAAAACTTGTATTAACTCACATTTCTACCCGTTATCAAGAAGAAGCGAACCAATTACTAAAAGATGCTCAAGAAATTTTTCCAAATACGGTTCTAGCAGAAGATCTGATGCGTATTAAAATCAAATAATCCGTGAGTATATTACTTTCGGAAGGTTCAATACCTTAGCGCCTCGGAGAGCTGATTCAAGGATTATGCGGATTATATGAGAATCTTGGATATTTCAGTACTTAAACCTTGAGAACGTATAAGAGTGATATATCGCCCCATTTTTTTCTTCTCCATTGAGAGGAATTTATTTCTCTTGGGGATCTGCAAATCTTTAAATAAGATTAGTTAACTTTACAATTAGAGAAACATGATTGCTGTTATTTTGCAAGGATTAATCGAAACCTCAGTTTTACACTTATTTCATTATTTCTCCGTGTTCATTCTCGGCTTTCTCACGCTACAAATCGCGAAAAAGGCATCAGAAGGCACCTTATTTTCCACCACGACGACGGGTTTTACAGCTTATATGATCTGTTTCTCCATATATATCTATTTTGTAGAATTGCCTCTTATCTATGATATACCGATGGGAGAGACCCAATTTTATTATTTCCATTTTATCTTTATGGCAATATATTTTATCGGAATTATTGTATTTGTATTTTTCACGGAGCTCGATACTCATCTTCGAGGGACTGTAGCCAGTAAGAAACCCTTTCCTTATCTGTTAACTCTTATTACGCTCGCTGGTACTATCGTATATCTCATTCTTGGAATATTAGCTGTCTATGATCTCTTCATCACGCTTTCCATTATTTTAGTGCCCTATATTATTGCCACCCAAGAAATAATGAAAAATTTCGAAAATTTAGAAATTGTGAAACGAGAGCAACTTTCGCGATGGTTTTATTTCGGACTGGCGCTGTCGGGTATGTCAAATGGGCTTATTGGATTGTATTTCGCCATCGGATCCACCGCATTATACATGAAATATGTGGCTATTATCATCGGCAGCTTTTTGATGGTCTATGCATGGAAATCCCTCCCGAATTTGTCTGAATTGAATTGGATGCAAAAAATGGAGCAACTCTATCTTATCCATAATGAGAGTTCGACACTCTTATATCAATATCAGTTTAAAACTGATGCAGTGAGTACGGAGGAAGAAGTCGACGGTGACTTGGCAGGCTCGGCGATCGGAGGAATTGATATGCTACTTTCCGAGATTTTAGCAGATTCTGGGCATATTAAGGCAATTGATCACGGAGATAAGAAAATATATTTTGTCCATGGAACCTACGCGACCAGTATCCTTATAGCAAATAGCCCTTCAAAAGAATTTCAATACAGGCTCGAAATGTTCCACCTTACCTTCGAAAAAAATTATTCTGAAGAATTAGACGAGTTTTCAGGTGCTCTTGCTCCCTTTAAAGATCTCGATGATCTAGTCAGAGAATCTTTCCTAAATTAATATGTTTTATTTTAAACCTCATGTTCTGCCTACAGCAAATTCATTATCGTGCGTATGTTAATAAGAGAATTAGGTTAGGATAGGACTCCTCTTGAAAGAATTTCTTTTTTTTTCTTCTCTTTAAATATTGTATTTACGATTATTAAATGGGTTTGATAAATAGGTATGCCGAGTCGTTTTTTATTTAAATATGGTCGCATTCTGTAAGCGGTAACTCAATATAAGATACCGAAATAGAAATATTAGAAAAAAACAATGCTGAGTCGTAAAAAATTTGAGGTAATCGAGACCGAGGAGGTACGGATCGAGTTGTCAGATCTCACCGTGTTTGAATTGTTTCGCGACTTGGTGAAGGATTTGATTTACGGCGAGATCGAATTTCTCAAGATGGACGCGCTGCTCTATATACTTCATTTTTGCGAATTTGAGAATGACCCCAAAGACCGCGTAAAAATAAAAGAGGGGGAATGTATCATACGGACGGGTGCTTATGAGACCGATTTTGGCTATGATCGCCTCTACGACCTGCTGGGCTCCCTTCAGAGCAGTCTTACACACGACTACTTCCTCCAAGGGGCGATCATCCTTACTGAAGACAATCGGTTGGTAAACAATCTCTTCTATATCAAACCCATTCTCAACTGAGTGCTTTTATTTTCTTTCCTTCTCTCCTTTTTATCGGCTATTTAAAGGTAGATTCAGGAAGCTATGAAAAAATCAGATACATAAAAAAAAAGGAAAATATAATGTGTCGACGTGTCAAGGGGGTTAATGAATCGGACCAAACTTATGTTTCAGCTTTGCTAATTTCGCTTCGTATTCGGGCATTGCTTATAGTCGGGGAACTTACAAATTGCGGTTTTTTTGAGGCAAAATACAACGCGCGGAAAAAGGGGCAAAATAGAATAAGAATCCCAACGTAGAGATCAGGTTATTAAACTACCATTGGAAAACTATAGCGAACTTCAATAGAAATGTGAGTAAAGAATTCGGTATTAAATATCCTAATCCTATTTTTAATTTAAATCGAGGATCCTAAATATTATAAGCAAGGCAATGAATATTTTTTAAATAATTTTGTAGCATTAATCAAAAAAGCCGCACTTAGCTCTGATAAACAAATCGATAATACTCATCGATGCCCACTTTCGAGAATCATTCTCATGGTTCCAAATAAATATAAACCGATTTCTAATTTTGCGATTCATATTTATTGGATATCCAAATAAATCTCCATTCCCATATTCCCCAATGAAAAGAATATTATCAAATGGCATATATAAATCTTTAAAACCATCATAAGTACGCATTTCGGTGTTTTTTTCTATTAATACTTCAACGGGAAAAATTAAATCATAAGAAAACTGGTCTTTGACTCCATTTGTTTGGTCATATAATGTTAACAATTCCTTTGGTAATTGAATTTGAAATTTACGCTCAATATTCTGAATTAGATATGATTTCGCAGGTTTTGTTATTTTCCACTCCTCAGAAATCATTGGGATTATATTTTTCCATTCTTTTTCCCCTTTTATTTTCTCGTGCAACGATCTATGCTTTTCTATCATGTTTAAATCATTTTCGGTCATAGCTTTAAATCATCAAACGCTTTTAGATGATACATATTTAGTGATTTATCCTAAAAAAATCTGCTAAAAATCAGTTAAGGAGACTATTTCATTTTAAAGAATTATTTCATTGGCTTTCTCTCCAAGCTTATAGGACTTCACCTCGAAAATAATCGGCTCACCACGCTTCCCGACTCGCTAATTGGGTTGAATATACTTCCTTCGCTTGAAGGAAATAACTTCATATCTGTACCTCCCGTCTTGGAAGAATTCTATAAAAAAATTTATGGGAGGAACCCTCGGAATTATTTTAAAAAGTCCAGAACGTTCGGATATAAACCTCCCCCTTCCGAGTAATAAAGGGCTTACAGATAAAGGATTCGTTTAAGTTATATAAAAATCTTTTCCTAGCATGTTTGAATTAGCCCATGCAAACTCTTAAAAGTAAAAAAAAGAATAAAAAAACCTTAGCTCCTCTTAGCAGCCGCCCGCAATGTGAGGCAAAATGACGATCTCGTCGTCCTTTCCAATTGTAGTATCCGGATCCGCTTTTTTGCCATTTACTAAGATGCCAAAATATTTATCTTCTAAATCAAGTTCTTTAAGAAGATCGGCAACGGTGGTTGTTTTTTCCGGAGAAAAGGTTTCATAAACCCCACTTTCAATAAGTTCAGAAACTTGTTTCAAATTTTTTTCCTCTTATGTAATTGGTATTGATAATTAGTTCCTTATTATCTAAGTGGAATTACTTATATTTATAATTAATCCTTATCAATTTTTTAATATATATAGTATATAAAAGCGTAATGAGAGCGACTTTCCGCAATTATCTATTGCCATAGGCAGATTTACCTATGGTGCTTTAAGCTTTGCGTGTAATTTTTGTCTGAGTGGAGCACCCTTCAAAGTAAAAATTTTTTTATGGAGGTATTAATTCTCATACTTAGTTCCAAATCGATGCGAGATGATCTCTGATTATAGAAGGGGAAGGTTTTTCTGAGTTCATGGATTTTTTTGAAGAAGTAAGAGACTCAATACTCAGAGCAGATGAAATCGACGATCTCGTGGAGCGAAATAAAAAAATCGAGCAGATTATTTCTGATTCAATTGACTTTGCGCAGAATCTAACCCATTCGAATGAATATTACGAGGCGGGAGAACTGTTATTTTCTGTTGCTGAGCTTTTAGAAGATATCGCCTACTCACGCACATTAGAGCTATATGAAAAGGTCATTTCTCACTGGGAGAGCCAGATCAATCTTTACCAGATGCAGGGGAAATTGCATGAAATCAGTGAATTATATTTGCGTATTGCAGAGATTTACGGAGAAAAGCTGAAAAAATACGATCTGGAGCGAAGTTTTATTTTTAAAAGTATCCGCTTTTTAAAGCAAGAAAGTGATTTATTACTCGAGTTCAACGAAGGGCGAAAACTGGCGCAAAACTATCAGAATATTGCCGAGTTATATCTAAAGGTAAATAATTTTGAAAAAGCCATTGAATTTTATAGGAATGTAATCAAGTTTGCTAAGGAACTACACTATTTCGATATATTGTCTTATTCCTACAAACAAATTTCCTTATGTTATGAGGAATTGGATGATTTTAAGAAAGCGAAGGATATTATTTTAGATGCGATTGATTTTTTTAGGGATCTCTATAGCAAGTTCAAGAAAAAAAATGAGAATCTTGCCGTTGCCCAGATTTGCCAAATTTTGAAAAACCTTTATCATTTCTTAGAAGATGAAGAGCAGTTTATCTTTTTCTCAAAACGAGAAGCGGGAGCATATATCAATGTGGCAGAAGAATTAGCCAAAAAAGAGAAAAATTACTATAAAATCGCCCGCTATTATCGCGGAGCAGCCTTATGTTATAAAGATATACAAGAAAACCTCATAGAAGCCGCCTCGTGTTTTGTCTTAGCAGCAAATTATAGTGAGAAGATAGGAGATTATAATCAAACCGCTATTAATAATTTGGATGCCGCGAAAATTTTCAAGAAGCTTAGGAATCACGAATTCGCATACAAACATTTCATGAAAGCTGGCGATCATTTTTGGAAAGCTGAGGAATATAATAAATCCACCGAAAGTTATTTGAATGCCTATGACATTTCAGTTGAAGGAAAGTTAGAATACAATCGATACGGATTATTCAATCAAATCATTCGCGGATTGAGTATGATTGCAAAACAAGGACTCCAAAACAAACAGTTCTACACTGCTGCCACCCTAATTCTTGAGAGTATTAAATTTTATGAGCAATTAGATACTGCAAAAGATTTCCTACTCAAAGAAATGATAAAAAATACTTATAAATATTACTATCGTGCGGCAAACCTTAAGAAAGTGGGGTATTCTCATATCGTCCATTCTTATGTACTCGCCTCTCTTTCACTAATTCATATTGGAAATTTAGAAAGAGCAAGAGAGATAATTTCCGAAATAGAACCTGAGAGCAAGACGATAAAAGATTTTAAACGTATGATAGATCTAATAATCAAACAGGTCTCTGAAGGTCAGGAAGTAAGCATAGGCAAATTACCATTTAAAATTCAACGACTAATTCAAACTTCCGATGATATTAAGTATTTAATCAATTTATTTAGGCGCTTATGAAGGATATCGTCCTCAGTTTTGACTTAGATTTCACCTTAATTGATAATACAACTGGCATTCTGAATGCGTTTAGATATACCTTCGAGACATATAATCTCCCTGGAGTCCATCCGAAGAAGCTTATCAGCACCATTGGAATGCCACTACATAAAGCATTTAAGAAATTTACCGATTTCGATCAGAACAAATTAGTGAAGACATTTCGAGACTTTTACTCACGGAAAGGAATGTATCAAGTAGAACTTTATCCCGCTGTCCCGAAATTATTAAACCGGTTCAAAGCCCATAATCTTATTCTTGGAGTAGTTACATCTAAAAAACAAGAAATTGCTGAAAAATTATTGAACCATCTTGCTATCAGAGACTATTTTACATTTGTAATTGGGGAGACTGATAAAATTAAGAAAAAGACTGATCCTGAAGTAAAATCTTTTTTTTTTAACACATATCCCAAGCATAGCTATATCATAGTGGGGGATAACGTGAGTGATAAAAAACTTGCAATAATGCTCGGGAGTCCGTTTATTGGGTTATTATCGGGTACCTCATCCAAGTCAGATTTGAAAAAAGACAGCAAGATTCCAACTCTCATTCTTGAAGATATTTCAAAGCTTACAATAACTCAGATTATAGAATTGATTAACAGAAAATAGTATTGCATAAGTCTAGATTACTATCTGACGGTATTTTTCAAGATAAATGAAAAAAAGGAATAAAAAATTATAGGAGTGAGACTATTCTTTTCTCTCTTCGTATTCTTTCATATATTTCTTTGGATCCCACTGCTTATCAATGAATTTCCCGATTCCAGAACTATCACGTGGACCTACCAAAACAAAGGCGTCCGCCTCATCCTCTAAGGCACCACTAAGTCGGGCTGCCATCCCGGGAATAATTAATATTCGGTGGTCAACTTTATCGAACACATTAAATTCCTTGACTGATTCTGCTATGGAACCCGCCGAGAATTGGCCTCCTGCAACCGCGCTCTCAATACCAATTCCTTCACTGTCAGATACTAATAAATAGGCATCGAGATTTGCTCCCTTTATATCTATCTCTACTGGTATCTTAGTGAGACGATAATTAGAGGTGACAAATACTGGAGCATCAGGTCCTGGTTCACCAATTTCATACAATCCCGGATCAACAGTCGGATAGACTCGTGGGTCTGAGAATATGCTTTGTCGAAGGGTTACTAGAGCTAAAAGGGCCCAAATATCCTCTTCTTCTTGACCAGTATGAATGATTATCAATGATGTATCGATTGCGATCATAATGGAAGCCATAATTATTTCTTGGTATTTATGTTTCCATATCTCTTCCTCATCTCCCTCAATATCATATTGGGTCCAATAAGCTGCTGGAACACCCATAACAGGCCAGCCAGCATTCTCATTCTCTTTGTCAATTGCCGCAATTCGGAGTTGTTGAATATTATCATAAGTCAATTTAATGTTACCTTCTCCGAAAAACGTTCCAGGATCTAGAATAATCTGATCGGAACCTAACTTTTGTAGCGTTGCACTTAAAGACATTAACTCATCTAAATCTCCGCTCGGAGAGACCGCAATAATCGGTAAATCATTCTGTACAGCAAAAGTACCTACTTTCTCCCATGTTTCTTTCGTAGCTGCATATAGGGCCGGTTTTACATTTTTAATCTCAGTCGCCGCAGCAATTAAGAATTCTGGTTCTAAGCAGCATAGCATTATGGGTAAATTGGTATTTTCAGCAATCTTTTTCGCGGCATTTTTAAAATCTTCCGCATTTTTAGATACACATCGCAGAGCAATGCCATCCAGCGTCAATTTCTCTCCCATCCTTTCCACAGCTGCTTCCGTAAGATATTTTGAAACTTTAGCTAAATCCCCATGTGTGTCTGGGACTTCCACGAAAATACCTGTTGGATTATAAAATGTGAGTTGATGGCGCATTAAGACTTCTTCTCCGCCGATAGTGAGCTCACGCTCCCCCACACCGATTCGCACTGGCTTTTGGGGTGGCATAATCATTTCTCTGAGTTTTTTTAGGTTCTTTTTCTGCTTGGGATCTTGCATTAAATGAGTGCAGTCCTCTATTCTAATCTTACGCTCTAATAAATCAGTTGCAAACGCCATACACGTATCATAACCACAATCTCCGCAATTTGATTTATCCAATAATCCGTAAACTTCCAATGGGCTTGGTCTTGCCATTTATATCAACTTCTTTTTTTTAGTATATTTAATTGAAATTAATAGTATGATTAAAAAAATAATAGAATAGTTAAAAACTTGTTTTTTCGTCATTTTTTCATCCTTAATAGTAGAATCTAATACAATAATGCCGATGAAATGTAGCAAACCGATCAAATCTCAATAGAATTGTGGAATCTGAAAAAATACTCTATTTAAGGTAGCTATTCATTTTGTGAATTCGTGGAAAGCTCTTTATTAGGAAACCTATCCTATTAGCTATATTCTTATCTAATTTTTAAGTTTGGATTAGTTTAAAAAGATTAAGGTCCAATAAAATATAACAAATCATTATCTTGTTTACATATGACTTCTTTTAAAAAACAATTCAATATCAAATTAATGAAAAAAATAATTAATAACAGGTATAAATATCAGCCTCAACTTAAGGAGACGAAACTAAATTTATTTCTCAGACAAATCGAACAACTATCTCGCAAAAAAACCAATGATCAAGTAGAAGTATCTAATTCTTTAACCCAAGAAGAAAAAATACGATGGAGTAGACAGCTTCGGAATCCGATACTCAATCAAGAAAAAATAAAAAACGCGAAAATAAGTGTATTTGGGTTGGGAGGTATTGGGTCAAATGTCCTCTTGAATTTAGCTTATGTTGGGGTCTCTAATCTGGCTCTAATTGATTATGATAGGATTGAGCTTTCAAATCTAAACCGTCAAACCTTATATACTCCAAAGGATATTGGAAGATTTAAAACGGAATCTGCTCAAAAAAGACTTTTACAAATAAATCCCGATATAACATCAGAAATCTATAATTTAGAATTGGATTATCCTAAAGGAATTGAATTGTTGAACTTCCCTCCAAATGAATATCCCGAGAGGATTTCAATACTAAATTCAATTATTTCAAATAGTGATATTGTTATAAACGCTATGGATTACAAGGGTGCTCCTTATCTTATAAATGATTTATGTGTGAAGAACAAAAAGCCCTTTTATTGGGCTGGAATTAATTACTTTCTTGGAGAGATTTATTGCTATTTTCCTTCTAAAGAAACGGCATGCATACGAGATATATTTCATCCTAATGAACCGCTTTTTAATCAAAGCTTTTTACGATATAAAGAGCAGAATCAAGGATTAAATAAATCCAGTTATAGTCTTGGTATAATTGCCATAATTATTGGAAGTCTTATATCGAATTTAATACTATTTGATATTAATGAGGTTAACCATCCTTATCATGGGTACTATTTAATGTATGACGGCTTTAATATTGAGTTAATGAAAATCCCAATTCAAAAAAGAAAAGATTGTCTTTGTCAAAATAGATAAAGAAGCTCAATATATTTTTACTATTTGAAAAAATCTTAAAAATATTGCTGATTAGTTTTCTAATTTATAAAAGCAAAAAAATGGGGATTTTAAATATTCTCATTACAAAATAAGGATACCAATAATTATATTGGGAATCATTATGAAGAAAAAAACAATTGCTGCGTTAGCTTTAATGCTGGTAGTAGCTTATGGTTTGAGTCTTGCCACAGCGGGCGTAAGTATTCCTGGCTGCTCTGAGGCTCACCCTAAACTATAGAAACCAGTAAACATATTTACTTTTTTTCTTTTAATTAATAATAGTTTTATATAGATTAATCTTCAATGGATTATTCTGTCTTCCATCTTATTGAATAAAAAGCTTTACCAATTATATTAGAAATTATAATCTAAATCT
>SHMW01000033.1 GCA_008080735.1 Promethearchaeota archaeon
TGAAGCTTATTAATAATTTTCAAATATAAGAATTAGAAAAAAATAATAAATAATTAATTACCTGTATAATTCATAAGGTCCCTCTGATTCTTCACCAGCTAATTGCTTCTGCCTATATTGTCTCGCCTTATTCGCTAAGTCCTGCATCTGTTCTTTAATTTCTTTTCCTTTCTCGATAAGTTCTTGGGTATTGATTTTTAATCCATACATATTATTTAAAATTTCTAAGATACTCGCCGCTCCTTCCGGTGTCGCAATCTGGTATACTGGTGTAAAAAGTACAATAGGATTTATTTTGCTCGTGAGCGCGATATTTACAAGTGTTGCTTCTGCTCCTGTTATAATGCCCTTATCAACCTTCTCAATATCTAAATCTTTGAATTTACCAGAAGAATTCTCTTGCGCCGCATAATACACGGGAAATTTATCGATCATCCCCTTCTGGGGGATACCTTGGAAAGTAATTATTTCCTTTGCTTTTATTCCCTCTGATTGAGACCAATTACATAATGTTTTGGCTAAATCATTATAAGCTGAAGATATCTGGAAGGGAACTTCTGAAATTCCTAATATGATGTTATATTTCGAGGTATAATAGATTCTAAATGGATGCATTAATTCCCCATGATGGAATGTAGCAATCGGGGGAAGCATATCAGAGGCAACAAATCCGATTTCCTTCATATCTTCAATCTGGTCGATCATCTCGTTAGCTATTATAGGTCCGATAAGTCCAACACCCGCAAAGCCAAAAATCAACGTCGGGTTTTCTTGAATCTCAACTCCGTCCTCTTCTATCACGACAAAACTCTTTTCTCCGCTGTTTACAAATTTTTGTGCAGTCATTTTATGAATCACCTTTATTTTTATTGCTAGATCTCTCTATTTCTAGTATATTAAAATTAGAAATATAAAAATTGGATTTATAACTTTTAGATCCTAAAGTAGAACCTACAACTTTTTATAACTAAGATTATCTTCTCTATTCTTTTCTAAAAATATATTTCACTCTATTTGAAAAAAGACTAAGAGTAGTTTGGTTTTTTTTTTATAGAAATAAATAATAAATATAATATAGCTAATACTTTAATAACAAAATAAAAAGAAGAAAAGAAAGGTTGAAATGTCAGAGATTCTACAATTAAGGAATGTCACTATCCCTACATTTGATCAGAAAGCCATCATAGTTGACGATGTGTCATTTGATGTGAAAGAAAAATCCATCCATGCGGTGATTGGACCTAATGGATCCGGAAAATCTACTTTAGCTTACTCCATTATGGGACTTCCAACCTATAAGATAAGCAAGGGTACTATAATTTTCGATGGAAAAGATGTTACAGAGTTGGGGGTCACTGAACGTGCTAAAATGGGCATCACGCTCGCTTGGCAAGAACCCGCCAGAATTGATGGGCTCTCAGTTTTAAAATATATCGCACTTGGGATTAAAGATAAAACAAATCTTAAAGAAAAGGCAGTTGAAGCTCTCAATACGGTAAATATGAACCCAGACAAATATCTTGATAGATTTGTCGATGATTCTCTCAGCGGAGGCGAGAGGAAGCGAATTGAATTAGCGGCGGCAATCGCCATGAGACCAAGATTGATTATTCTTGATGAACCAACGGCGGGATTGGATCTGATTGTTATCGAAGATTTTTTAAATATTTTTAATAAAATTAAAGCGCTTGATATGACCATCCTTTTAATTACCCACCGCGAAGATATTGGGATGATAGCAGATTATGCTACGCTACTTTGGGGAGGGGAGGCGGTACGGACCGACACTTTTCCAGAAGTTATGCTACGATATTGTGCAAAAGCGGGCCTTCGAGAGTTCTGCAAACGTACACTCTTCCAAGAAGAAGAAGCATGTTTCGGTGAGGATTATATAGATAAAATATTCCGGGAGGAACAATCAAAATGAGTAATGCTGAATATCCAGATGAGATCCTTCAAAGCCTTGAGGGATATGATATAGACATTAATAATTTTTTACCAGGACACGGAAAAGGAGCAAAATTTTTGTTAGACTTCAATAAAATCCGGGGAGTTGAAGAAACCGAAGGAGTTATCTTAAAAGGGAGAGAAATTGATGACGGGATTATTGCGGATGTAGTGATTAAAGAAGGTACCGTAATTGAAGAGCCCGTTCACCTCTGCTTCGGAGTAAAACAAGAAACGGGAATTCAACGTATCTTCCCAAGAATAATTGCGGAAGATAATTCAGAAGTCACTATCCAAGCACATTGCAGTTTTCCCAACGCAGATGGACTAATACATAAGATGTTTGGACATATCTACGTAGGAAATAATTGTAAATTTACATACAACGAAACGCATTATCACGGAGAGAACAGTGGGGCACTAGTAGCTCCTGTAAGTTATATGTACATCGGGGAAAACAGTATTTATGAAAATAACTTTAATCTCACTCAAGGAACGCCTGGTCGTGTGAAAATTTTACTCGATATTTACGCAATGAAAGATAGTGTTATTCGATCCAATGTAAAGGCTTTTGGAAAGTGTAAGGGTGATTCAATACGGATTCGAGATTCTGTATTTTTAGAAGGAAGAAATGCTCGAAGCGTTATAAAAATGAAAGCCGCTGCCAAGGACGGAGGTGAGGTGCTTATGTATGGCATTACGGAAGGAAATGCCCCCAGATGTAACGGGCATGTCGACTGTCAAGAAATTGTTCTAGGAAAGGGCTCTACGTGTCGAGCACGACCATTTATTCGAGCAATTGATCCCACCTCTACAGTCTCTCATGAGGCGTCTCTTGGAAGATTTCCGCAGAAATGGTTAGATGAACTCCAAGCCAAGGGACTCTCTGAAGAGGAGGCAACCGATATATTGATCGAAGCTATGTTAAAAGAAAAATAATCATATTTAAAATCAAAATTATTTATAAATATTAATCCATAAGTGAGAAATTATGAGTGAAAAGGATATAAAACTTGGAGATGAGGCTCCTTTATTCGAACTGGAATCCTATAACAAGGGAGTAATCGATCTTAAGGAGCAGATTGGGGATCAAAAAATTGTATTGATCTTTTCCCGGTATTTTGGATGCCCTGTTTGCCATTTAGATTTGAATACGTTATTAGAAAATAAGGAAAAAATTAGGGAAAAAGGGGGCAAAATCTTGTATATTACCCAGTCCGGAAAAGATGTGGCAAACATATATATCCAAGAAAAAGAAATTGATTTCCCTGTTATCCCGAGTACCAAAGACGAATTATATAAAGAGTATGGATTAGGGATGATGACTCCCGAATCTGTGAAACAATTACGAGGCAAATTAAAAGAATGTAAAGAGCAAAACATCGAGCATGGTGAATTTGAAGGCTGGGAACAACAAGGTCCAGGTCAATTTGTTATCGATGAAAATGGAGAGATTATCCATGCATGCAAAGGTTGGCTTGATGTGGACGCCATTTTGGAGGTATTATAATCATGAAAGAAGAATCAAAATATAATAAGTATCGATTTGTTGGGAAGGAGCATATTTCTCTCATCCAACCATGGTTTGATTTTGATAGAGGAAAATCTTGGGATGAGCGGGAAGTACCATGGCCTTTAGAGAACAAGGTTCGAAGGCAAATTTTAATTATCCTTGCTCGAGAAGGTCCCAAAAGTTTTGCCGAGATCATTAATTACATCCGATTTTCTCCGAAACCTATTATTATCAACCAGGACGAATATCTACCGAAAGTAAAATATCACTGGAGCGAGGAGGTGGTAGAAAATCATATCCTCAATTTGGAATGGTATAAATTAGTGAAAAAAACTGGGGACAAATATGAAGTGACCTTTCCGGTGCTCGAGAAGGGAATGGTCGATGACCTGGAAAAATATGTTGATATATTTGCGGAAAATTGGATTGAGATTATCAAAACGACTAAAAACCAAATCGGTGATAAATTTTCTAAAATAAATAAAGATGGCAAATCACTATATCAGATTCTAATCGATAAAGCAACAGAAAAACTCTACGAACTCTTGAAAAATGAAGGATTATTGCCCCAAGAACCCAATATAAAAGCTCTATATGCCGAGGAATTACGAGAGAATAAATTTGAACAATGGGTTCTCGAAACTTTCTAATTTTTTTTATTAATGAATCTTATTAAAATGAGTGGAAATTTTAGACAAGAAAATATTTATAAGATGACGCATGGTCTTTCTTTCTTCCATTATTCTTTCTGAATCTTTTAAATTATCTTTCATATTATACCATTACTAATTTTGTTGGGTATTTCTTTACAAAAATAGGGGAAAATACTTTTTATATTTTATATATCAATTCCAAGAAGACAATTACAATCTTCCATATTGATATCTAGGGGTAATACAAAATCCTTCATTACATTGGTTATAATATCCATCTTTACCTTCAATACATCTGGATCCCTGCGAAAATGCTCATTTACTATTTGATCCAAATGCTTTATAGTCGAATTCGCAATAAGAATAATGATATTATCTTCTCCACTCAGTCGGAATGCATTTAGCATGAACGGGCATTCCTTAGTTTTATCCAGTATCTTTTCTGGATTATTAGTTGTTATCTTTACCTGGGCGATCATCACATCGGCAACTCTAAGATTTAGCCCAGCTTGGAAATTAATCAAACCCGCTTCTTCAAGCTTACGAATTCTGAGACCGATGGTGGGTTGTGAACGATCAACACGTTTTGCGATGTCTGTATGGGTAATCGTTGGGTCTTTTTGAATGATACTAATAATTTGCTTGTCAATTTCATCAACACTTATATTTTGAGATATCATTTTTACACTTTTCACTTTTATATTTTTAAAATAAGACAATTTTTCTATCGGCTTATTTCGATTATCACCGATATCTAGATATAACGATACTTGGATATATAAATGTTATGGTGAAATTGAATTTTTGCTTGGAAATATTTAGAATATCAAAAAAAAAGTCAAATTGCTAAATACATAATAAGAAGTCTGCCTTTTTTGAAAGCTGAAGAATTAAATTATAAGATTCAAATAGCGATATAATTTGATTATAAAGGCTGCCAAGTATAATCCAGAAACCGTTTAACCTCATTTTTTCGCTTTCTGCGATAAAAATGGTAAATAAATTCAATAAATATGGCTATAATTATACATATTATAGTTTATTTCTTAAAACAAAATAATTACTTCGCGAAAATTTAAAATCTCCTAATAAAATTTACTAAGTGATGAATGACCCTTTTGGGTTGTCATTCAATAGTAATTTGTGAATATAGAAAAAAATATTACCACATCGTTCAATTAACTTCCTTTCTAATCTGGCTTTATTAATCCATTCTCAGAAACCTTGGACCAATAATTTCAAAATGAGATATCTTAATATTCGTTTATGGCTATATTTATATTAGAAAAACAATTTAAAAAAATAAGAATAGGTTCATTTTAAATTAATAGAGTCAATTCAATATTTAAATGTACGAGTTTATAGATGAAGTTGTCGTCTTTCTGAAGACATTAGGGGATGAAACGCGCCTGAATATTCTTTACTTATTAACGAAAGAGCAAATATCGGCTAAGAACATCGAAGAACGTTTGGAGAAATCCCAGAGTACAATATCACAGCACCTCAAAAGTCTAATTGAAGCAGGATTGGTCGATAAGATTAATTCGGATAATCCGGACGAGAAAGCTAAAATCTATAAGATAAAGGATAAAAACATTGTCAAATTGATAGATAACATCAAAACTTTTGTAATTTCCCAAAAAAAAGCACATTTAGAAAAAATAAACGATGTTAATAGATTAGATACCTTATTATAAACAATTTTTCATAAATGTGTGTATTTCTTATTTACTTGACACTTTTTTACTGTCATCCTTATTGATCTAATCAATTGTATGAATTTAACCAAATAATTGAAAATTATGTGTCGCCACGACCCCAGATAATGCACTATTAATGGCTCCTTTTTCGGTATCATTCTCTCGAATCAATTTTGGAGGGATTTCTAATAATTCATCTATATCAATTTTATTCATCTACGTTATTATTATCAATTAAAAGTTTAGAATTTTACCTAATTATTTAAAATTGAGCTCTTAAATATCTATGAAACCACATAAATATTGAAAAATTGCCCATTGTAAGAAATTGATGAAATATTGGTTAAAAAACTTAGAAAAAGATTATGAATACCAATCTCTATTTCTTTCGGAGTAAATATATTGATTTGGATTTTTTAAGAAAGCAAATTCAAAACTTTTTTTAGACAAGAGTTTCTTTATGTATATACTTGTATATAACGGCATAAGGATATATCGTTATTTCCATAATATAAAGTAGTCTAGTAATCAGATTCTGAGATAAAAAACCCAGACAATTGAAATTTTGCACCTACATAACTTGAAGGAATATTGAATGCTTTTTTCCAAGAAACGTTATATTCATATAATAAGACCTTAAAAACGTGATGAAATCAAATGATAAATGATGAAGAGAAAATAGATGAGATTGACAAACAAATAATCGAGATAATTCAAAAGGAGCCAACAATTACCCATACGGATATCGCAAAACGCGTGGAGCGTTCACAACCCACAATAGGGATGCGAATTAATCGGTTGGAAGAGCTCGGAATACTCCAGTTCCAAGCGGGATTGAATCTTAAAGTTGCGGATATGTTTTATGCTCGTGCGGAAATTAACACCGACCATCCCGAAGATTTACTTGAGCAGATTGACAAATGTCATTTTATGTTAAACGCTTTCAGATTAAGCGGAACAACAAATATTAGTGTGCTTCTTGCAAATTCGAGAATATCATTCTTAGATAAGCTGGTAAATTTTAAATTCAGAGACAATCCCTTAGTAAAAGAAGTCCAGATGAATATTATTACGGAAGTAGTAGAAGATTTCGTATTACCAATTGATTTGAATTTTGATGAGTGCGATTGTGAGTTAAGAAATGAATGTGTGAACTCTTGGAATATAGCTAAATCAGAGAAATAAAAAATTTTTAACTTCTAACCCTAACATCGTAAAATAAAATTTTATCAATTAATCAAGAATGCTTAAAGGCTAATAGTTTTTAAACAACACATTTAATAAAGAGAATAAAGTAGTTAAAGATAGAGAAAAAACTTTAGAACTGAACAATATTATGAATAATTTCCTCATTTCAGAAACGGTTGACTTTTTGAAAGTATTAGGTGATAAGACCCGACTTTCTATTTTACAACTCCTAAAAGAGGAGGAAAAGTCTGCGGCGCAACTGGAAGATGAGCTCGATAAATCCCAGAGTACGATTTCACAACATATATCTATCCTGAAAGATGCCAATTTAATCAACTCAAATAAAAATGGCAGAGTTAATTATTATCATATCAAAAGCGCCCAAGTATTCAGAATTTTATCACGGATCAAGTCGTTGATAATCAAAAAGAAAAAAGAAAAGCTAGATTCGTTGGAAAAAATTCATATTGATGATATATTATTGTAATTCGACATCTGATAATTTATAACACTAATCGCATTTTAGTGTCTTTATTGATCGCATGCATTATAATTCTAATACAATAGTTTTAAATAAAGCCTTTATTACACAATTTTATATTATATGGGAAATAATTTTCAAATTTGAAAAGATTAGCAAGAAGATATTATGATGCGTTCAAATAAATTTCAAAATAACGGCGGATTGCGAAAAATAATTCTATTGGGGCTTGATAATGCTGGAAAATCATCTATTGTTCTGACGCTCAAAGGAGATAGAAGTTTGTTGTCGTATTATTCATTAAACCCAACTAAGGACCACAAAATAACGAATATGGAGATAGGGAAAACACAGATAAACATTTGGGACTTTGGGGGTCAAGAAACCTATCGAGATGATCATCTTAAAAAAATGGACGAATATGTAGAAGGTGCTAACAAAATTATTTATGTTATTGATGTACAAGATTATCAGCGGTATGATCGAGCCTTAGCTTATTTTCAAAGAGCATTAGAATTGATTATAGATCATCGAACTGATATCGACTTTTCTATTTTTCTTCATAAATATGATCCGAATATAAATCACCAAATTCCTACCATAGATGAAAAAGTTGAAAGCGTAATCAAAAAGATTAAAGAGATGATTCCATCGGATATCCAGTATCGTATCTTCAAAACTACCATCCATACCACCTTTGAAAAGATACCCGTTTTTCTTTGATATTACGCGTCTAATTGTTTTTCAATTCTCTTTTTTACAAGATAGTCTAAGATTCTTCGATCTGGTGATGAAAGATTTAAATGAATTCTGATTAAATTATTATATATAAGATAGCACACATAGCGATGGCACCGCTTATTCTAATAGTTGAAGATAATCTCAATTTCTTGGATACTATGAAATTGATGTTGGAAGAAGAGGGATATTCGGTCATATCAGCAGTTAATGGTCATCAAGCCCTCGAAAAACTAAAGACATCTGCAAGATATCCTGATCTCATAATAAGTGATATTAAAATGCCTCATATGGATGGATATGAATTTTTCCAGAGAATATCCCAAAATCCAGAATTAAACCAAATCCCCTTTATCTTTTTAACAGGAATGTCAAAGGATAAGGATATTCGATTTGGGAAAATGTTGGGTATAGATGATTACTTATTAAAACCAGTTAAGGAAAATGATCTTTTAGCCTCTGTCAGGGGGAAACTGAGAAGGAATAAAAGGAGCGAAAAGGCCTTAAAATATTTAAGAGATATGGAATATGATGGTCAAGAACTAATTGCTTCAGTAGAAGAGAGTCAAATCGAACAAATTTGGATTGTAATTTTGTCTTGGGATGATATAGTCGGCCCAAAATTACAATATTATTATCCGAAAATAGAAAATGATAGTTTCCCAGATCGAATCAAGGAAATTGGGAACCAATGTTTTCACGCAATAAGTTTAATTTATGGAGATCAAAAACGAATCGAAAATGAAGAATCTTTATTATTTTCTCTAGAAAATATTGAAAGAAAAGCATATATCTACATTGATGCTTTTCCAAATCCCAAAAGTCGTTCAGGAGAGACAAAATTTATGATGGGGGTTATTGCTCCCAATATTACGTATTTTGATTCTATTCAAATTAAGAATTATTTTAAAGCCATATCTGAAAAGATCAAAATTAAAACAGAACTTGATATCAAACAATATTGGGAGAAAATAACTGAAATTTTGACATCGACAGAATTTTTTATATAAATTATCAGTAGCTTATTGCTTTTTCGGTAATCTTATGATAACACGTGTACCCTTCGAGCGTTCACCTTCAACCCTATCTTCTATGCTAATCTCTCCATTATAAAGATTTAGTATTCTATTTACTATTAGTAATCCAATCCCCATACCAGAATGTGAAGAATCAATTTTCCCTTTAAAGAGCTTTTCTCTGATAGGTGAGGGAATGCCCATGCCATTATCTTCTATTTCGATTTTAGCATACTCCCTCCCATCAATATGAGTTGAAGAAATGTTTATCCATAATTTTTTGGTTTGACTGTCATTATATTTAATCGCATTAAGAAAGATATTTTCAAATACATCTTCTAAGATATTAGAAGCCAAGACAGGAATTTCTTCCTTCGGTGTAGATATTTCAAACTTAAGCTTTTCTTCCGGATATGTGTCTAAAATATACGATTTCGCATTTTCAATGATATAGATAAGATCAATCGGGCTTTTTTGAATTTCCTCAATGTCAATTGCAGTTAATTTTTCAATATTTTCAATTAATTTAAAGCCCTTTGAAGTTTGTTGCTTGCTAGTTTGGATATATTCATACAGTTTTTCGCTTTTAGCATCCTCATTATATATATTTTCGGCAAGCTCCATCGAACTGAGAATGACTTGCAGTAAATTGCGCATATCATGTGTAAATAAGTCTTTATAAAGACGTAATTGATTATAGGAATCACGAAATTTCTCCTTGGTTTTCTCTAATTCGTTTTCTGCAAGTTTCCGAACCGTTATGTTATAAAACGTTACAACTGCTCCGTCAATAACATTTTCCTCTGTCTTATATAGACTTATACGGAGTCTATACCATCTATTATTCTCTGTTTTAAGATCTTTTTCGATGGGCTTAAGATCATCTAAAACTTTTTTTATATCGTCTGAAAGATGTTTATATTCTAAAGTCGACGAGATATCAGATATAGGTCGTCCGATATCAGATTGGATTAGACTAAAGATTTCTGTGGCTTTAGGTGTATAGCGTTTAATCTTCAGTTGATTGTCAACAAAGACTGTCGCAATCTCGGTACTATTCATTAAATTCTTGAGGTCGTCATTAGCTTCTTTTAGTTCTTGATTTTTTTCTTGAAGTTCGCTGTTTACAGTAGATAATTCTTCATTGACAGATTGGAGTTCTTCTTTAGAAGTTTGTAATTCCTCATTGGTACTTCGAAGTTCTTCGTTAGAGGATTGGAGCTCTTCATTGGTGGATTTTAGCTCTTCGTTTTTAGTCTCTAGTTCTTCGATTGTCGATTGGAGATATTTTTTTGTTTGGTCAAGCTCATTTTCCAACTGTTTTATTCTCGCATTACTCACCTTATCTATTTCTTCGGTGAGTTTTTCTTGTGGAATATCAGCTAATTCAGTGTTTATTTCTTCGAAAATAATTAGAAAAAGACCTTTCATTGATTCGGGTTCATTAATAGGTCTGACGATTAAATTTATTATTATTTCTTCTCCGTTTGTCTGGATATTCACATTTTTCATTTTAATCACATCTCCCGTGGTCTCAGCTTTTCTAATGGCAGTTGAAAGTTTAATTTTTAATCCTTTTCGAGCCATATTTAAAATATTTACTGTTGCTTTGCCTTCAGCGGGCTCCAAAAACTGCCCCGTTCTTCCATACACATAAAGAATATCCTTGTCTTGATTGATAAGTATTGAGGGAGGAGTATAATAATCTAACAATTGAGTTTTAATTACCTTTTCATAATCTACTTTCTTAATCTCCCGTTTTGGAATTTCATATTCAGGGATTTCTGTAACTGAATAATCAAATAATGGAGGAAAAATATTAAACTCTTTTTTATAAGTATCGGGAGCTTGCTTATATTTAAAAATCTTATGAGAGCTATCTTCCTCAGTAAATAATCGTTTAGCATCGGAAATGGCCTCTGATTTGCCCAGAAACAAATAACCTTGTTCGTTAAGTGCATAATGAAAAATATTCAAGAGTTTTTCTTGATATTCTTGTTTAAGATAAATGAGAAAATTTCTGCAGCTTATTAAGTCAACATTAGAATAAGGCGGATCGCTCAAAACATTCTGCTCAGCAAATATTATCATATTACGAATGCTCTTTTTTATTATATATTGATTCCCTTTTGATACGAAATATCTATCTAATCTTTCTTGAGAAACATCTACCGAAATATTATCTAAGTAACTTCCTCTCCGTGCGGTCTCTATTGATTGAGTGTCAATATCAGTTGCGAATATTTGAATTTTTTGGGGGAGCTCATTCTCTCTTTTATATTGTTGAAGTAATATGGCAATGGAATATGCTTCTTCTCCCGTTGAGCATCCTGGAACCCACACACGTATTGTATCGTCAGATGTTTTAGTTTGAAACAACTTAGGGACAATCTTCTTTTCCAAAGCTTCAAAAGACTCCTTATCTCTGAAAAAGTTCGTGACTCCGATGAGGAATTCTTGAAAAAGTTTATCAACTTCAGTAGGAAAAGATTGGAGATACTCAATATATTCATTAAAATCATAGATCTGGTTTACACCCATCCTCTTTTTTATTCTACGAATAATTGTACTTTCCTTGTATGCTGAGAATTGATGTCCCGTTCGTTCATATACCAGTTGATATAAGATATCCAATCCTCTATTTACTTCATGTTTGTTAAACTTCGCTTTTTCCTCCAATTGTGTGTAATATGAATTAACATATTCCGCCACTTTTTCGGGAATCTTTTCGGGCGGTAAAATGTAGTCTATTTTTAAACTCTCTATGGCATTTCTTGGCATATCATTATATTCTGCACTCTCGGGATCTTGGACGATTGCAATACCATTTACTCCCTTAATTTCTCTTAAACCCAAGGTACCATCAGTACCAGTCCCAGAAAGCAAAATTCCAATCGATTTATCTCCAAATTCACGCGCCATCGAGCGAAAAAGAAAATCTATTGTTTTTCGCTGACCTCTTTGAGCTGAAAAATCTTCAACTTTTATCCTCGTGTCATTAATAGACAATTTATGGTTTGGTGAGATTACATAGATGGTATTAGGTTCTATATCTTGACTTTCCATAACTTGAATCACGTTCAAGCTGGTGAATTTTTTCAAGATCTCATCTAAATTACTTTTATGATCGGGATCTAAATGTTGGACGACAATATAGGCAATATTACTATCAACGGGTATATTGGAAAATAATTTCTTAAACGCGTCCAAGCCACCAGCAGAGGCTCCAATTCCAACGATAGGAAACGGTTCTATGGGTTCTTTCGACCTTTTTTTTTGCTTTTTTGATTTATTATTCGACTTATTCATATGAATGACATCATCACTCTCTATTTCTTAGGGGAGCAAATGATATATGTGAAGTCTAATATCTGCTTTCCTTATTTAATTAAGATGCATAATATATTATTAAATCTTACTATCTAACATGATTTGAGTCAATGTTCTATATGAATATGGACAATTTAGTAATCCATTCATAGAAAAATTTTGACTTCCATTAATAAAATAAATATTGGAATATGACGTGGATATTACATACCTATATAACCCATTCAATTATATGATTCTCATACATATTGAGATGTTCTCTTAGTACAACTGTGATAACATCCTCTGGTAATTCACAACAATTTATATCATTATGAGTTCAAAACCAAGATCTTCTGGAAAGGCTTCTGCATCTTTAGAAAATCTAAAAACAACAGAAATTAGAAAGCTTAAATTACAAAAAACCTCCAATCAAAATTCTTATTCTCGTAATGCTATTCATGATGATAATTTGGAAATAGTTAAAGATCTTCAAAAAATCATTCAAAACTGCTCACAACTCTCTGAAAAAGAAATTTGGGATTATTGCCAGAGCCAGAGATATTTTATGAAATTGTATTTACAGAAATTAAATAATGAATCATGATTCGATTTTTGTATATCAAGAGATAATCATATATGTTTTTTATATGTTTTTCCTTACTAAAGTTTCGGAATTGATAAATAATATTTACCTAATTCGTCATTCCGATAAAAGATTTAAATCTTTAGAGTAAATTTTAAATAACCTATACTCTATATATTATGTGACAGATATCAAATATGAGCTGTCTAAGAAGATAGATCATGCCTTGCTTAAATCCCTGGATTTTTGTCTTTTGGTGATCTACTTTATTTAGGTAAAGTAGAAATCTTCTTTACTTCTCCCTTATTTATGATGGTTTGGAGCAAGGAGATCTACTTCTACTCTTTTTTTTATATAGAGATAAAACTACCCAATTTGGAAATCTTTTTAAATAGTAAAAATCCACAAATTTGGTTATTTTGTTATCTAAAAATCTAATTCAAAACTAAATCTATACATAAAGGAAATTCGTATAAAGGTTAAGTTTTTACTCCAACTATTTTCTTCTGCTTTGATGTTGGGTAAGATCTTAGGTGAAATAGAATAAAACACACAATTTCAAATATTTTTAATATAAAAAAGGGATGGGTATTTCAAAATGACCCATCCTAGAAATAGAACAAAAAATTGACTACAAAAATTAGAACATAACAAAGATAAGAGAACGAATATTTAAATATAAGGATAAGAGGATTAATTCACCCTCTACCCCTCTTCCTTATTTATGATGGTTTGGAGAAAGGAGATCTTTGCGATTTGCTCTACTCATTTTCTCTTATACAAATAAGTAAAGAAAGCGTATCTCAATTCACTCCTATATTCGTATTAGGGATTAATTTTAAAATTGTATATACTATATACGAATAATTGGGATCCTGATCTTTTATGGTGAGAAAAGTAATTATTTTTTCTCTCTTAAATTATTTAAAAATTTTAGACAGATTAACGAGAATCTTTCTTATATAAATAACCACTTTAAAGAAAAAGACAATATAAACTATAACAGATGGAAAATCATATATAAGAACTTTTATAAATCCTAAATATATTATAAATACATATGGTTAAAAGCCGAAATCTCTCGAAAAAAATTACAGCCCGTCTTACAATATCTCTATCTCCATATCTCAAAGATTTGGTAAAGAGATATGTCAAGGAGAAACGCCAAGAATATCCAGACGAGGAAATGTATAGTAGTATCTCCAGATTTATTAGCAATATTATAGAAATTGGGCTTGAAATTTCTGATCATTATGATTCCTTGGAAAAATTAAAAAAAATACCGGGAAAGCAGATACTAGACTTCTATGATGATATCAGCTTCAGAGCTGTTATTGATACTTATGAAGAAAATGTTGAAAAAAGTAAGTATGACCTTCATGATTCTGACCAAATTATCGCATTATTTTTAAAATTCAAGGATTATCTTTTGAAGGATGCTGATAAACTTTCAGATGAATTAATGGAAAAGAGAGCGGGTGAATTTAATAAATATTTTGTTGACAATAAAGTTGCTAAAGATTTTGATATTATTATTAAAGGAAATAGATATCTCCTGGATTTTAGTGGAACCTATCCAAACATACACTTCTTATATACAAAAGGTATCATAGGAATCTTTTCAGTTTTAGGTTTGAAATTAATAGATGCGATTATCGGGAGAGATTATTCAAAAATGGAATTTGAAAAAACATGGCTTTTTAGAAGCAGTGAATTACAAAAAAAAGAAAGGAAACGTCTTTATCAAGAGAATATGGCGAAAGTTATCAATTATAATTCCATAGTAAACGATAAAGCGCATCATCTCTGGATAAGATTGTCAGATTATGAAAATACCGTCATAACCTTCAGAAATAAGTCCGAAGGAATAAAAACTGTTGAAGAAATCAGCCAAGAAATAATTAGATTTTCTAAATATGGTTATAAGAGAGATATTTTAAGACTCTTTGAAAAACTGAATTGGATTAAGGTCACAGAATCTCTAACAAAGGAAATTCCTTTTCAATTCTCGATCTCTGAGCAGTATCATCAAATGGAAAGGGAAATTACGTTAGAGATATTAAATAGTCATGGAAAAATCTATCAGGAGGATAATACATTTTATTTTAAGTAAAACACTTTAACTTGCGATATTATTCAATAATAGCGTTTTATCTCATCTATCACTAGATTAATAAGATCTTTCGAGCTCTGAATCGCATAAAACGTCATTTTATCGGTCAAATCTCCAAATTTATCTTTAGGAATTTTATTAGTTCCAATAAAGAATCCCACAATCTTATGGCCCCTCGAAATAAGGTTTAAAAAGTTTTTTTTCGCGCTACTCCAATTATGAATCCCAAAATCAGTAATTATGAATACAAGGACGTTTTTATCTGCGTTTTTACATTGAGTACTTATTTCTTTGGTAGGTAATACAGTTCCTCCTCCTTGATAATTTAACAAGACCTTTTCTGCAGGTTGATAATTTGGTGTCCAGTCGCAAATATCTGCTTTATTTGAGAAATTAATAATGCTGAACTCTACTCCTCGCTTGGAGGCATAATGAAGTGCTGCAAATGCTGCGATTAGGGCAGTATGATACGGTCCTCGTCCTTTATCTGTTTTTGCAGTATATTTCCATCCCATTGAACCAGAAGAATCCAAAACAATTAAAAGATCTGGAATCTCTTGCTCCTCTAAGTGTCCAGCACCTAATTTATACGCCCATTTACGTGTGGTAATATTTGGAATAATTATAGGGCTATTTAATAAGGATTGGACCACATCCAGCTCTTCTATGGGATCTCCTATTCTCCAGACTTCTGGATAAATGGGAACCTCCCCCCCCGGTTTTTCTTCGAAGATTCGAATCTGGATCAAATCCTTCGCTTTTCCCCGGTACCATGTAGCGAGAGCATTCTTCTCGATTAAGATTCCTGCTTGGTTCGCGGGAGCTCCAAATTCCGAATAATTGACATCTTTTGCAAATTGTTCGGACTTTTCTTGAAGTTTATCATTATTCTCATTATCCAATTTATCAGAGTTCTTACTTTCAAGTGGATTGTCCATTAATTCTAATATATCATCTGGGATTTCAATATAATATTCCCCATTCCCAGGGGATTTTCGAGCAGACTTCCCTTTTTGAGTCTTACATCCTTTTCCAACTAGTGTAAATGTATCTTTTATAAGTTCATTTAAATAATAGGCGATTTTCTCAACTTTTTCTTCCCATTTTGTTTCATCATGGAAATTTTTTAAAACGATTTCTGAGATCCGTTCAGCTAGACCCAATTTATCATCTGAGCTTCCATTCTCTAAAATATTGATATTTAGGACTTTTTCATAAATTAGGAAGAGAAGTCTAGAAAATTCAGATAATCCATGAGTATGCATTATATGTTTATAAGTTGTTTTTAACTCCCATGCCATTAGTTCTGGATGCTTTGAATATAGGGTTTTATCGATAACTAAGTCTCCAAATATATTGACTACAATTGGGGCAAAATTTTGGTTAACATGTTTCATTGCCGCTTTCAATAAACCAGCATTGATTAAACCATCATATGGGATAATTTGATAATGGGATATTTCATGCAAACTTATCGAGTAATAAAAATTAATATACTCGACTTCAGAGGAAAACAACGGAGTATTAGCTAAATTCATAGTAATTTGCCATCGGTCTTCAGGATTTATATAGAATCCTTCTTGATGGGTATAATCAAATACAAAGTGTGGTTGGGATAGAGGGGGATAATAATATTCTTGTATCGATTTATTCCATCCTTTAAGGGCTAATTCCTTTATTTTTTCCTCATTTTTACGTATAAAATTGGTGCTCTGATCATCTTTAAAATTGCTCATGATTTCCTAAGATAGTGAAGTGTCAAATTTATTTAAAAATCTTTTTGTAGGTAATCTAACTCATCTAAAATTGCCTTCAACTTAAGAGCATCACTTCCTCCCGAAATTTGTATGTTTACCAATGAATCCTCATCTGTACCTGTTACATTTACTTCGATTAAAAGATCTTCTGATCGGATTTGTTTTGTCTGCCGTTTACTAAACGCCTCTTTCAGAGATTTATCTATATTGGGAAATTCTGAGGCAATATCCGCCCACACCTCCTTCCAATAGTAATATTTAAACACATAATCGGTCACGGTCTGTTTATATAATTCACGATTACACCAATTTATCAAATCAGCTCTATTTGGGAAGTCTAAATCTTCTAATAAGTCGTTTCGTATACGAGCCAACTCATCGATCTTCCCTTTCTTCGACGCTTCATTAATTTCTTGGGCTAATTTTTGGTAGGTTTTATTTTTAATTTCTTGAACGAATGGATGAAGATCATATTTTACGATTAGATCGTTCTTTTTAAAATTTCTTATCTCTTGTAAATCTCCTTTCTCGTGATTACCATCGCGAAATCGCTGAGCAATTTCATAACAAATTTTACGTTTTAAGAATCTATTCTGAATAGTCGTGAGAAGGTCATTCGAAAATTCATATCGGTTACCCCAATAAGGAGCTTTTTCAAGTTCTCTCTGAGAATATTCCACTCGATGGGAAATTACATAAGGGGCAATGGTATTTACGATATTTACATCAATCTCCTTAAGATTTAAGAGCCATGCTAGTGCTTTCGAATACCTTAGGAGATCTTTTGCAACTCGGACACTTAAAATCGAATCGATCTTATTGCATACATTCTGTGTAGTATTAAAATGGCAACCAGAGCATAATCCCGTACTCGGTTTTAAGTCTTCTGTATTTCCCTTATCAATCCTATCACATAAAGTAAATTCTCTAATGATGGCGTGAATATAGTTATTAGCTTCTTGATTAATCTGAACTCTATTTACATAATACCAGACTTCCATTAATTCATCAATTGTCATAATCTTCGGAACTTGTACTAATTCGTCATAACCCGAATACTTCTCATCTTTTCCAGCTAATATTAACTGAAGATCTTGACTCGCAGGCATAGATATCGGCACAGAGATTCCAAATCGATCCAGAAAAGGAGAGCTTAATTCAAATGTTCCAACATCTTGGGGATTTATCGTAGCAAACAGACAGAACTTATTGATGTTCATAATGGAATCATAATATTTTACAGTACCTTCAGCAAGGAGTGAGAGCAAAATATCTTGGGCATATGGTGTGAGTCTGTTTACTTCATCAATAATTTTCCAGAAATTTAGTACAAACTTTTTCCAGACAACTTCTTCGGCTCCTTCTTTCATCAATTTACCCAATTTTAAAGTACCCACTAGCTTTTCCTCAGTTAATTGTGGATGCCCACGAATTATTGATTCTTCAATCTTTTCAAGAGATTTCGAAGTAAACATCCTTCCCAGAAGTTTTACGAGCGTTGTCTTACCACCGCCATGGCCACCTATTAAAAGCATAGCAGAATTTGGAACTAATACATTTAAAACGGATAAAGACAATATTTCAGGTAATTTAGTTGTTTTTATTTTGTTCGATTTTGGATCGGTGTATTTAATTTCCAAATTTTTCGAATGTATAAATAATTGATTTGCTTGAATAAGATTGAGAATTTTCCATACTTTTTTTCTCAACTGGTTTTGTTCTACTAGTCTGGTTTCCATTTAAAAGTGCCTCTTGATTAAATACTCTTACATTATAACTAAATTGGTCTAAATATTTATGTTTGTTTATGAACTGAAATAACATATATCCATATCTAAACCAAATTATCATGGAATTTTCATAAGTTTAATTTGGTTTCAGCGTTAATATTTCCTCCAACTGCTCGATTACAAAGTCGGGTTGGTGTTCCCAATCAGAATATCCATCAGGATATTTTTCAAAGTCTCTTTTTAAGAGACAAGCATGAATATTTGCTCTTTTTGCCGCAGATATATCGACGACTGAATCTCCAATCATTAATGCGGTGGAATCGGCTAAATTAAAATCAAGTTTATGTAAAATCATTTTAATTCCCTCTGGAGATGGTTTCGCGAGATCTTGCTCATTTCCATACCCAAGCCCAAAGATTTCATCAAAATAATGTTCCAAATCAAACTCTTTAATGATATAATCTACAATGTAGCGGGCTGTATTGGAAACGATAGCCAATTTCTTTCCTACCTTCATTAATTCATTGAGTACAAGAAGTACATCAGAAAATAATCTTATTTTTCCTTGAGGGACAAATTCTTTTCTAAATTTAAAATCTAGTGCGTCAAATTTTTCCCAAAACTCATTATAATCTTCTAAGATGACATCCCACTCTTTTAATAATGCTTTATATTGATCTCCCGATAACCAAAACCTATTTCTTTGTTCTCTTGGAGGAACTCCATGCTTGGTAAAAAATTCTATGGTTTCCTTAAGAATATTATCGAAATATTCGGGTGGATTAGGTATATATAGCAAGGAATTATCTAAATCAAATAAATAACAATCAAAATTCATGCTTATTTATAATAATGAAAAAAATTCTAAAAACTTAATTTGTCCCTAACCAACTAGTCTTGCCTTCCAAAAATAAAAATATGAGATAAAATAAACCAAGACTAAAAATATCCTATATGACCTAAATTATTTCCCTCTTCGTCTAATGCGTATGCGAGTCCCATGGAAAGTGCTTCTTCCTCTTCTTTGTCTTCAGAGGGTTTTTTAATTTTCTTTTTTGTTGGTTTCGCAACTTTTTTAATAGTTTCAAATTTAAATTGAAATTTTCCTCCACATTCATCACACTTCATATGAATGAACTTTACATGCCTATCCTCCTCGTCATATTCTTCCTTTTTAAGCGGTTTAAGTTTGTTTTTATCTTGATTATCACATCCAGGTAAGAAGCACTGATCCAAAGATATTTTTTCCATGCCTCTTCTTGCTAAAGCAACAAACACATAGGCGGGAATTTCCATCCATAATTTTTTATTTTCTTCACTCATGCTGACCAAAAATCGTTGTGTAAATTTAGATTGATTTGTAGAGTAGTAAGTAAAACAACCAAAATAAATAATTAATAATTATCATTATAAAAAATAATTCCAAATATAATCAAATTAAATCATGAGTGAAGAACCAGAATTTTCAAATGAAACTATAGAATATGTCTCAAAATTAGCGCTCTTGGATTTATCCGAAGAAGAAAAAGAGAAATTATCTAAGCAGCTGAACAATATTTTGTCGTATTTTAAAAAGCTTGAGGATTTAGATACTGTTGATGTTGAGCCAACAAGACATCCTATTGAGGGATTAAATAATGTATTTAGGGAAGATGAACCTTGGGAAGGGTTGACTCAAGAAGAAGCACTAAAAAATGCTGAACATAAAAAAGAGGGATATTTTAAGGCCCCTCGGATTTTAAAAGATTAGAAAAATGGTTATTCTTCATACTCCTCTGTGAGAATTCGAATTGCTTCCGCCATATCTCGAAGGGATTTTTTTTTCTGTGAGGGATTTAATTCCAGAAATTCTTTTTCAAAATCTGAAGTTAAATTCATTGGCGAGGTTAAGCTGATATATTTTTCAACAATAAGTTTCGTGATATAATTATCATAATCCTTCAAAACTTTCTTTAGTTTCTCATTCTCCTTAATCTTATCCCATGATTCTAAAGTTTCTAAAGACCGAATGCCAATATCGAACCTGAACCAGCTTATAGGGAACAATTTGTCCCGTTCGATACCTGATTCGATGATTGTTATACAATCTTGATCAATATAAAATTCAGGGATTCGATCTTCTTGAAATACGATCCTATCGTTCATCATAAAAAGATTCGCCGATTTTTTCGAAGATACGACCAATCCCGTGGCAAATCCTTTGGCAAATCTTAATTTATCCGCAATATCTTCCAAAGATCCCCCTGGAATTTGTAATTTATCTTTATTTTGACCTTGTATGGTAATATTGATGTATTTTTTGTTTTCTTGTGTTTTAAGTAAAGTTGGGAATTGATCTCTATTTCTGCTTTTTTTGTGGGCATCCATGAGTGTATTGATTAATTCATTTTCAAGTTCCAATCCCGGGATTATCGTATTTTCATTCATAAAAGCATCAACTTCAAAGTCTCCGATCCCATAGAAAAGTCTTTTTTCGTTTATGATATTTCGAATATTATCCACTAGGGATTCTACTAGAGCATCTGGATCGTCTTGTATTGATTTATATTCCCTAGTTGTAAAAGTATCAATCTGGTCTTCCAATCCTTCAATATCTCTATAGAATTCAGCCCAACTCATTTCTGTATAGATTGTCCCTACATTATAAAAATTATGCTCTTGATCTATACTAATGATATTTTTTGAGCCGCCTAATTCAACTCCAGATTTGGAGCCCGAAGCTAGTAAAGCTGAGGGAGGATTGAAAAATTTAAGATAGAGATAAGAATTCATGGAACTAATTTTTCCAATATTTAGTTTGCTTTATATATAAAAAAGAATCGGATAACTATTTAAAATTACTTGAAAGTTCCAATTATGGAGGGTGTTTTATTTAATACCACTACCTTGAAAATCGAAGGTGTGTCTCATATTATAAACTAGGTGGATATTTTGAAAAAAGTCATTTTTCTTTCAAGTTTTCTTGCAGAATTTTAATCGCATAGGATATATCCTTTAAGACTTGCTTCCGTTCTTGCTGGCTCATCTGAGCGAAATCGTCGTGTATATTATATCCAATTTGTTGCCCTGTTCCAAGTTTCTCGAACTCTTCAAAAATCATTTCTAAGAGATAATGATCATATTCTGCTATTGCTATCTGTAATTTGTCGTCCGTGCGAATCTCATTCCACAAATTTAGCGTTTCTAATGCATTAATACCTAAATCGATTCTAAACCAATTAATGGGAGTAAGGATCTCATTTTTAATCCCCTCTTCTATTAATTGGATGTTTTCCACATCTAGGTATAGCTTTCGTTCATCATCTTCTTTAAAAATAATATTATCATTAAGAATGTAGAAGTTGGCGAGTATTTGAGTGGTGCAAACGATGCCCGTTGCAAATCCTCTAACTACACGTAACTGGCTTGCTAATTCTTCCAAACTCGACCCGCTAAAAATAAGGCGATCCTTTTTCTCCCCGAAGAATTTCATCTGGACTTTAGTCTGATCTCCCTCATCTCTCAGAATTTTTGGAAACAAAATTTTATCTCTCGTATTTCTATGTGCTGTCATTAATTTATTAATGATTTTTGGGGAAATTTCTAATCCAGGAATAATCGTATTTTCATTTAGAAAGGCGTCTACTTCAAAATCGAAAACACCATAAAATAATCTTTTTTTCTTGATGATTTTATAAATGATTTTAGATATAGAATCCACAAGTGCTTCAGAATCATCGCTTATGGATATAAATTCTTTTTGAGTAAAGTTATTAATAATATCTTCTAACCCCTCCTCTTTATAAAACTCTGCCCAAGACATCTCTGTATAGATATGTCCTTCTGAGTATAGGTTCCTATCCTCATCTATACTGACAATGAGTTTAGAGCCGCCTAATTCCAACCCCTCTTTTGAACTTGAAGCTAAAAGTGCCAGAGGGGGGTTGTAAAAATCTAAGATCATTTTTATCTAAAACATGTTAATATATCTAGACCATTTATCCTACGGTTTATCATATATTAACAAGTTTAAATAATTAACCAGAGGAATTAAAAATTAAGATCTGTGTTAACAAGAAAGAATTAGCTTATTATAATATTAAAGCGGAAGTTTAATGGTAAATTTAGAACCTTTATTCAACCCTTCAGATTCAGCTGTAATTTCTCCATTATGTAATTTAACAATCTCTTTTGAAATGTGTAAACCTAGTCCGGACCCATTCATCTTGATATTAAATTCATCCGTTGGCTTATTTATATCAGCGAATTTGTTAAAAACTCTTTTTATTTGATCTCTAGTAAGCCCAATACCTGAATCTGTAATAGATAAAAGAGCAAAATGGTCATTCTTTAGTAAATCAATTCTAATCGAGCCCCCCGAAGGGGTATATTTGATGGCATTCGAAATCAGATTAATAATGACACGCTCGATTTTTTGCGCATCAATATTAATTATCAATTCCTCTGGGAGGTTTTCAGTAATTGTTAAATTTCGTTCCTTTATGAGGTATTGTACATCTCTTAAACATTTAAATAATAAGTAAGTGAGATCTTTGGGGTTTTTTTCTAATTTAAAATTGTTAGTTTCTATTCGTGAGATATCGAGCAAATTAGATACAAGATTTACTAATCTCTCACTTGAATGATTAATCATCGTCAAAAGTTCTTCGATCTCGGAATTGTTGTTAAATTTTTGACCATGATATAGTTCTGTTATTAACTGGGATGCTCCATATAAGGAGGTGAGAGGTGTTTTAAGCTCATGAGCAGCAACATCTAAAAACTTTTTTCTCATTTTCTCTAATTCCTTTAGCTTTTCATTTTCTTTTTTAATTAGGGTCTCAATTTCCTTTTGATGAGAATTATCATAAATGTTTTCCAATATATGGACTTTTCCGTCAATTTGGATTCTTTTTGCGTTCTTTAAGATCGGTGTCTTACTCCCATCTTTATGTTTAATAAAAGTGTCCATATCTCTTAAAGAAGTCACATTTTCTTCCCAAATAGGACATCTTTTTGACAAAGAACCCTTAGGACAGATAATATCACACAATTTTCCATGAAGTTCCTCATCGCTAAACCCAGTAATTTCACATGTTCTCTGGTTTACTCCCTTGATTCTATAGTTTTCATCAATTATAACCGTTCCACATGGTATATTTTCATAAAGCGTCCGAAAGCGTTTTTCTGACTCTTTTAATTTAATCTCTGAACGCTTTTGTTCCGTAATATCTCTCATAAAACCCCGAAAACCGATAATTTTTCCTTCTGAGTTATATGCGAGATTTATATTTGTCTCTCCATATAGAATTTCTCCTGATTTTGTAATAATTTCGTATTGGAAATGCTTTCTTTCTTGGTTTTTACTATATACTCCATTAAATGCTTTGAATGCCTTCTTAATGGTTTGTTCATCCATTAAGTCCTTATAACTCATCCCCAGTAATTCTTCTGATGTATATCCTAATGATTTGCATAAGGCTTGATTGACAAAAGTAAATGTTCCCTTCAAATCCAATTCAAAATAACCCTCTTTTGAATTTTCTATGATATCCTTGAATTTCTTTTCTGATTGAAAGGTGATAGATTCTTGGACCTTTAATTCGTCTATAATGATTTGAATGTATGGGCGATTGAATAGTTTTATTTGAGACATATAGAGATTAAGAAGATGAGGCTTTCCCTCTAACTTTATACAAAATGCTTTTTTCCCAAATATGTCCCCATTAATTACATCATCAAATTTCTCTTCTAAAATAATTGATAATTCTTTGGATAATGGTGAATCTAAGAATAAATTCTTGTTAATTATTTCTTCTAATTCGATATGAAATAAATGCTCAGCTTTTTCATTTATGTATTTTACAAGTCCAGAAAATGTAACAAAAATAAGTGAATAAGGTAAGCTGTCGAAGGTATCTTTTATTTTCACACTTCTGGGCGTCCCTTCATCAAAGCTGATCATATTTTCCAAAAATGAATATTTTCATTGCTATACTTTAATGTTTAAATAGAACTAAGATATAAAAAATGTCTTAAAATCTGAAATATTCATTACAATGAAACGAACAAATGTCTAAATGATGAATGACGCAATTTTTTAACATATAAAAAAATATTTGTCAGAAAAAGTTTTAAATTCTCAAATTTTCAATTTGTGAAGTTGATTTATAAGATTATTTCCTATTTGCGTTCATATCTTAATAGATGGCTATTTAGGAATAATTATTTCATCTTTATTCTGCGGTATTCTGAGTATTTGCCGAGTACCCTCAGACATTCAGTAGGGGCATCCCATAAGTCGAATACGGGAATACCATGTGAAATGAATTTTCGCATCCATTCATATCGATAGGGCATTGGGCCAACATAAAATACGGGTATCGAATATTTTTTCATTAATCGTTTCATTGGTTTAAACACAGCGCGTTCTATTATTTGCCCTATTGATCGCATTTGATCATCGATTTCCATACCAGATTCCTCCATTGTCTGCAACACGTCATCTAAATCAAAAACTCCATATACCAAAATCGCATCCACTTCTCCAGATTCCATCAATATCTTCGGAAATTTTTTAAACAAATTCAGAAAGTCAATATCGAAGGTAACATCGATCGGATTAAGCGAACTTGCAGTAGGTGGGATATGCTGTCCAATTTCCTTCTGAAGTTGTTTACTAAATTTAGGAACATTCAATCCGAGTTGTTCAGCAGTTTTTGTCATCATACTTCCACTTCCTCCAGAATCCGTAATTATCCCGACTTTTTTTCCTTTCATAAAAACTTGGTTTTGCTGAGCAAAGGATAATGTCCGAAGATAATACAGAAATCTCTTCATTGAAGTGGTAGAGATTATTCCCGCTTCCTTAAAGACCGCGTCGTAAATCGCTTGATCCCCCCCAATTGCACCAGTATGACTCATAATCGATCGTTCAGCAGCTTCTGTCCCCCCCGCATAGATTGCTACGATTGGTTTTGTCGGAGTTATTTTCTTAGCAATGTTGATAAAGTCCCTTCCCCGTTTTATTTCTTCTATATATAATCCAATTACTTGCGTTTGAGGATCATCTCGTAGAAATTGTAAATAGTCGACTATATCAATATTTAGTTCATTGCCAATGGATAAGGATTTTCCTATCTTCACACCCCAATCTTGGCAATGCCAAAATATATGACAGGCAATTGTGCCGGACTGTGAGATAATAGAAATGTTACCTCGTTCTGGAGTCTCATATATCCACATCGTGTTAAAATGGGAATCATAATTTTCCGGATCATACCAACCGTTATAGATTCCCAAGCAATTAGGTCCAACAAATCTCATCCCATATTGATTAGCTATCTGGTTTACCCGCTTTGATAACGCAAAGCCATCCTTTCCGACTTCTCTAAAACCACCAGAAGTAATAATAAGTTGTTTTATACCTTTCTCTCCGCATTCTTCCATTACTTCTGGGACTATTTTTGGAGGAAGGATAATAAAAGCCAAATCTGGAGTTTCTGGAATGTCGGACACGTTTTTATAGGCCTTATAACCTTGAACCTCATCCAATCGGGGATGAACGGGATAAATGTCTCCTTTAAATCCCCCTTCACGAATATTTCTCAATTGCATTGACCCCATTGTAGTGAGAAGGTTATTATTTGCTCCAAAAATCGCAATACTCTCGGGATTGAGGATTTTGTACAAAAAGTGAGTTTTTTGGAGTTCTTGTTGTTCTTGTTTAGTCAATTTCTGAACCTTTGGAACAATCAATTAGTTTTATGCTTATATATTAATCTCAAACTTAATAAATCCTTATTTAATATGAATTTTGAGTTTTACTTTACAAAAGGAGAATTGTGTTTGATATTTTGCTTTTTTATTTTTTTCCACTAGACCCAAATCCTCCTAACCCTCGCTCTGAATCCGGTAAATCGTTGGTTTCAATGATCTTATACTGATGGAGCCTTCCCAGGATAATTTGACAAATTCGTTCTCCTTTCTTCAGTTCCACATCCTTATTGGATAGATTCGCAACAATAGCCATCCATTCATTCCTATAACCCGAATCGATTGTCCCGGGAGTATTTAGGATCGTTAATCCATCCCATAATGCTAACCCACTTCTCGGAACAACTTTGAAATAATACCCGGGAGGAATCGCAGTCGCAAATCCCAATGGGCAGCCCACTCGTTCTAAAGGTTTTAGTATATAGATTTCAGAATCCATTTCGATTAATTTTTTTTCTCCCTTTTCCACTATAATCTTTTTAAAACCCATAATCCGCGCGTCCGCACCGGCATCGTCTGGATTTGAAAATTTAGGTATCTTTGCTTCTCTTCTAGTTTTTTTAAAAGGTATTTTTAGGATTTTTTCTTCAGTTTTATTCATATTCTTCCCCAATTACTTTTACCAATAAATATTTGGGAAAGATAAAAAGAATTTTTATTAAATAATAATTAATTACGATAGAAAAAGAAATAATAACCTTCGCATATAGATGATCCTATGATTGAAGTTGGTAGATATAACCCACGAACAGATGAGGAAGGCTTAAAAGCTCTCTTTGAGGACTTCGTCCAGAATAAATCATATTTCCAAGTCAGTTGGGAACAATTTAAAGAAGAGTTAGATAAACGAGTTCTTGATTTAACTGAAAGAAATGGAATGATTACCGCAAAAGAGAACGGAAAACTTGTCGGATGGGGTACGTATTCTCAATTTAAAGATTATCTTGGAAATATTAGAGTTTTAATCCATCAAGTAATGACATTCAAGCATGACTCGTATAAAAGAGGGATTGAAGAACAGATTATTCGAGAGCTTGAAAAATATATCAAAAATACTCTAAAAATTGGTAAAGCTTATTATTTATGTACGGAAAGCGACAGCTCTCTCCGAAGCTTATTTTTAAAATTGGGAATCAAAAAATCAGATTACATTTGGTATGAAAAAATGCTTTAAAACTTAATTTATTCTATATTAATTATTTTTCACGAGAGGGAAAATATTTGACGGATCTTAAAGCACAATTAGAAAAAGCAATTAGTTTAAGGAAAGAAGAAGAGTATGAGCAAGCTATCAAACTACTTGAAAATCTTTATGGAAATTATCCTGAAGATGAATCAGTTAAGAAAAGACTTGTTGACACGCTAATCCAATATGCGGGAAATTTAAATGATGAATTTGTACGAGAATATAATAAAGCTTTAGAGATTTTGTTAAATGCACTGGATATTGATCCTAAGAATTATCGGGCATTCTATAATCTCGGAATTACTTATCATAATTTAGGGAAAAATGAAGATGCTTTGGATGCCTTGAATAAAGCGCTCGAGATAAAGTCCGACTATAAGTATTGCTATTATAATTTGGGTTTAATATATGAAGATATGAACGAGTTTATGAAAGCTCTCAAAGCTTATACTAAAGCGACCGAGATCGATAAAGATTTTAGATATGCGGAACAAGCTAAAAAAGATATGCAAAAAATAGTTGAATCATTGGATGCTTCGGAGATTCCTATAATAGATAGAATTGAAACTGATTCTAGAGAAAAACTTAAGAATTTATTGAAAATGTCCAAAACCATCAAATTAGATATTTTGGAAGAGGTTCTAAATATAGATAAACCAATAATCATCGACCTAATCATTGAGTGGGGAGAAAAATATCACTTCAGGCTCGACGGAGAATACTTGATTATCAACAAGGATACATTACCCGAATTGCTGAAAGAATTAGAATAAATCAATCTTGCAACCTTATTTCTCTCTAGAATAATGTAGATTTCTATTTCATCAATCATATATTAAATATTTTTGGGGTATCTCTTATGATACTATAATTATTTATATCGCGCTGAGTATATAGTTATAAATAATTATATGAATTTGATAAGAATTTTAAGGTGATAATAATAGAATTAATTGACATATTATTTGGATCATTAAGTTTATTGACTGTAATCGTCGCATTTGCGGTTGGAATTAAAATTATAAGCAAATATAAGAGCGTGAAAGATAGGAATTTTGTATTCGTGGGGCTCATTTGGATCGGAATTTATCATCCGTGGTGGAGTTCTTCTTTATCATTTTTAATGAGGTTATTTTCAAATAGTACGGTATCCTTGTCTCTTGGATTATATTTCTTGTTCGCATTGGGTTTAATCCCATTTTTCATGTTTGTTTGGCTTATTGCGTTTACGGATATGGTTACCACCAAATACCGTACTCCGATAATAGTATTACCCACAACAATTACAACACTCTATGAGATTTACTTGGTATTCAATGTCATTGTTAATGTATCAGTGATAGGTGAATTCTCTGAAGCTTCTCTATTTGATGTAACTTATAAAGGAATTTCACAGTTCTATTTGGTTTTTATCGTTCTCTTAATCTTAAGTACGGGGATCTTATTCGCTCTTCAATCACTTAAGGCAGATAAACCCGAAATTCAATTAAAAGGGAAACTACTTCTCTCAGCATGGATATTATGGGCTGCAGGAGCAATTTTTGATTCGGCAATCCCATTATTTATCCCCACCTTGCTTATGACTCGAATAATTCTGATTTCGAGCTCGTTTCTCTTTTATCTTGGATTTTTATTACCAAATTTTGTTAAAGAATGGTTTATAGAAAAACAATAATCAAAAGATTTCTTTTTCTTTTTATTCTTTTTATGTCTTTAAGAGATAATAAAATATCAAATGGACAATAATGTAAAAATAAAAAAAGAAGATTTAATTAATTATTTAAATTGTTTACTTCTCAATTTCGAAATTTACTTGACACCTGACGCGATAAATAAGCTCATCGGCATCCTCGCGGACTTTTACGTCAGATTGGATAATAGTGATGTTTCTAATACCCCGAAGAGTCTTTTTCGCTTCAATATATGCATTCTTTACCGCATCAGCCCAGTTCTGCTTACTTGTTCCAACCAATTCAATACTTTTATAAACTTCGCCCATTTCAGGCCACCTCATTAATTTTTTGTTGTTTTCTTAGATTCTACTTAAAGATCTAAAGATCACACACTCTATGTGTGGTAAAATATGTTGTTATTAGCTGATATTTAAATATTACTCAAATAAATCATGTATGCGTTGGTTTATAAAAAAGATAAAACCACAGTTAAAATTAAAATAAACAAGTAAATAAAAAGAAAATAAGGTTTAAAAAATGAGATTTAGGCGTCAGGATTTTCAATTAAGATGGCAATTCCTTGCCCGCCACCAATGCAGGCGTTCGCAATACCATATTTTCCGCCCTTTTCTCGAAGGATCCTTCCAAGAGTTCCGGTCAATCTGACCATAGTGGAGCCAAGAGGATGTCCAATAGCAGTACTTCCACCCATAACATTGACCTTTTCTTCAGGAATACCAAGCTGTCTCATGCAATTTAATGCAACAATACAGAAAGCTTCATTAATTTCCCAATAATCTATATCATCGGGCTCCATTCCCGCATGTTCTAAGGCCATCTTTGAAGCTGGTACGGGTCCTCGACCCATTACACTTGGATCAACAGCCGCCCAACCCATAGAAACAACTTTGGCAAGAGGTTCTAATCCTCGCTTTTTTGCTTCTTCAGCTTCCATCATCAGCATCGCGGTAGCGCCTGCGTTTAATGGAGAGGAATTTCCAGGTGTAATTACACCGTCCTTTGTTCCTTCCCGTTCTTTATAACCACTTCGCCCGCCGATATCTTCGCCATAGGCGTTTTTGTCTAAATAGAATGGTTTTGAGATACGTGGTAAGGTCGCTACTTTTTCTAACTTCGATTTTCGTGCGGCTTGATCTTTATCGATCATAACTTTTTCTTCAACATTTCCCTCTTCATGCCCTTCTATAGGAATAATTTCACCGTCCCATACACCAGAAGTAAACCAACCCTCTTCTTGAGACTTAATCGTTAAATTATGGCTTCGGACACCAAATTTATCTAAGTCTTCTTTTGTAAAATGAGGAGTCTCTTGCTCGTATAATTTTTGGGCAGTCTGAAGCATGTTGATGGTTGTGAGCATATCATATTGGGGTCGATACCATTCACTCTTTTTGTTGATCATTTTTAAGTTTGGTTTGACCCAATCATTCTGCATCGGGATTCGAGTCATATGCTCGACACCCGTAGCAAGCCCAACTTTGGTAAAACCAGACATGATCTCTAAGGCAATCATTGCAGCACCCGCACCAGCGGATCCGCATTGTTTATCAATAAAGAACGCGCTTGTATCAACAGGGAACTCTGCTAAGAAGAGAGGTAATCGGCCACCGTATGTCCACGCTTCATAGACTCCCATAGCGGTACCAACAGACACTTCATCAACATCTCCTCTCTGAATGCCCTTGTCAGCTAATTTCTCATCGAAAAATTTCATTAATAAGGTTGCTAGAAGTTCATCACTCCGCATCTCTCCAAATACATCTCTTTCAGGTTGTTTTGGACGAGATCGGGAAAATGCCGTTCTGGCATAATCAATGATCCAGCATTCCTTCAAATTATCTATCATTTTCGAACATCACTTTTATAGTTTTTCAAAAATTTAAGTATAGATTGTTGAGTTTAGTAAGAAAATTAAAGTTTTGGAAAATGATATGAATGAAAATTCAAAATACAATTTCGAGAAACAATAATCCATAAAAAATTTATCTTAGTTTTTAATACTTAAATTCAGCCAAAAGTATATCTATAAATAAATCTGTGAAATATTGAGGTATTAATCATAAAATATTAAAAGAAAAAATGTGAAGTTATTCTAAATTTTAGCGCGAAAAGCATCAGCCTTTTCTTTATGCATTTTGGATAATTCTGCGCGAAGATTTTGAAGTTTTTCTCCATAAAGTGGAAAGTAATAGAGACTTATAGCTCCAATTGCTATGAATATGCTTTGTACTATGAGTAATAAGAATTTAATACCCACAATTGCTAAATCTCCTTGAGTTTCAGCATTTTGTTGAAAGGTAAACAACAGAAGGATGCTAGTTCCTATGATGGGCCCAATACTTTCACCAATTTTATTGAAAAATGCGTTTACACCGAGTATTAACCCTTCTCTTCGAGTATTGTGTTCAACTTCATCCTCATCAATCACCAGAGATAATATTGGAAAGTCAAATAACACATAACCTTGAACAACAAAACTAATTAAAAGGAAGAACCACACGAGGATTTCGAATTCTCTCGGCAAAATCACAAAAAAAGCGACTACATTAAGTATAGCGTGCACTATCATCCCCCAGACCATCAATGATCTCATCTCATATGTACGGGACAGTTTTTTATAAAGAAAAAACCCCAATAACGCAACAACCGTGGTAAGGAGATAATATAAAAGAGAGGCAGTAATCTCATCAACCCCAAAAATAAATATATAGGCAAAGATAAAACTTAATCCAAGTGAAATATTTATTTGGCGAAATGCGCGAAAGATAGTGACGGTTATAAAGGATTTTGAAGAACTGAGTTCTTTTAAGGCCTCTAAAAGTCCTACTTCAACTTGCGACTCATATAATTCCGGTTTTTCCTCTAAATTGGATGCAACTAAATAATAACATATAGCACAAATAATGGCACAAACTCCGGTATAGATATGAAACACGGTCATTCCCATTTGAAATACCACGAAAGAGATCAGCACCGGCAAGGCACCAATGATAAGGAAATATTGGTTATTCAATGACATTTGGTTCCGTTCATCGGGGTCTTCGGTCAATTCGGGCATTAAGGCGATCCATACTAAAATCACCAGAGTCAAGAGCATATCGAATGCGATTACACTAACCAAATAATGGATAAAGATGATAATTTGGTTGGTATAAGACCAAGGAAACCATAGAGAAAAAAACACGATGGCCCATAACACCCCACCCCATTTAATATAGATTAATCTGCGACTTCCCCAACGTTTATAATCGGTCTTATCACTTACGCGTCCAAGATAAAAATCATTGAGCGCATTCACAGCAACATAAATAATTTGGGCGGTAATAAATAGGAGTTGGTTCAATACAAACGTATTCCAGAAATAGTCGACGAAAGTAAGTGTAAAAATCCCAGCTAAAATTGTATGAGGTAAATTAGCTAAAGAATAGTAAACCCGTTCCCTCTTCGATAATGAGTATTTTTCATTCTTGTCAAAATTTTCTTTCTCATTCATTCGTTATTATCACAACACGTTTTTCTAATGGGTATAATAATCAAATCTCCTATATTAACATTTTATTTTTAATAATCAGTATAGAGTAATTAATTCGAAGCTGAACCATCAATTAATATGATTTTTAATCCAAGATAATCCTAATCAGATCCTTCCTCAAATTTTCTAAAAAAAATTTTTAATAAATGTGGGACATTATAAAAAACTATTATGAGTCAAGAAAATGAAAAACAGGGCAAAAATGTTCAAGTTGCTCTGGTGGCGGGGAGCACATCTGACGAGCCCGTATATAATAAAACAATTAAAGTTTTAGAAGAGAACAATATTTCGTACGAACTTAAAATTCTCTCAGCGCATCGAAATCCAGATGAATTGGATGCCTATATTAAGGAAAGTAAATCATTAATTTTTATCGCAGTAGCAGGACTTTCTGCAGCCTTACCGGGAGTTATAGCTTCAAAAACAGAGAGACCAGTTATCGGAGTCCCTGTAGATGCGAAATTGGGAGGGCTAGATGCTTTATTGTCCATAGTCCAAATGCCTCCCAGAGTTCCCGTAGCATGCGTAGGAATTGATCGCGGAGACAATGCTGCCTATTTAGCGATGCGTATTTTAAACTTATTAGAGAAATAAGGATCACAAAGAGTTAAAATGAAAGAAGATGAAAGAAAAACGCGGCAGAAAGAAAAACGGAAAGAAAAACGCGGCAGGAAAGAAAAACGCGGCAGAAAAAGCTGTTGAAGATAATGTAAAAAAAGGAATGATATTGGGAATAGGGAGTGGTTCCACGGTGGTTTACGCTGTTAAGAAGATCGCAACGCTGAATAAAAAAAATAATCTCAATTTGAAATGCATCCCGACTTCATTTCAATCGTATCAATTAATTGTGGAAAATGGATTAGAGCTTGTGTCTTTAGATCAATATCCTAACATTGATTTGGATATAGATGGGGCGGATGAGATCGATAAACACTTAAACCTCATTAAAGGCGGAGGGGGCTGTCTCGTCCAAGAGAAAATTGTTGCGTCCAATGCAAAGACCCTAATCATAATCGCCGATTTTAGAAAAGATTCACAGTTCCTTGGAGAAAAATGGAAAGAAGGAGTTCCCATTGAAGTGATACCGATGGCATATGTACCCATAATGAATAAGATCCAAGAATTAGGAGGAAACCCGAATTTAAGGATGGCACAAGCAAAAGCGGGACCATTAGTAACAGACAATGGGAATTTTATAATTGATGCAGATTTCGGAATCATAAAAAACCCGAAGAAGCTCAATGAAAAATTAAAATTTATCCCCGGAATAGTAGATACGGGTCTCTTCATTGAAATGACATCAAAAGCCTATATCGGACAAGAAGATGGAAGTGTCGTTAGCAAATAAACATTAGGTAAAATAGCTCCAAAATTCTTTTTTCTAATTGACCTTTTTCTTAAACCGCAATTGGACCTATTAAAAAATAACCATACTTAAAAATCCAATTCAAATCCATTTTAAAGAGATATATAATTATCTATAATAGATATTAAAACGCTAAATGTTAAAGAGAAAGAGTTAAAAAAAGATGGCAGATAAGTTTTATCTAAAAATTGAAAGTGGAGAGGTTTCGCAAAATCCGCGTAAACAAATGCATACTATAAATAATCCTAAGAATAGTTCTTTTCCAGAACTTAAGGTACAGCTCCCGGTCGCATATGAAGGACCAAAAGGAGAGAATGGAGAATTTACATACACCCCAGAACATTATTTTATCGCTGCAATTTCGGGTTGTTTTTTCACGACCTTTTCGGTGGTATGTTCAAATTCCAGCTTTAATTACAAAAGTTTAACGATCGAGGCTACAGGAACAGTAGGAACTAGCAGCGGAGAAAAGATGATGGAAAAGATCGACCAAATAATCACATTAACGATTCCATCTTCGGAAAGAGAGATTAAGGCAAAAAGAATATTAGAAATTACTGAAGAGCGTTGTCCTCTTGCCAAATCGGTAAAAACGAAGATTATCAATCACTATAATATTGTCTTTGAAAAAGAAGGTTAAAGAAATTGGGTTTATAGTATAAAATAATATTATCTCCTCGAAACGCATTAAAGTGGGAAAAAAAAAGATGAGGTATTGATTATTAAATGTCGAGAAGTCCAGTCCAGGCTTTTCTTTCCTCATCATAAGGAGCATTAGAAACAGTACATTCTTCTCCTATGATCATGGTAGCTCGATTATCAATGCTATAACCCGGCCAGGTAGGAAGATTTTTATGATTCGGATTTCCCGCCTTCGCAAATGAGATCCATGAATTCATAATTTTTTGACTAATCTCTTGTTCTGTTTCACCGTTATGAACAAAATTCCCCCAGTTTGGATTGTCCAATGTGTTAAATACAAATGGAATTTCAATCGCATGGGGAGAGCCAAGTTTTCCCGAAAATTGAGGGGATTTATAAGTAAAAATATAGCTATAAGTATTTGGATTATATTTACTTTGAGCTTCTGCCAATCTGATGGATGGTATTCGGAACATTACATCGGTTAAAATCGCATTAAACAATTCAATCGGTTCCACGGAAGCTTTTCCTTCCCGAGCGGCCCGATATATCTTAATAATTTCCTTGCTTTGTTCTGGATTGATCTTTAAAGTGCTCATATACATTACAAGGGCATTTTCTCCACCAGATTCGATCATATTATTAATACTCGGCTCTAAAGCGGTAAAAAGTTTGGCCTCATCTAAATTTGTTCCGATTATAAGGTCTAGATCTTTACATTCTCCCTCTCTAAACGCTTTTAGCGGATGTTTGGGAACGACAACTCCATCTATTATCGGTCGAAATGCCAAAATATTTGTCGGATCCTTTTCCATAAATTTATTTTGCGCATCAATTATTTTTTCTGGCGGAATTTGTGAAAGCTCCTCTAAATCTCCATTCTTAATCTTCAATATTCTCATAAAACCTCTGGTGGTTTTTTCACTTATTTCAGGATCGATATAGGGTGCACTCTGAGCGATTACACGATGAAAAAGTCCTTTTGCTTGGGGTACAACTGGTAAGGTTATAACAGAGTATCCTCCCGCACTTTCTCCAAATATCGTAATATTATCAGGATCCCCACCAAAATTCTCGATATTTTTATGGATCCACCTTAATGCCGAGACTTGATCAAGCAAGCCAACATTAACTGTTTTATCTGGGAGATATAAAAATCCAAGTACTCCTAATCGATAATTAATTGTGACAACCACCACATCGCCTCTTTTCGAAAGATTCAATCCTTCGTATCCGGGATTAATCCCCCCTCCTGTAATAAACGCCCCGCCGTGAATCCAAACCATAACGGGACGTTTTTGGTCATCGCAAGAAGGGGTCCAAATGTTGAGATTTAGACAGTCCTCACTTTCGGGTTCTAATTTCCCAAACCATTCTTCTAGTTGCGAATAGCCTTGATAGGGGCAAGATTTGTATTCGTTTGCCTTTAGAACTCCATCCCATGAATCCAGTTCCACCGGAGGTTTAAATCTCAAATTTCCCACTGGAGGTTTGGCATAAGGTATCCCTTTAAAAACGTCAATTCCTTTGACACGATATCCTTCAATTCTACCATAATTTGTATTTACAACAGCCATATTAGTAAATCCTTATAAATAAATTAGTTTTTCATATAAAACCAGATTATTGAAGAACTTTTAGACTTACTCATATATAATTTTAACTCTAGTTTGCTGATATTAAACGAATAATTTCTAATTACCTATGTGAATTTTTTTTATTGGAAGTTTATATTGTGGATTATTAAAAAACAGATGGTAAAACAATTTCCATTTTTTTTAAAGCGTATTTTATATCATCTCTATTTATTCCGAAATGGGTTACAAACCTAATTCTTGTCGAATCAATGGGTAATGCCAAAATTCCTTCTTTTCCGAGTCTTCGGATTACCTTCCCTATTCTAATTGCTTCTGGTAAGGTCATGATTACCATATTTGTCTCTGGCACATTTAGTTGTATAGGGAGTTCCATAGCTTCCAGACCTTTAGCTAAGGATTTCGCATTTTTATGGTCTTCTTTAAGTCTTTGTATCCAATTATCATCTAATGCTAAAAGTCCAAAAGAAGCGATTATCCCAGCTTGCCTCATCCCCCCTCCAACCATCTGGCGATATTTCCTTGCTTTTGAAATAAATTGGCTAGAGCCTGCTACTAAGGAGCCCACGGGACAAGAAAGTCCTTTAGATAAACAAAACATAATACTATCCGCATATTTACTAAATTCAATTACATTCGTATTAGTAGCGACCGCAGCATTAAATATTCGCGCACCATCTAAATGAAATTTCAATTCCTTTTCTTCGACAAGTTTATGAAGTGTGTTTAGAATGTGTGGTCTTATAATTGCACCCCCATGATAATTATGTGTGTTTTCTACGCAAAGGACTCTCAACTTAGACTCGGAATCTTGAATCTTATTGATTAGATTAAATAACTTATCTAAATCGGGTGCACCCTTATTAGAAGCATACGTCTTAACTTCTAATTGGGCAATTTTCGTCGCACTGTTTATCTCATTTCGGTAAATATGACTTAATTCTTCAACAAGAACACTATCATGTGGATTCGTGTGTGCCATTAATGAGATGAGATTTCCTTGTGTTCCTGAGGTCACATATAATGCGGCTTCTTTTCCTATTAGATGCGCTGCTTTCTCCTCCAATGCATTTATAGTCGGATCCTCTCCATAGACATCATCTCCAATTTTGGAATCATCTAAAGATTTTAAATTATCCCACATTTCTTTGCTTGGTTTTGTTACTGTATCAGATCTGAGATCAACTAATTTCATAGTTTAACTAATAGGTTTTGTAGCTTTTTTAGTTTTCTAATCAAGTTCTATTTTTAAATCGAAAAATAAATGCAAAGGTTTGATTCTTTTTAAACTCTAATTTGTTAGCCGATTCCCAAGATCAATACTATAATCCACATTAAGATAAAACTGAATATATTCGTCAAGTTGACCATGGTAGAGGTTAATTTCTCATCATATCCAAACTCGACAGCAAACGGGATAGAACTCATTCCAATTGGTAAGATAAGCCCGACTAGGATAAGGGCATTATATTCGAATCCAAAAGGTAAGACAAACAATAATGGAATTCCCACAAGTAAACCAAAGCCATATCGAGTTAATAAAACTTGAATCACATATTTCCAATGAGATTTATCAAACTGAAAGTCAATAAAGATACCTAATGTAAGTAACGTTAAAGCCATATTCGCTCGTGAAAGTATGTCTAACATATCGGTCAAGAAAAGTGGTAATATGATTCCAGATAAGTTTATTATAAGCGCGATGAATAAGGTAATTAACGGGACAGAACTAAAAACTCTTTTAATAAGTGCTTTCGCATTGAATTTCTCGTCGTGCGGTTTTATTTTCGGAGAATAGAGAGAGCCAAGCGTATAGCTTAGAATAAACACCACGAATGAATTTCCAAGGTCAAACATGATAATGTATTCCATACCAATCTCACCCCATATTCCCCTAATTAATGGATATGCAAATAACCCTATATTAAACCCAACGGATACCATCATCATTAATCCGCGATATCTCATCGGATATCTTCGATATAAAATATAGGTAAATGCAGATACCAGTAAACTAAAGCCGAACGCTAATAAGGGAAGTAAAACGAGTGCGGGATAAATTTCAATATTGCTAAATACCTCTAAAATCAATGCTGGTAAAGTAATATTTAACACCACTCTTGCGATGACTTTCCCGTCATCTTCATTCAAAATCCCCACCTTTTTGATTAGAAAACCAATAAGGATAACAGTTAAAGAAAGGAGAAATATATAATTTGCATTCATTCGCAATATCTCGTCTGGATTAGATATAATAATGTTAAATTTAAAATATGAAGGATATCTTCCATAAATTTACTACTTTAGAAAAAAGTATCTAAAAAGATACAATATACATTGTAGTTTTAATTTTGAGATTAAAAAAAAGAGGAGAACGTAATTTTAACCTTTTAATCTAAGTTCTACCTCACTTAAATCAGTACCTTTTGTTTCCTTGACAAATTTAGGGATCAGAATTATATTAATCAATAGAGGTGCGCTTAAGATTATAAAGGAAATCCCGAGGTCTTTAAAAACTATGGTAAATACGAAACCAAGGATAAAACCACCTGTTGTACCTAACGATGTTGCCAGAGATCTAATGCCAAGCCCCGTTCCACGTTTATCTGTAGGCACCAATTCTTGAATGATAATTCTTATCACAACAAGAAGCCTTTTTAATTAGAATTTAAAAAATTTGATTTGAATTTTTAGCTTTAAGTAATGATGCAGAAAATAAATAAATAGGGTATTAATAATACAGAAAAGAAACATATTAATTTCCAATTTTCCTACTAAATCTTAAAAACTAGAATGAGAATTTAACATATGAATACTTGGTACAAAATACAGCATCCAGAAGTATTCCAAGGGACATTGAATGAAAAAAATTATTTTGAAGGATGGTACTTTAAAATTTCAAAAAGAATTCAGTTTACAAGCGGTTAGGTCTCGTTTTCTGAAAAGAGTTATAGGGTTTAATAATCTTTT
>SHMW01000034.1 GCA_008080735.1 Promethearchaeota archaeon
AATTATATTATATTTTATATCTTATATATATATTATTATACAAGATATACATTCCCACTTAAGAAATGTTATTACCCTATGCATAAACTTAGAAGTATTGGGAAGTTAAAGTGGAAATTTGACCTAAAAGATCGGGTTTTTGTATATTGCTTTCATAAAATGTCTTTATCTGGGAAAAAATTGTGGAGAACGGAACCTCCGGTTGTTTAATAAATGGTGTGAGGTTAAAGTATGGGGTAGGGAATATAAACTCGAAATTCGGAACCCACTCATCAGAGATGAGCATATTATATATTTCATAATGTTGGTTTTGGATTTGTTGGTCCAATTCTGACAAATATAGCATACGAACTAAAGCTTCTGATAGTTTTTGAAAATAAGAGATATATTCATTGCGCATAGATGGAGCAGTCTTTTCGCGTAAATTGTTAGAATGCTGAATATCATAATTGTATTGAGTGAGAAATTGTAATATTTTGCTTACCGCAGCTACCGATTTGGGAAGTGAATGGGGCATTGGCAAGGTTTTAATAAAACTACCGTTAAAGCGGAGATATCCTTGCGACATATGAAGCGTACTGTATAGACTTTTAAACAGAGAGTCAATAAAGTGTGAATTTAGAATTGCTAGAAGAGCGAATAATTCATTAGTGGAAAGGGAGGGAATTCGTATAAAATATAGACCCGTGATATTTGTGAAAATTCCCGGATCGTAAGCACAAGTTAAATCTTTCGCAATTTCTCGAAAAATTAATTTTTGCGTTGAGATTATTTCCATCTTGGATTTATTTTCCACGGGAGTATGAAAATAGCTCACGGGTAATGAATGATTTGCGATTCGGATTTTTTTGTGGAATTTATAGTAGAATTTTCCAACATTCCCGGTACCGAGAAGAATTAGGTCATCTTCGGACTGGTTTTTCTCATCCGCGCATTTGTAATATTTTCCATAATTTGTGAAAGCGTAAGGGCGATAAATTATCTGTAAATCACTAAATTTTCCTTCCATAGTCTCAAAATGAGAAAAGAGGGAATTTATCAAGTTAATATCACCTTTGAGAGGTATAACCCTATCTGGTAAGGAATATAATTGTTCTTGGGTGATGCTTTGTCTATTGGAATTAGTTAAATCCGTCAGTTTTTTAATACTATCATAAGTTTGAATCGTTATTTTACTTTCCTTCGTAGGCGGAGTATTAAAAAGAGTCAAAATAATAGGATAGACTGAATGAGTAGAGAAGATTTGTAACGAGGAGATATTTAATATCTGGGTGATATGGGCATTTTTCATGAGCAAATTTCGAATTTTAACTCCATAATTAGAGGATAAAAACTTATTTGTGATAATAAAGCAAAGAATTCCATAATCTTGTTTCAAAATACGTAAAGATTGTTCTATAAATACAATAGACAAGTCAAATAACTTATATGCGGATTCAAAGGATCTATAAAGCTTTTGTTTATATGATTTATTCATTGTTTTATTGTCAACATAAGGGGGATTTCCAATGATAATATTGAATTTAAATTTCGGACGGTAATTCAGGAGAAAATCGTGGTCTAAGATGTTGAACTTGATGCCTAGATCATTGATGGAGGCGCCGATCCTATCTAAATCTTTGAGGTTTGGGGTTTTAAACTTATTTAAAACATCGCTTTTATTGGGTATATCTTCGAGCAACCATATAAATAGACGTATTTTTGATATAATACACGCATTTTTATCAAAATCTATACCATATAAATTATCCTCTATGATTTGTGTTTTTAAAGTCCACCTGTCAGTCTTCGGAAATAATACACAATAAAAAGTGAGTAATAATTCTGCTAATTGAATTAAAAATCTGCCCGAACCGCAAGATGGGTCTAAAATTAAGATATTTCGCACTTGGTCTCGTAATAAGGTTTTATCGGTTTGCTTCTTAGTTATAGTTTTGAGAAAAGGCTCAATAGATTTTAATAAATTTTTACCGAGTTGTATGTTAAAGAATTGGTTAAAATATTTAATGAACGTATCAGTGACCATTAATTTGACGATCTCTGTAGGAGTATATACCGACCCAGTTTTTTTAGGAGCAGAATCTTTATCAAATTTCTTTAATTCAAACGTTTTTATTAGATTCTCGAAATGATGTATTTTTTGATTCCTATTCACATCAATTATAATTCCTTTTCCATTGAATATTTTATGAGTTTATTAAAGATTTTATTCCCTAATAAAGCTGAGTAATGTGAGTAGAATTTAAAATATTAAACGCAAATTTAATAAATTTAGCTTTAACAAGTGATAATAGGTGTTGATGGATAATGGTTGAAAAATCTTTCTTACAAAAAATTATGAAATCTCCTGAAAGGATCTCTCAATTTGGATTTAATAAAATTTCGTCCATACTGAAGGACGCAAAAGCACTATTTGAAGAAGAATCACTCATATTAAATCTATATGCCCCAGATTCTGATGTATTTGTAATCGGGGATCTGCATGGAAATCTTGAATCTTTACAAAGGATTCATGCGATAATTCAAGAAAAAAACCCAAAGTATGTAGTTTTTTTGGGAGATATTGTAGATCGCGGTTCATACCAAATAGAATGCCTTGGATTCGTCTTGTCTTTAAAAATTTTAGAGCCTGATAAATATTTTATACTTAGGGGCAACCACGAAACTCTTCAAATGAATAAATATTATGGATTTTATCAAGATTTTAATATGAGATTTGGTCAAGAAGGGGACTTTACTGAGATCTTATCTCTATATAATCTATTGCCTATATGTGCCATTATAAACGATTCCACCTTATGCCTACATGGAGGAATCCCAGAAAATATGGAAATTTTAGATCAAATACATGATTTAAAACAAAAAGAGCTGAATTATAATCCCTCGGGTTCAGTAGAGGAGGGTATCTTTCAAATGCTATGGAACGACCCCAAGGAGGGTCTCTCGGGTTTCATGAACAGTTTTAGGGGAGAAGGGATTAAATTCTTCGGAGGGGATGTTCTTGGAAAATTTTTGGATAAGTATGAGTTAAAATCTGTCATCCGTGCCCATGAAGTATTTCCGGCAGGATATAAATGGTTTTTTGAAGGAAGACTCCTCTCTATTTTCTCTTCATCCAATTATAGAGGTCAAGGTTCAAATGTTGCCGCCTATGCCAGAATTGAAGGGGACAAAATTTTTACAGAAATTATTGAATGATTTAATAGTTACCATAATAAAGTGCTAATCTAGCGTATTCATTTTACTAATTCCGGAAATTTTTCTATGATCTCGAGATGCTTTGCTATTTCTTGTTTCCATCTATCAGATTTGTCCATATCTAGGGCCAAATCTTCCCGCTTTATAGTTGATTCCGTTGGAACATATATAAACGCTTGGAATTTACTCCCATCCTTCAGTTCTATAACGGTTTTTACCCGTTTATATAATCCAGAAGGGACTCCTTCATAATAGTCCAGTTTTCTTAATTCTTCTTGATTTACATCAAATTTAAGAGCCCAAAAAGAAGAGTCTGGATCTGGCAGAACATAGGGAAACCAATTTCCTTTGGGAAATATCCGTTTAAAGCCAATTACACGACAAACCATCACATTTGATTTGTTTTTCCAATATCCTTTGGTAATAAACGTACCATATCCAACTACGGAAATGTTCTCAGACATCTATGAAATCACTAAATAAGTTAAAAATTAGAAAATGATAACTTGAAACTAATAGAAGCGAGGTAGAAAGATATGAATTTTAAATTAATTCGCTCGCATCGGGCTTAATAAACAAAAGATTGTTGCCTCTAATGAAGATTTCACTGTATTTAGCCACTGGACTTCCATCAAGGATCTCAGTGGCGTCTTCAAGGATCATATTCATATATGCATCGATTTCCTTTAGTAATCCTCTATATTCTGTACCATCCTTTAAACGTAGTAGAATCTCTGAATTTTGAGCATTCTGTAATATTGTGAGCGGATTTTTAGATTGCTGTTTCGACATTTTAATTTAAACCTTCAATAAATAAATTTCTTGTAATATACTTAAAGTTAATTATAAGAATAATTTTAATTTAATCCTATTAAATCTTAATACCATTAAAATTTATTGGTCTTGACAAATTGAAAAAGGAACGCACAAAGAAAAAAAAAGGAATTAAAGAAAAATATAATGCTACTTCTTTTTTTTACGATAAAAGATATGGAAACATTCAATTTCAAAAATATGACGAAATAATTTACCCAGAAGATTTGGAAAAGACACTTATTTTTGATGCAGGATGTGGCACGGGTTTACTCTCGGAATATTTCCAAAAGATGTTTGATTCAGTAGATCAAATGAATTTTAAATATGTTGGTGTAGACATTTCAATCCAGATGATGCAAAACTTTATGAAAAAACTAAATAAGATTCAGAAAAAAGTCTCCAACAAATATAATCTTATTTTAGCAGATTTAGAAAATCTCCCTATACGTAAAAACAGCTTTAATCTGTTAATTTCCATTACCTCTTATCAAAATTTACCAGATATAAGGAAAGGATTCGAAGAATCTTTAGAAATTTTAAAGAATAACTCATTGATGATAATTTCAATATTAAGAAAAAAATTAGAAAAAGAGAACCTAATATCATTTTTTGAGGATAAAATGGAAATTCTTAAGGTCATAGATGAACAAAGGATTGAAGATATCATCATTAAAGGATTAAAAATAATAAAGAGTCCATTTTAAAAACTACTAATCTGTCTATTCTTTTAAAAATGATTCTAAAATCTCGCCTGTATCACATTCAATATGATATTTCTTTCGAAAATAATCGCAAATATTTTTTATATCTCGTCTTAAAATCCTAATAGCGTTGGGATGATCAGCCGAAACAGATTGTAACCAATCGATTATTAATATATTGCCATCTTTATCAGCAACAATATTAAATTCTCCCATATCACCATGAATAAGGTCAGCTTTTTGATATATTAGCCGCATCTGCTTGATTATTTCTTGAAAAATGTATTCTGGATCGTCAATATCCTTATAATAGGCGAGTTCTTTTCCACGTAGATATTCCATTACGATGACGTGCCTGTTATAATCTATTGGTTTCGGAGTTTTTAGATTGATATCGTAAATCTTGCTTAACGCATTATATTCCCGTTTTGCCGCTAAACGATTCACGTATAACCAAGATAAATGAGTTCTATTCCCAATGATATTACGATAACGTTTTATATTTCGGAAAGAAGTCCGCCCCATTCTGTAAATCTTTAGGGCGAAAATATTTTCCTCATCGTCCATACAACTGTATACGTCTGATTCCTTTCCTTTTCCTAGAAGCGGACCAAGCTGGCTAATTATCTCTTTTTCAACAAGAGTATGAAGAGCCAATACATCATACCCAATAGAATTCAATTTATAGGACACGACATATTGAGCCGCATTTCTAATCGTGAGGCCAATTTTATGAACTTTTTTTAATCTGTATAGCGTCTCCTCCATAGGATACCTCGAATAAAAACGGATATCACTCACTTTAACATATTCTGACTTTTTCATTCCTTGTTCGATTGCCATCAGAATTCTAAAATCTTCTTTTTCAAGGTCTGGGAGGAGTCTACCCGCTTCCATTTAATCTCACTTCAAGTAATTTAATAAAAGAATTTGAGAGAAATTAAATCTTTCATAAATAAATAAAAATCAGTTAATTTGGGATAAAAATATATTTTTTATAGGTTTTAGAGAATGAAACTGTCTCATAGACAATTGGAATAGTCTCAATGAGTAATGCCATCAAATTTAATATTATAAAAAAGATAAAATCAGATTTCGGGATTAAAAACAAAATATCAGTAGAACCTTCCTGAAATAAAAAGAGGAATATTCCCTGGCTAATATAAAGTAAGATCCCAATATCAATACTTATAACTATGATACTCAAAATAATTAGCCAAAAATCTTTCTCGTAAAATGCAATTAGAAGGTTAATAGAAAAAAGGATGAGGGTTGAAATCGTAATTATTCTATACACAAACAACATAAAGAAATAATTGGTGGAAGATATTTGATAGCTAGATGTGTTTGAGGGAAGGAATAAAAGACTTGCTATATAAAATATGGATAAAATCTTCAAAAAAGAACTGATTGTAATTATAGCAAAAGTTATCCTTATTGTCGAAAATTTGCTATATTTTAATTTTCCCCTCTTTTTGTTTTCTTTGGCAAGTTCCAACATATTTTCGATTTGATTCGTTATTTCGGAGGGAAATTTGTTTTGATTCTCAATAATATTCCAATTTTTATCGCTATTTTCTGATAATAAAGAGAATAATTGAGCTTCAGCCTTTCTCTTTCTGGCCCTTTTTATATTCGGCCCCTCCCAGATATAAATTTTTTCATGCTCCGTATCAATAAAAGCACATATATCATGAAAAAGAAGGATCTGAGTTTCTTCTATCCATCTATTCTCTTCATTATAAATAAATATTTTAAGCATAAGGTCATTTCTATAAAATTTTACTAATTAAAATGCTTTTCTAACAAGTTACAACTCAAAAAAACAATAGAAACAAATAAATAAAAAAAGTAAGCTAGGAAAAAATTAATATTAATCTTCTATTCTATCCTTCAATTCTTCCCATAGTTGATTTACATACTGCTTATATTGTTGAATTTCCTCTTCCTTTATCCCAGCAAATCGTTTTTGTGTTTTAAGATATTCCCTTATAGGTGTTCTATTTTCCTTATCTAAATATTTCTTACTTTTCTTAGATAAAGTAAATTTACCGTTCTCAACTTCATAGAGAGGCCAAAAACCCGTTTCCACAGCTAGTCTGCCAATACTTATAGTGTCCTTAGGGTCATATCCCCATCCTGGAGGACAAGGCGCTAAAATATGAATATATTTCGTTCCTTGAATGGTTTTCGCTTTTTGGAATTTTTCATAGAGATCGAAGGGATATGATGCGCAAGCAGTGGCAACATACGGAATTCCATGGGCTTCTAGGATCTTTGGCATATTTTTTTTATGCCCTAATTTTCCGTCTGGTGTTGTTGTGCTGAACGCGCCCAAAGGAGTAGATCCACTTCGTTGGACCCCAGTATTCATATAAGCTTCATTATCATAACATGCATATATAAAATTAGTTCCTCGTTCCGCAGCTCCACTTAGTGCTTGTATCCCAATATCGGTAGTTCCACCATCTCCTGCGAAGGCGACTGTACAGATTTCTTTATCTAAGCCTTTATCTTCTAGGGAAGCGATAATACCAGAAGCTGACGCCCCAGTCGTCGCAAATGGAGTGTGTAAAACTGAAAGCTTTGTGGAACAGAATCCTTGCATTCCGTGTAATACGGTCAAACAAGAAGCAGGGACTGTAAGGATTGTATTAGGTCCCAATGCTTTTAAGGCAATTCGATATATTAATGCCATTCCGCATCCCGCACAAGCTCGTGTTCCAGGATAAATAAATTCTTCTTCTCTAAGATCCATAACATTTACCATTTTAACTCTCATCCCCTTTTTTTAGAAAATCTAATTCGTCTAATTTTAATCCAATAAATTCTGTTTTACTTGAAAATTCCCTATTTTCGGCGTATTTTAGTCCTTGGTTCACTCCATAGATAATTTGGTCATCACTCACGTTTCTCCCACCTAAACCAATCACGAATCCTTTAATAAAGGGTGGATGATCAATGCCATATAATGCTGCTTTTAATTCATATGCAAGAACGCCTTCATGTCCATAGCCAATATCCCTATCAAAGACAATTATATTGTCAAATTGCTTGAAATATTCTCGTAGTTCTGAGACCGGGAATGGTCTAAATAATTTTAAGCTTACTAGACCAATTTTCAGACCATCTTTCCGCATCTTATCAATTGCACTTCTGGATTGGGATGCCACAGACCCCATGGCAAATATTACAGTATCGGCATCTTCAGTTTTATATTTCTTGTAAACACCATTTCCATAGGATCGACCAAAAGTTTCGGCAAATTCATCATGCACTTCTTTTACAATATTAATAGAATTTTCAAGCGCTTTCTGTAGTGAATATCTGAATTCATAATACCCAGGCGCGGTACCCTCTTCTCTCTTAACAATATGAGGTGTGGTGACTGGGTCGACTCCCTTTACTTGAGAGATGTCTGATAAATTAATATGGTGCTGTAAAGGAGGTAAAAATCCATCAATTGCTTCTTGGGGTTCTAAAGTAATGGGCATCATAGTGTGACTTAAAATATATCCATCATACCCGACAATAGCAGGCAAAAAAACGCGTGGGTCTTCTGCGATCTTAAATGCTTGAATATTTGTATCATATATTTCTTGATTATCCTCAACAAACATCTGAATCCAACCGACATCTCGTATGGTCATAAAATCTTGGTGATCTGTCCATACACTCCAGGGACCTCCGAGTGCTCTTGTTGCTAAATTGATTACAATTGGTAAACGGTTACCAGATGCCCAAGGAAGCATCTCATACATCAACTCTAATCCATGGGCAGAAGTTGCAGTTCCAACCCGAGACCCAGTAGCAGAGGCGGCACAGCATACAGCAAGCGCCGAATGTTCCGACTCGACTTTTACGAACCTTGCTTTCATCTTTCCTTTTGCAATAAAATCCGAGATCTTTTCCACTACCGGACTCTGTGGAGTAATGGGATATGCAGAAATAACGCCTACATTTGCTTGTCGAAATGCATGGGCAGCTGCATGATTTCCCGTGACAATTTTCGTAATTTTTTTATTTTTGGTCGATTCGATTGTCTGAGTCATTTATTCTTCCACCCTCTCCATTTTTATCGCATCTACAGGGCATTCCTCCATACATATTCCACACCCTTTGCAATATTCTAAATTTATTTCAGGAGGGATTGTTCTGGACACGACAGCCTCAGGACAATATAGCCAACAATTAAAACATGCATACTTTCCCGATTTTGCAGGAATACAAACTTCTAAGTTTATCACTGGTTTTAAAGGAGACCAAGTACCAGTCTTGCCAGCTTCCCCAATCACTGGTTTCTGTATTGACGATAATATTTTCTGATAATCTTTTTTCGAATCATTCATTTTAATCGAGTTTTTTCCATTTACTATATTAAAGTAGGAAAAAATAAAATTGTTTTAGTTTACAAAAATAAGTAATTGAATTATGATCTATTTCTCCTAAAATAAATAGTTTTTATGTATTTCCGTTCTAAGCATGAATTTTCGTATTTTAAATTACAAAACTTAAAAAAATTTTAAATATTAGTTAAGTAGTTATTAGGGAATAACATATAAGATAAGTGATGGTTTTCTGGATACTTTTAAGCAAATATTTGAAAAATTAGAAGAAGTTATTCTAATATTGGATAAGGATTTAGTCGTAGAATATATCAATAAGGATATATTCTTAGGCTATTCATATGAGAAACTTGTTGGAAAAAATATATTGACTTTTGCAGAATCAAAGAAATTAAACTCAACAAATAAAGAAGCAAAAGAAATAGTACATTCCCAAGATGAGTTTAAACTTCGCTTGACGAAAAAAAATGGAGAGGCAAAGGAATATAATGCTTTTAATCATGAGTTTCAATCAAATCCAAATAAACTATTGATTTTGCTTAAGGAATTAGAAAATCAAGAGACCAATCCAGACGAGGATTATCGATTCATTATTGAAAATGTGAGCGATATTATTTCTGTGTTTGATGAAAATTATGATTTAATATTCATTAATAAGGCACAGGATTCGGTTTCTGGCTTTTCTAAGGAGGAGGTTTTAGGAGAGAGCCCATTTGATTATTTACATCAGGAGGATATTAAAAAAGCAGCTAAAATGTTCCAGCAGGCATCGGTTAAAGGATATAGTAGCGGAGAATTCAGAATGCGTAATAAAAGTGGAAAGTACGTTTGGCTTGAAGTTAATATTAAAAGAGCAACGGATAAAAAAGGAAGAAAAAGAATTATTGTCTCTTCACGTGATATAGAAAAGCGAAAAAGGATACAAGAGGAACTGAAAAATTCAGAAAAGCGATATTTACACCTATTTGATAATTCGCCGTTTGCGATTATACTAATTGATTTACATGGAAAAATAATCGAGATCAATTCGACCACCAGTTCATTAACGGGATATGAAAAACAAGAATTAGTAGGTAAAAATTTTCAAGACCTTTCTCTAATTCAATCCTCATTTTACCCTCCTTTAATGAGGAGATTTAAGAAATTAGTCCAAGGGAAACATTTACCTCCTATAGATTTGAAGTTATACAAGAAAAATGGAGAGGAAATCTGGGTTAATTTTGGAACTTCCTACATTAAGATCGGAGATCAAGAATTTATTCAATCTATAGGGTACGATATATCAGATCAAAAGAAAGCGGAACTATTAATCAAGCAAGAAATAAAAAAACTAAGGGAATTGGAGCAGATGAGGCGAGACATTATTATGAGGGTTTCGCATGAACTAAAAACTCCTCTAATATCAATAATAGGCGGAACTGAGTGGATGGAAATGTCTCTTAAACAGAAGAAAGATAACGATATAAATGAAGTTTTAGATATGATAGAAAGAGGAGGCAATCGCCTAAATAAATTAGTTGATAGGCTTTTAGATATTTCAAAAATAGAATTTGGAAAATTAACACTAAACAGAAAGAAGACAGACCTTAAAAAGTTGATTAATGAAGTGGTCAGGAGTTTTGATTTTTTATGTGATAAAAGAAAAGTACACATAACCACAGATTTATCAGAACAAATAGTTCTTAATATCGATCCACTAAGGCTTGAGCAAGTAATTTCTAACCTCATTTCAAATGCAATAAAAAATACACCTTGCGAGGGGATTATACACATTCAATTGAAAAAGGAGGAGGGATTTGCTAGCATAAGAGTAGAAGATAATGGAATTGGATTAACTAAGTCAGAATTAAAGAAAATTTTTAAAAGATTTGGTAAGATTGAACGAGAAGGAGAGGGATTGGAATATCTAGACTCGAGCGGCTCAGGACTGGGGCTTTTTATTTCAAAAGAAATTATTCTGAAACATAGAGGAACAATATTCGCAGAATCTGAAGGTCGAGGGAAAGGGTGCAATTTTACAATAAAACTTCCTTTTGAAAATAAATAGGTTATAGCGTTTTCGCTAATTTATATCCTTCTTCTATTAATTTATTATTTATTTCACTTAATTCTTCATTCATACGGTTCTTTATGATTTTTTTAAGGTTTTCTAGGCTTAAATCAGGAATGGCTTTTGCGAGCAACCCTAATATTGGAGTATTAACGATTGGGTTTCCATCGATAAGGAGATTATTTTCGATTGCCAATTTGTTGATATCGGCGACAATAATTTTAGTTCTATCGCTCAAATTGTAAATTTTTTTAAAATATTGGGGGTCCTTATTAGAATTTACAATAAAAATCCCATCTGGTTTTAAAGAAGCCACTATTTGTTGATCCAAGACGCTTGCATCGAAGACAATCAAAATATCTGGTTCTTCGATTGAAGAGCGATCCCAAATCTTTTTATTCTTCGACAATTTTGCATAAGCTTGAATAGGTGCCCCTCTACGTTCCGCTCCAAAACTGGGAAAGGCAGTAACATCGGCAAAATTCTCACTTAAGAAGGCCGCTTCTACGATTATCTGAGAGGCAGTCACTGCTCCTTGTCCACCCCTGCCGTGAATTACTATCTTAAGTATCTCGTTTTCTTGTTCGGTCATTTTAATTCAAATATTATTTTTTCTTGTTCATCTTTCAATCCTTCTAGTAGAAAATTTACCTAAAAATTAAAATTTTTTTAAAGTTTTTCAAGAGAATTAGAATTCGAATCATAAAAAGTTTAAAAAGATAAACATTTAATAAAAAATAGATACTAAATTTTGATCTCTATCCAAGTATTTGCATTACTATGAGGTGAGAACATCCAAAATGAAAAATGAAAAGGGATTCTTCGAGGGAAATCAAGGAAGGAAGTTATTTTATCAGTATTGGACCCCAGATTCTGGAAAGACAAAGGCAAGTATTCTCGCACTGCACGGGTTAGGTACTCATTCTCATAGACTCGAAACACCAGCGGAATATTTTACGGAAAAAGGATACGCAGTATTTTCTTTTGATTTACGAGGACATTGGATGAATATACGGAAAATTCCAGGTCATATTGAGAACATAGATAATATTGAAAAAGATATCATTCATTTTAAAGAAATAATATATAAGGAGGGAGGGACGGACCCAATTTTTATAATGGGACATTCATTAGGGGGTTTAGTGAGCCTAAGATATGGGATACATTATCCGGAAAATCCAGGAATCATTGTCTCCTCCCCACTACTCGGATTCAACACGGATGTATTTTTAGAAAAGACTGTTGGTTCCTTAATGGCAAGAATTAGTCCCACAAATATTATCGAATTTGAAATCGACCAAAACAAATTAACAAGTGACCTAAAGATTTTGCGGAAACAGATCGCAGATACTCATGTGATAAAACAAATAACGTATAGCACATACTCCGAAATTAATTCAACTATGAAATGGGTAATGAAACACGCTTCGGGTTTCGATTGTCCACTTCTATTAATGCAAGCTGGAAATGATAAAATTACAGACAAGAAACAAGTAAGGAATTTTTTCAAGAAAGTTAAAAGCCGAGATAAAACCTATAAAGAATATGATGGTCTCTTACACGATATATTACACGAAAAACAACGACTTCAAGTATATAGAGATATCTACATTTGGTTAGAAAAACATATGTGAAGGGAAATTACAATTGCATATCTTAAATCCATAATAATTCAGACTCCAAATTAGATTTTTAGGGAAATAAAGATTATACTTTTAGGGATAGTTTTTATAGAGGTTTTTAATGATCTCATCCATCTCTTTTTGGGAGTGCTTTTCATATGCAATTTCTCCGCATTTATCTTCGAGATCATACCAACGTTCAATGAATTTATTATTCATAATGGTTAGAGAGGATTTAATGAGATGCATAAAGGATTCCATACGTTTGCTGAAAGTTCGCATAAACTTTTTTGTCTCAATCTCTAAGCGATCGGGAGCAAACACTCTCGTGGGGAAATTCACATTTTTTAAATCATCCAATCCGAATCTATCTGAGGTAAATAGTAGTTTTTTGGCATAGCTTAACCCAAAAGCTAAAAGAGGTAATATTGTGGCTCCTGTTTGCGGATAAATCCCAATGGCAATTTCCGGCATACGGAAAAACATCTCATCAATCGGTTTATCAGCAAATATGCGTAAATCACTAGCCATTATCAGTTCCATTCCAAAACCGATAGCAGTCCCTTGAACTTGTACCACTATCGGCTCCTTCATCAAGAGCATAGTTTGGGTGACCTTTCTGCCAAATTCGCGCATTTTTTTCAGATAATCTGTATCATCCGCAGAGGCTGCTCTGATATCTATCCCTGAACTAAAAACTTTGTCACCGGAACTCTTTAATAGAATACATTTCACATTCTCATCCTCATGAGCTTTTATCAGATGATCATAGAGACCTTTCATTAATTCCCAATTGAATGCGTGAGCCATGTGGGGGCGATTAAGGGTAATTGTGGCGATACTGCGCTTAGTATTATACAATATAATTTTTTCTTCATCATTCATTTTTTCCATCCTTGTGTAGGGGTTAAACTAGGTTAAAAAAAGATAGTCAATATAAAAAGTTTCTTTATATTGGTTAGCTTATTTCATCAAACCGCATAAAAATAATAGAGAAAGGGGAATTACGGATACTTTTCATATAAATTCTGGATAAACTCGTGCAAGTCGCTCATCGGCTTTTTTGGCCCATATGCATACGCCCCACACTCATCCTCGAGATCTAAGCAAGATTTAATATAAGGTTTATTCATTATGGTCATCATCGCTTTTGCCGTGAAGAGAAACTCCATTTTCAGTTTAGCTAGCTCTTTGGCATATTCAAAAGCTTGCTCGTCAAGATTCTTTAGCGGAATTATTTTGGTGGGAAAGTTGACATTCTTTAATTCTTCCAATCCTATTTTCCTATTGGTAAATAATACGTTTTTTGCAAATTTTATTCCAAACGCCATTAATGGCATTAAAGTAGCGCCAGTTTGGGGGAATGCATTAATAAAAAGCTCCGGAAGCCTAATATACAATTCATCTTTTGGTCTATTAGCAAAGACTGTTAAATCTGAAGCAAGCATTAAAAGTACTCCGAATCCGATTGCAGCACCTTGGATTTGAGAAATTACAGGCTTTTTCGAAAACAGGATGGTCTCGTTCACTTTTCTCCCCCATTCCGTGATCAATTTTACGTTTTCGGGATTTCCCGATACTTCCTTTAAGTCATAACCCGCAGAGAAAAATCTATCCCCGACACTTTTAAATAAGATGATCTTCACCCGATCATCTTCATCTGCTTCGATGAGATGTGCATGGATCTCTTTCAGCATCTCAACATTCACAGCATTTGCCTTATCCGGTCTATTGATGGTTATAACTGCGACTCTACTTTCAGTTTCATATAAGATTAAATTTTCACTCATAAGTTTCTTAAACTATTTTTCTTCATTAAAATTACGGTAAATTAGTGATATTATTAAATTTGCTGAGTGGTGGATTTAATATATTAGAGAATTTTTTTTTCACATAGGATTATTAAAAAATTAACAATAATAGTTATTAGATCCATTTTATTTTTGTCTAAATAACAATTCGATTACAAGATTTAATCACCCTCTCAAAAAATTTCATGACTTATACAGAATCTATAGAGGATTTAGACCCAAAAAACGCAACACCCATGATCAAGCATTGGCTCAGCATTAAAAAAAAGTACCCAGAACATCTCATCGCTTATCGGATGGGGGATTTTTATGAATTCTTTTATGATGATGCCATAAGAGTCTCGAAATTGTTAGGAATCACGCAAACAAAACGCAAAGTAGGAGATGATGAATATCCGTTAGCGGGAATTCCGCATCATTCCGGGCAATACCTAAATAATTTGGTAAAGAAAGGAGAAACCGTAGTCCTTGTCGAGCAATTAGAAGATCCCTCTACTGTAAAAGGAAGAATTGTAAAACGGGGGGTTGTGAGAATCCTGTCTCCGGGAACCATTACAGAGGCAGACATGCTCGATTCCACAGAAAATAATTATATCGCATCGCTTGTAAAAGAAAGCCGAGGGGTGGCATGTGCATTTGCGGATATCTCCACAGGAGAGTTTGTAGCGGCAGAATATGTAGACGATGAAAAAGATCCTATGGAAAAGGTTTTGAGCCTATTTGCCCGATTTAACCCCGTTGAGTTGATTATTCCCGCAGAATTAAAAGAAGATGAAAAACTTTTCATCTTTCTGACAGACATTACCGAAGCGATTATTAAGCCGTATGAAAACTATACATTTCATTATGACCAAGCAGCCGATCTCATTCAAAGGCATTTTAATATTACTAATCTTAAAGGGTTTGGTTTAGATTCTTCTGAGATTGCCGTGAAAGCCTCTGGCGGTCTCTTAGCCTTTCTTAAAGAGACCCAAAGAGATGTAATACCAAATATTTTTAACATAAGAATATTGAGAGAACAAAATACCCTCCATTTAGATTATACAACCCAGAGAAATCTTGAATTAATAACATCTCTCTGGGAAAAGGGAAAAGATACTACACTTTTTTCGGTATTTAATCACACAGAAACTCCAATGGGAGCTCGTCTTCTTAGGAAAATCATTTTGCAACCTTTATCGGATGTGAATGAAATAAATCAAAGACTAAACATTGTCCAAAAGTTTAAGGACGATATCTTTCTCAGGTCGGATTTAAGGGAGGAATTGAGTGTAATTGGGGACTTGGAGCGCTATATAAATCGCATTACATATGTAAATCGAACCAATGCAAGAGATCTGATAAATATTAAAAATTCTCTTGAAAAGATTCCAAAGATTCGTGAACTATTAGAAAAAGCAAATATTCCGGAAATTAATGAGTATTCAAAGCATATTAAAGATTTTAAAGTGGTGCGAACTCTCATCCAAGATGCAATCAAAGAGGACCCCCCTCCCACCGTCAAGGAGGGAAGTATTATAGCGGATGGATATGATGAGAAGTTAGACGAATTACGAGATGTGTTGCGTAATGGAAAGGATTATCTTTTAGAGTACGAACAAGAACAGAAAAACCAGTTGAAATTAAATTCGGGGTTGAAAATAGGACATAACAATATCCTTGGCTATTATGTTCAAATTACCAAAAATACATTAAAATCAATTGAAAAAATCCCAGACGAGTATGTTGAGCGTCAAACGCTAAAGAATTCAAAACGATTTACCACAGAAAAATTAAAGGAACTAGAACAAAAGATAGTGTCCGCAGAAGAAAAAATATATGAGCTGGAATATGAATTATTCTGTGAAGTAAGAGAAAAGGTAGAAGGTTCAACTTTAGATATTTTAGAAACTGCAAAAAATATTGCGTTTATTGACGTGTATGCATGTTTCGCTGAAATTTCTGAAAAATATGATTATTGCAGGCCGATTATCGAGGAGGAGAGCAATAAAATCGTTATTAAAGAAGGTCGCCATCCAGTAGTTGAGCAAATGGATTTAACGGAACGATTTATTCCTAATGATTGCTATATTGATTCTGAGAATGAACAAATTCTTATAATCACAGGACCGAATATGTCCGGCAAATCCACATTTTTGCGCCAAGTGGCATTAATTTGTCTTATAGGTCAAATGGGATGCTTTGTTCCTGCCGCTTCCGCAAATATGGGAGTAATCGATCACATTTTTACGCGTATCGGTGCTTCTGACGATTTAGCACGAAAATTATCCACCTTTATGATTGAGATGACAGAGACTGCGAAAATTTTAAACTATGCCACGCCAAATAGTTTAGTTATCATTGATGAACTTGGAAGAGGAACCTCTACCAGTGATGGACAGAGTATTGCTATAGCAACCTTGGAAAAACTTCATGAGATGAAGGCTAAAACACTATTTAGTACCCATTATCACCAATTAACAGAAATCAATTTACCACGAGTTAAGAATTATCATTTAGATATAATAGAAAATGAAGATGGGTCCATAAATTTCGTAAGAAAATTAAAACCAGGCAGTACAGACAAATCTTATGGTATACATGTCGCAAGATTGGCTGGACTTCCTGATGATGTAATAATTAAAGCATTTGAAATACTTGAACAGATTGAACAAGAGGATCCTTTTAGGGCAACAATAGAACAAAACAATAAAAACGGGGGTTCTAATGGGAAATTCTATGATAAACTTATTTATAACAAGGAGAAACAACTTGAAGCAGTGAATGAAAAGTTAAATAAAAAAAATATTCGGATAAAAAGATGTGATGAACAACTTGAGAGAAAAGAATTTGAACTCGAAGAGAAAATCCGTAGAATAGAATCTTTGGAAGATACAATTGAGCAACTGCAGGCGAAAAGAAATATTTTTTCAACACAATTAGAGAAGAGACAGAGTAAAGAGAAAAAGAGAGTACAGACTACGTTTTTCAAACCAATAGTGAAAAAAGAACCTATTAATGATGAAAGGATTAAGGTAGTAATGAAAATAATTCAAGATACAGATATTAACTCTCTAACCCCCGTCGAGGCAATGAAAAAATTCTTAGATATAAAGGAAAAGCTGGAATTTAGCTGATTTTTCAATCGATAATTTTATTCTTTTGAAATTTTAGATTTGATTTATACTTCTTTTCTGGGTTTCTTCAAAAGGATGGCAAAATTAAATAAGAGAAGAATAAGAACTATATTATCATACAAAGAAAAAGCGTGAGTAGAGATGGAATTAAAATTTTGCTGTGCGTGGTTATATGCGATATCGAAATACAATAAATATGGAGATACGTTTCAAATCCACCATATTTTAAACGCGCTGGAGAAGATAAAACAGATTGGATTTGAAACCACTGAAATCGAAGCTATGGGAAGAAATAATTTAGAGGACGAATGGAACGCGAGAAAAAGGATTAAAGAAAAATTAAGCAGCCTTGAATTAACAACAAATAATCTCTGTGCAGTGTTTCCGGAATTAATGGAATCTAATTGGAAAAAGCATATTCCATTATTTGAAAAATCCGCAGATTTGGCGAATTATTTAAACTGCGAAACAATCCAATTAGATTCTCATATGCCCCCCGTAGAATATGTTTCAGAACGTCCTTATGATGAAACAATTAAATTTGATGTAGATGTGAAAATTAGAATAGAACAAGGTCCCAATACTTTTAACTGGAATTCCCATTGGGAAAATATGGTCAATAGCATCAAGGCGTGTGATGAAATCGCACAAGATAGGGGACTTCGGCTTTGTTTGGAACCGCGAGTACACGAATCCATCTCTAATACAGACGCAATTTTACGGTTATTTGATTGGGTAAACTCTGAAAATTTTGGGGCGGTTCTCGACACAGGACATCTTCACGCTCAGAAAGAAATTATACCTCTCTCAGTCGAAAAACTAGGCGAAAAAATCTTTTTTGTCCACGCGTCAGATAACGATGGTCGCACAAATGCTCATTTGGGTGTGGGAAGGGGAAATATCGATTGGGAAGGGACCTTAAAAGCACTAAAAAAGCATCATTTTAACGATTACATTGCTATCGATATAGGAAATTTACCAAAACCCTACGATTTGGATCAAGAAATAACCCATTCTATCAAATATTTAGAGAAAATAAACACAAACTTGTTTAGTTGAGTTTTATGTAGTATAAAAAAAAATATTTAATTTGACCTTAAGTTTAGATTATCTAATTACCAGAAAAAAATATCAAGAATTTGGAAAATTAACATGTTTAATTCCCTTATAATCAGAATTATTATCATTGCATTCTTTATTTTTTTTGGCTATAATATCATATTTATTATTTTGAAAAAGCAGCGTAATAATGTAAACAGAAAGGATTATAATCCTAAAACTAAAAAACCAAATAGACCAAATAAATTTGCAAAGTTTGGAGTTATTATCCTAAATATATTTATTGTGGTAGCGTGTTTGAATATTTTCTTTTATGAACTCTTTACTCGCTATATCCCTAGATTAAATTTCTTTTTCTTAACAGAAACCTTACAAGTAATCGGGATTACTTTAACCGCAGCGGGGAACATCACATTAAATATCTCATATAGAGAATTAGGGGTCTATTGGGAATATCCAATAGACGGTAAGAGGAAAAAACAAAAATTAGTTACAACGGGGATCTATTCAAAAATCCGACATCCGATTTACTTATCATTTTATTTAATGTGTCTAGGTCTTCTTTTTATTATACAAGATTGGGTCTTACTGTGTTTGTTTATTGTTGGCGGAATAGGTTTATACTTGCAAGCGCTCAGCGAAGAAAAAGAATTAATAGAGGCATTTCCAAAAGAATATAAGACCTATATAAAATCGACAGGACGCTTTTTTGTTAAATCTCGAAACTATATTAGATCATAAATAATTAAATTTTATAGGACTCTCAATTTAAATACTACCCAAATATTCTTCATGACTGAGATCAATAGGACTGAGAAGTCATAAATTGAGAGATTATGAGCTAAGCAATGAATAGAAGCAAAATTAAACCGATAAAGAATGCGGATAAGATCGCCGCGGGTGAGGTGGTAGAACGCCCCGCCAATGTCGTAAAAGAATTAATGGAAAACAGCATTGATGCAGGATCCGATAATATCCGAATAAATATTCGAAAAGCTGGCAAACTATCAATACAAATTATCGATGATGGTATAGGAATCCCCTCGGATGAGATGGAATTAGCCTTTGAAAATCATACGAGCAGCAAAATTAGAAGTATTGAGGATTTGGAAACACTTACAACATTAGGATTCCGTGGAGAAGCTCTCGCAAGCATTGCCGCGGTGAGTAAAATAGAAATCACCTCCAGAACGGAGGAAGAAGAGCTTGGAACTCAGTTGATCATTGAGGGAGGGCAGATTAAACATAAAAAACGAGTCTCAGCGCCCACTGGTACCAATATAGCAGTGAAAAATCTATTTTATAATACCCCGGCGCGACAAAAATTTCTCAAGACAGACTCAACCGAATTAGGACATATCACCGATATCGTACAACGATACGCTCTGGCTTATCCTCATCTACATTTTATTTATGCTCATAATGAATTAATGATGCTGAACTGTCCGGCGAATAATGATTTAAAAACCACCATTTTTCATATTTACGGAAAAAAGATTGCGAAAATGTGCGAAGACATTAATTACAAGGAAAAGGGATATCTCTTTGATGTGTCTGGCTTCATAGGGCATCCTGATATAGCAAAAAAAGGAAAACATTATTCCAGCATTTTTATTAACAAGCGATTCATTAAAAGCAATCTATTATTCAGGGCTGTTAAGGATGCTTATGAGGGAATTCTTATGATAAATAAAAATCCCTTTTTTGTAATTAATCTGGAGGTGGATCCTTCTGTAATTGATTTTAATATTCATCCTAAAAAAATGAAAGTTCGATTTGAAGATGAGGATTTTGTCTACAACAAATTATTCACGATTATTTCTTACAATACTCAGAAATATTTTATAAAAGAAGAGTCAAGATATCTGAGCACTAATTTAGAAAAATTCGAAAAGGGGGATAAAAAATTAGAGTATGAGCGGCCAATAGAGACAGATATGAATCTAAAATATGAGGAACCTTTGGGTATAGAAGACTCCCTAAAAGAAGATCTCTCGTCTGTGCAATTAAATCTGGATGAGAATATCATACTTGATGGAAATAAGTTTGGATCGGAAGGGATTCTTCGAAATAAATACATTTCCGTCGATAACTTTCCTCTTGTAAGGCCAATATCTCTAACTGGTCAATTGAGTAATAATATTTATATAATTCTGGAAGGGATTAATCAAGAAAATGAAAAAGGGTTTTTCATCCTCGATCAACATGCTGCCTCAGAGCGCATTAATAAAGAATTTCTTCTTAAACAGTATGATACCTCGCACAAGAGCAAACAAAAATTAATTTCTCCACTTAAAATAGAGGTGTCTGTTAGTGAGAAATCATTTTTAGAGGATAATTTGGATGAAATTAGACAACTGGGATTTAATTTAGAACCTTTTAGAGGAAATACATTCATTCTTAGGGAGATTCCAGTTATATTTGATAAAGAAATAACCCCATTATTAATAAAGGACATCATCTCTGATATTACAGAAATTGGTAGAGATGAGAGCTTTAAAAATATAAAAGAAGAAATTATTAATTATCTCTCATGCCATAGGAGTATTCGTGGAGGGGATGATTTGTCTTTGAACGATATACGAAAACTTATAATTCAATTGGCAAATTGCGATGATCCGTTCCATTGTGCACATGGACGCCCCACCTTGAAGTTTTTCTCGTTCAAGGACTTGGATAAGTTATTTAAAAGAACCGGATAATAAATTATCTCTCTATACCATGTTCAAGAAGGAAACTTTTCTACTTTTTTTATCCTTACATAGTTCAGATGAATTTCAATTTACGCAAAATTCCTTAATAAGGAGTAGAAACTTTAGGAATTGGATTAGATGACTCTTGAAATAATTTAGGAGTTTAAATAGTCCTTCCCAAATGAAGATTGTCCATACTAAAGAGATTCAATAGGATGGTATTTATGACAAAATGTAATATCTGTTATGAGAAAATCGAACGTAAAGAATTACCTAAACAAATGAAAATTTCCCTCGGAGATTTTAAAGAAGGACATTTCGTGACTAAAAAATCGTTATATTGCCATATTGATTGTATGATATAAAAATAAATGAGAGAAATCAGATTAAAATTCAAATTTCTTTTTTCTTTTTACGCTTTTGAGAAGGCAATTCCCTCAATTCCTTGTAATCCATCTACTTGTGAAAATAATTCTTCAAGCTTGTCCGTACCGCCCCATTCCTCTGGATATCTTACACGTAATCTCACCTTCTTCAACCCAAACGCAACGGGCATAACCTCGTGGTGGGCAATTTTGGCATCCTCGGGAAGTGTTTTTGCCAATTTTTCAACGAGATTTTCAAAATTTGTTTCAATATCTTCTGGTATCACATCTATTAACGCTACAAAATCTCCCATAATTTATATTCCCTTTTTAATCACTATTTAGGATATTTAATTAATTAAATTGAAATTTATTATGTCTTCTCCTTCATGGACCTTCAAAATCACATTTTAAGCATCGGTATGTTTTTCCACGCTCGCGACAAGCCTCACATCTCCAAATAGTCACATCTCCGCAATTTGGACATGGAAAATGAACTGCTGATTCGTATGGCGTTATAGGTCGACCACAACAAGAACATACATTTTGTTTAGCTGTTGACATGTTATACGTAATCAATAAGATGATTAATTTTAACTTAACAAATTAAATTAAGAATAACTTTAATTTTTTTTGATTTTATCCGCAAGTAATACTAGTTAGAAATACCTATCTATATTGATTGATATAATGAAATTCACCAATAATCAGAAGGATTGAGAACATGAAAGAATTTTTCCATAAAACATTTATTCCCAATTTTCATAATGTAAACTAAAAACAAATCTGTATTATATTTTTAAGGGGGTAAAAAATGAATTTTTTAGCAATTCTAATAGCTTCTGGAGTTTTTTACTTCATTATCTTCTTTTGGTACTGGCCGTCTTTTTTAGGTAATATTTGGCTTATATTAATTGAGAAAGAAGAAGAACCAAAAGAGAAGATAATACGAGATTCCCTACTAATGATACCCACTTCCCTCATTATAAATTTTGCGCTGGGATATTTTTTTGATTTATTGTTGCTACCAGATATAATATTTAAATTAATTATTATCTTGGTAATTTTTGGTGGTTTAATTTTACCTATCGCGATAAATCAGAGCGCATTCATGGGAAGGACAAATTTCAAGCTATTTTTGATTGAATATGGTGTGTATTTTGTAGCTTTCATAGCTTCTGGATTGATAATTGCTCTATGGCCTTAAAATATCATTATCTAAATTCCTTTTTTTCCTCTTATTGATTAAAATTCGGATTAGATTATTGTTTTTAATGGTAAGATCTACAATATATTTATATCTAAATTGCTTTATTTAATCTATAAGTGTCCATTGAAAATTTTCATACAAGGTGAAGTGTTATTTCGAGTGGTCAACCAAATAGTAAAGTAAAAAAATATTTTTCTCTGATTGAGGTATGGGCCTATTGTGCCATTTGTAAAGAACTCATCCCAATGCGAGTGGACAAGGATGAAATTCAACAAGGTTTAGAATTGGGAATTTATACAAAGGAATATAAACATACAAATCCATATCCCGACCCAGATGAGATAGATGACCAAAGTGTTAACGAACACACCATCTACGTTTATATTGATTCTAATTATAATGTCACAGGAGTGAAATCCTTTTTTGGTGATTCACCATCATTAGACGATTTACAAGCCCCCGAAGAGGGAGGTGAAGTACGAGTTCCTATTGTGGTTAAGGACGTCCCCGAGATGAGCGTCCATTTAGGGATGCTCACACAAGAGGAATACAAAGTTCTAAAAATTTGTGATGGGATGAATACATTGGAACAAGTTGCTGAAATTGCCCAGAAAGATGTGACGGAGTTAGAGGAGATGATGGAGCGCCTCAGGGACAAAGGATTGGTCAAAGTAATCAAACGTTCATAAATTTAAACACATAATTTTTTCTCAATCTTTTACTTCTCTTATTTTAAATTATTTTCATCTTAAAGCAGCGCATAGATCGCAATATCAATTCCAAAAATAGTTGTAATCGCTGAACCGAAGAAGAAAAATAGAATGTCAACAGAGAATATAAGTCGGATAGTCATTGCCTTGTTCTTTTCATAAATTAGAGTATTAAGAATCAGAACGGATATAAAGGCGAGATAAGTCATCAAGAGGGAGGGCAAGAACACCCATATTCGGTTAAAATAGATGATTGAAATTTGAATTAAAATTGATAATGCAATAATGATTTTGGTCTTTGTCCGTTCAGAATCGATGAAATTCAATAAAGGATAAATTATGCTGCGGTAAAATAATTCCATCGCGAGAAATATGGGGATGATGGTAAAACCCATAATGATCGATTGTAAATTGCTAGGCCAGACAAAAGCAAAAGGATATGAAACAGTGAACACCACATAAAATCCTTGGAAGATACCAGAAGCTAATATACCATACATTATATAATTGGTTTTTAATTCTTGGGTAAGTCTACTCTTGAGCTTATGTTTCAGACCGAATTCTAAAGTATCTTCAGAAGCTCTATTTTTAAAATGCAGAGCAAGATATAGAACGGAATAAATTACTAATAATGCGAAGGAGCCATAAAAAATTCCGGCTAATCTAAAAACATTGGAAAAAAATGTCCAAATTCCTATAAATGTTATGCAAGCTAAAAGGATCCATGAAAGTCTAAGGACCTTATCCTTGGTTGAGTAATTTTCCTTATATCGTAAAGCAATTCGTTCTATTTTTATTGTTTCAAAGGAAAAGAAATTACTTGAAAGAGAGATAATAAGAAATATTATCCCAAATAACAAACTGAAGCTAATTCCAAGCAAAGCGTAATTAAACATAAAACTAATCGTGATTGGTCCATTGACAAACCCAAAAAAGTTTATTTCGATCCAAGATATCATATCTGTTATTATATTACTATTGATCATTAAATGAGCGCCGCCTATCATGGGCCCTTCATAAAGCGAAAGCGTACTATTTGTTAAGTTATATGCAACGACAGCATGTTTTCTATAATCAAGTAAACCATCATCTTTATGAGCCATTAGGAGTAAATTCTGTGTATTACTTTTATTTAAATAGTCAACGGGTAAATTATTTTCAAAGTGTGGATGATAAAGCACATTATGGCTAACTAATGGTGCCAAAGCGACAGTTGTATTAATTCTCTCATCAAGAATACTTGTCATTAACACAATAGCTCCTCCAAGAGAATGTCCAACTAAGCCAATTTGAGAAGAATTAATACTTGAAGAATAGATAGGAAGAGTCTCAATTTTATCAAGTAATTTGGACACATCTTCATAAATGGCAAGGTTGCCAGTATCTGGATTTAGATCAAACATAGTACCTCCGCTCTGACCGTGTCCATGATAATCTAAAGTCGCAACGAAAAATCCCCTTTTTACCAATTCTATGGGAAAATGGAGATCAAAATTTCTATCATTTCCTAGCCCGTGGACATAGATGATCAAAGGTTTTTTGTCTTGAAATTCTATATCTTTAGAAGGATGATAAAGATTGGCAAATAATCTTGTGTTAACATGCTCAAATTCTATTTGCTGATATGAATGATACGCTTGAGATTTATTCGATTGAAGAATTGTAAGTGAGAAGAAAAAGACCAAAAACGTCAAAAATAGGATAAATAGTTGGTTCTCATCTCGTTTACTAATATCTCCAAAAATCAACATAAACACCTTTTAAAAATTCTAATGTATTATTTATTTTCAAATCATATTTTTTATTGATGTTAATATTATTTCTCTTTCGATAATTGATTGAGCATTTCAAAATAGTGATTTTCTTCCTGAATATGCTCTTTTAATAGATATATTAGTCTCAACAAACTCATTAATAACGTCGTTTTGAGTAATATGAAAAAAACATATTCGAAAGTAAGCGGGACTGATAACACCAGGAAGATTAAACCCATTAATATTATTGATAAAACTAAAATTGAACTTGAAATAATAAGAGAAATACCAAAAAAATTTCTCTCCACGATAGGTTTATTTAATGCATCCGAAAGTTGTTTAGCAAGGGAATAGCAATCATTTTCTTCACCATAACACATCTTTTGTCTCTTATGAGAGGATGTAATACAAGAGACGATAAATCGGTTGTCAAGGTAAAGATTTTCTGAAATAGTTAATGCTTCTATTTTCCCGAAGGATAGGGAATCTTTTTCATGGATGCGAGAAGATTTTCTTATGATATCAACCTTTTTCTTGCTTTTACTAAAGACCCATTGAATTTTCAAATTTTTATATGAAGAATATCCAATATAGAGAAAAATAATGATTATAATATCAAAGATCAAAGAGATAAAGCCTAAAACGATTAAACCGATCTGAATTGCTACTAGTAGGTCTAAAGTGTCTAAGCTAAAAAAAACAATAAATACTAAATAAATCGTACCTGACTCAGATTTATCTACATCTACAATAATTTTATTTTTATCCTCTGATATTTCAAAATTTCTATTTATAATTTCTTTTTGTTGAATTTCTGTATCAACTTGGTTTTCCGCCGAGGATATCATTTTTCTGGTAATTTGAGTTATAATATTTTTATTATAGATTTTATAAGAATGGTAATTTTATCTGATGTTTAATATTTGTCAAATTAAACTTAAATAATTATTAAAAAGGTTGTATATATTGAATGGTGGGAGAAAAGTTTTGTAATATCGTTAACAGCGAAAGTTTAGAAATATCTATTTTGGAGAAAAGCCATTTTAGCATAGGGACTTCCCCTTATTACGCACATCAAAATGGGTTAGCCATAGATATATATCAAACAATCTCTATACAAAATTATGATGTTTTGAGTCCAGTGTCTGGAGAGGTTATTACTATTAAAGAAATGAGGGCTCCCAAACCTAAATTTCATGGGGGAACAGATAAAGAATATTTAACATTGATAAAGGATTCTCGAAATGAATCCTTTGTGTATAAAATCCTCCATGTGATCCCATCCATGAGGGAGGGAGATCATGTTAAGATCGGAGATAAAATTGGAAGAACTATTCGGAATGGATATTTTGCCTATTGGTCTAGCCCGCATATCCATTTGGAAATTAGACCTAAGGATGATGCGGTTAGAGCTCGAGGGGGTAATCCCTTCAAACTCCTAATAAAAAAGAAAAATGAAAAACAAAATCAGATTTCTGAGAATCATAAACCCTCAGTTAGCAAGAATGTCCCAATAATAATCCAAAAAATATTTCCCGAATTTATTTTAGCTTCATTACCCGTCCATTTATCTCATAATTTTGGTCACCTTTATGGAGTAAAAGGAATGGTTGGGGGGCAGAGCTGTATTTTAGATGGCGGTATTCCTATGTATAAAAAAGGTATTATTGTGTTTGGTGAAACAAAAGAAGCATCAAAATCACGGGCTGTGTATTTTGGTTCCATAAAAATTGGAGAAATTAAAAAAATTAGGGATAGGTTCGGACTTGTGGATTTTGATCCAGTGGAATTGTTTTTAGATGAGATAAAAATTCGGGGTGTATCTCTATTTTTGACTCTTAAACATCCTCCTCTATTAAAAATAATTCCATTTAAAAAAAACCTTTTTTCGCTTGAAGTTGATTCAACTCATTCTCTCTCTCTTCGTTCTTAAGATAAGAAGAGTTATAACAAAAATGGAAGCAATAAGAATAGCATTTCAATTCGATTTAGATATTATTACCTTCCCCTTTTCCAAACCTAAATGTAATGCTTCAATATTCATATCTGGGTCTCTTAACCACTCCTTAATAACTTCTTCGTAATGTTCCATTTCAATAAAGGGTAATTTACCCGTTGCTATCGCAAATCCCAGCATTACTATATTTAATTGCTGATTATCATTAAAATTGTCCAAAGCTAGCTGAGTCGCATTCATAAAAAATACACTCTCAGCATTTGCTTTCAAAATTTTTCCAATCCGCCCCAAGGAAGGATATTCTTCTAAATCAGCAGTAATCATCACCCCTGGAATTGTTCTCTCATTTAAGACAAAAGTGGTCTTATCCGAGGAAAAAATTCCTCTTCTTAATGCTTCTACAGGTTCAAGGCAAATATATAGATCCGCATCCCCATAACAAATAAGAGGAGATTGTAAATTTTTGCGCGGATCATCGAACGCCTTCTTTTGATAGCGTGTATGACTGGTGATTGCGCCTTCTCGTTGTGCTAGCCCATGCATTTCTGATCCCAGAATCAAATCTGCATTGGCCTTTTGCGCAGCGAACTCAATAAGTCTCTTAAGGGTTATCACCCCTTGACCAGCAGTTCCAGCGATAACAATATTTAATATATCCGTCTCTTTATAATTCACGGAATGGCACCTCCGTTTCTAAAGCATCGATAATAGATTTGTGAATACCAGAATTTGGACAAATCTCATAGCAGACGCCACACTTTATACATCGATCCTCATCAATTTGCATAGTTTCCATCCCATCAACTTCTGTTTTTCTAATCGCGGGACAGCTCAAAATGCGTGCACATTCGTAACACATTTGACATCCAGTGATATGATATAAAACTTCTTGGACTTTATTTCCGTCTTGTTCTAATTTCCGTATTTGTTGCGTTCTCCATCTATGAGCTTGTAGGGCACATTCCCTCCGGATTATGATGACTTTTAATCCATCAGTCTCAAGCGCTTTCTCAATACTATTGGTGAGATGTTTGGGATGATATGAATCCTCCACACGTAACCAACGCACCCCAATAGCTTCGCATATTTTTTCTATTGACAATTTTCTTTCTGTTAGACCTAGCACGGGCTGATGTCCTGTCATTGCAGTCCAGCTATTCTCAAATATAAATAAAAGCACGTTTGAATCATAATTTGCTGCTTCTGCTAAGGGGCTCATGCCTGTATGTAAAAAAGTAGAGTCCCCGATGAATGCAATAACTCTTTGATCGGTTTTTTCCGACATCCCAATAGCCGCACTTAATCCACCAGACATACAAATTATAAGATCGCTGCATTCTTGTGGGGGAAAGAAACTCATTACGAAGCATCCAATATCTCCACAAACTACGGTATTTTCCAGATGATTTGTAGCTTTTAAAATGGAATATAAGGTTGCGCGTTCGGGGCATCCAGCACAAAATGTAGGAAACCTACTTGGTATTAACTCCTTATAGGAATTGAAATATTCGATAGCATTTTTCATTTGTTGGCTTGGTGTTCTACTAAAGATATTGGCAAGTGATTTTGCGACCAACCCAGTGGAATATTCGTTATATTTTTGAAAATATTCCTCACCAATGATTTCAACATTAATTTTATGCTTTTGGGCAATTTCAGATACTTTTACCTCCAAGAATGGCTCTAATTCCTCGATAATAATTACTTTATCAAGTCCTTCAAGAAAATCCGTTATTTCATTATAATTTAAGGGGTAGATCATCCCTAATTTCAGAACGGGTACATCATTGAGATCGAGCTGATTAAGAGCTTCCATTGTGTATCCAAATGGCATACCGCTTGTGATAATTCCGGTGGTATTTTCTCCCAGGATTAACTTATTTATACCTAAATTGGGAATTTCTTGTCTAATTTTTTCTATTCGCTCATAAAGTCGGACATGATTGTTGATCGCATGTGGAGGTAGTGAATTATATTTAGGAATATTTCTTTCAAACTTACCTTTAGAGCTGCCATTTTTAATAGGTCCTAATTCAACATATCCACGCGAGTGTGCGCTTCGTGTCGAAGTTCGGATCTCAACCACAGTATCAAATTTTTCAGATAATTCAAATGCTAGTTTTGTATAATCCTTGCATTCTTGAGGGGTGTGTGGTTCAAAACAAGGAAAATGAAACATCCATGTATAAAATCGCTCATTCTGTTCTTGATGAGAACCTAAACTTCCGGGATCTGCGCCAACTAGTATGACCATCGCCCCGGGATTCGGTCCATTGAGAGCAATCACACTTAATGCATCGCTCGCAACGTTCAATCCAACATGTTTCATTGGATTGAGTACTCTACATCCAGTCCATGCAGCTCCAGCGCATTCAGAAGAGGCGACTGCCTCGTTTATTGCCCAATGATGAACTAAATATTCCTTTAAGTGAGGTTGTTCGCGTAATATTTGGTGGAATGTCTCTCCAATATCACTGGTGGGAGTTCCGGGGTATTGTGCTGCATAACTTACACCCGCTTCAAGACACCCCCGTACAACGGCTTCATTTCCAAGCATTAATGCTCTTCCTTCTTCAGAAATGAATCGATTATCTTTTTCCTTCATAAATGGTCCTTTTACTGATGTTCTAAAGTCTAATTATAGAGAGTAATGTCTGAATCTTAAAAAAATATTTTTTTATTAAAATTAGGTTCTTAAAATTTATGAAAAAAGATAAGAAAAGACTTATATAGTTCTAGGACAAAATAGGAATAGTCTATTCGAATAATTTAGATGAGGTGAAGATTATTCCACACACAGAACTAAAAACAAATTTAAATGCTCCCGTGAGTAAAGTCTATAACGTATTAAATGATTTTATGAATCTTCCTCGCTGGAATATAACCGTGAACGATATTGAAGAGCTAGAGAAGGATAAATATCTTATCCACTCAACAGTGGGAGATATAATAAATATTGTTATTGAAAATGTTCCAGAGAAGAAGATGGCTTCTAAGCAAGAAAACAGCCCTATGTTGAAAATTGGATACGATTTTGAGGACAAAGGAGATACTACGGATGTCACCCTTTGGACCGATTTTGAACTGGAGGATCAGCGCGACGTCTTAAATATGGCAGCTGAACTCTTTCTGAAAAGTCTTAAGGTATATGTTGATTTTTTAATGGAAGGAGGAAATCCCGAGGAATATACCAAAAAATTCGGGAAAATACAAAAAGCTGAAATATAATTAGATTTTCAACCTAATCCTTATTTTTCTTTATAATGCGTTTTCTGTGAAGTTTTTCGATACGTTATCTTAATATTGAACTTTGAGAGGGGAATTGATAAAGATAAATGTTTTTTTATTAGAACACAATTTAAGAAAAGCGTTTACCTAATCCCCTATAGGTTTTGTATGTACCGGTAATTTTACCACCTTCATATATATTCACTTCATTGAAGTGTTCCAGAGGTTCTCCTGCTTTTCCAAACCTGCAGAATATTGGATCTCCAAGTTGCAAATTATTATGTTCTGGATTAAATTTGAATGGGGTTTGAACCTCCCCGAATTCTTCAAACTTTATTGTCTCTATATTTTGAGGGATCAAGGGTTTCGGTATGGCGGGATCGCTTCCAGAGCTGGTGTACCCTCCCGAGAATGCCGTTGCAATATCATTTTTAGGTTTTCTCACGATCTCTAATGTAAAAAACAACGATGGATGAAAGTGATTGAGGGAATGTATCGAATCAAAGATATGAGATTTAAAAAGGAGCGAACCTATTCCGATTTCTGTAATTACTTCTTCAGAAGCTGTTTCTTGATAGCACCCTGATCCTCCTCCGTTTACTACTTCACATTGGAATCCTTCGCGCTCAAGATCGTTTACAACATTTGCGCGATGCTTATTTACAAACTCACGAGAACGTTTTTTTAACCATCGATAGAGAAATTTATCATCTCCCACTGAAGCATTTTGAGCTTCATAACCCATAATACCTCTGAATGACACATTATCACAATCATCGATATATCTTGCTAAAGAAATTATGTCATCTGAAGTTCTTAAAGGACTACGTAAAACACCTAAATGCATGCCAAAAAAACGATAAGAAACGTCTAACTCAACCAATAATTTCACTCGAACTCCTCTTTTTTTACTTTGCGCTTCCAACAGATCGATTTGTTTTATATCGTCCACCATCACGGTTATACTGACATTTTCGAAGGAAGCTGCTTTACAAACCTCTTCCGCATCAATTTCGGAGACAATGGGATACCCAATTAGTATATCATGTATCCCATACTCTTGCGCATAAAATAAAGCCTCAGCGGAATTATAGTTGAATAGTCCATTCACGAAATCTTGTTCTTCAACAAGTTTCACAATTTCTGGCACACGTACGGATTTAGTACAAAGTCGCATCTTTTTATTTTTTTTCCGCAGATCTTCCCCTATTGTTTCAAGATTGGATTTTAATAACTCCAAATCACAAATGACACATGGTTTTTTAATAGGTTTTACCAATTTTTTTAGAACTTGATAGTCTGAATCAATTAACATTTTATTGATTTTAATAATTCCTTTTGTTATAATAACCTTTTATATTAATTAAGCTACGCCTTCTGATTATAAAAAATAAGAAATAATTATATTTCAAATTTAGAAAAACAAAAGAATTATAAATTTTCCAAGGTAAATAACATTTAAAAATGTCAGATCAGAAAATATATCAAAAATTTTACCCTGAAGGCGTTCCAAAAGAAATTGATATTCCCGACAAAACTCTTGTGGATGTGGTGGAGGAATCCGTCGCAAATTATCCAGATAATCCCGCCACGTATTATATGGGATTCCAACTGACCTACACACAATTAAAAGATCTTATTGATAGGACTGCTACTAAATTGACAGAATTAGGAATAAAGAAAGGTGATTGCGTTGCTATCCAATTTGCAAACACGCCCTCATTTATTGCCTATTATCATGGAATTTTAAAAATCGGCGGAGTCGTTACCGCTCTTTCTCCGCTATTTAAAAGCCTTGAAGTAAAAAGACAATTAAATGACAGCGAAGCAAAAATTTATATTGGCTGGGAAGGTTTTTCAGGAGTGGTAGATCCGATTATTGAAGAAACTGGAGTTGAATATAAATTCGAAAGTAATCTTGCACCATATCTTAGTCCAGATCCTATGGCACCTCCCGAATTTGAGATGGGTGGGGAGCCCACCTTTGAAGATGTGATTAGAGAGGTTGAGCCGAATCCACCTGAGGTCTCGATCGATCCTGATGATATAGCATTACTCCAATATACTGGTGGGACTACAGGTTTTCCTAAAGGTGCAATGTTGACACATCGAAATCTGGTAGCAAATATTTTACAAGCTTATGCATGGTTTATTGATAAAAGTCCCGGTGAAGAAACTTTACTCGCTGCCTTGCCTTTTTATCATATTTTCATGGGAACTATGATGAATTTTGGTTTGTATCTTGGTGCACAAATCGCCCTTGTATTTAATCCCAGAGAAGCACATGAAATTATCGAGGTGATCGAAGCTACCCAAGCAACACTTTTTCCCGGAGTCGCCGCAATCTTCAACAACCTAAATAATTATGAAAAAATAAAGGAACATGATTTTTCATCGCTTAAATATTGCATCAGTGGAGCAGGCCCGCTTCCGAAGGATGTATGGAAGAGATTTGAGGAATTGACCGGAGCTAAATTACGGGAAGGGTATGGACTTACTGAGATGTCACCATTCGTGACCGCTAATCCATTCCAAGAAAATTTTAAGATTGGTTCTATTGGAATACCATTTCCTAACACAGATGTGAAAATCTGTGATCCCGAGGGAAATACACTAGATATCGGAGAGATTGGAGAGTTAGTCTGCCGAGGACCTCAGATGATGAAAGGATATTATAAACGAGAAAAAGAAACAGCAAATACAATTAAAGATGGCTGGTTATGGACTGGAGATTTAGCAGAAATGGACGAGGATGGCTATTTGGCAATCAGAGAGCGAGTGAAAAACATGATCAAATATAAAGGTCATTCAGTGTATCCGACCGAGGTCGAAGATTTGCTCTACAATTATGAACCAATCAAAGAATGCGCTGTGATTGGGATAATTGACGATGAGGGAAAAGAAAATATTAAGGCATACATTTCCTTAAAAGACGAGTTTGAAGGTAAAGTAAGTGAACAAGATATCATCGATTGGTCGAAGGAGAACATGGGATTCGAAAAATACCCGAGATTCGTAGAATTTATTAACGAAATCCCCAAGACAATCGTTGGTAAGGTCCTCCATAGAGAGTTGCGAGAGAAGGAACAACAAAAATAAATTTTTTAATTTAAATTCTAACCTATTTCTATTTTTTATCTATTTTATTCATTGGTCTTCTAAAGGAAGGGTAATAATAAACCTTGCACCTTTATTCCGACCTTCCGATTCCGCCCAAATTTGGCCTCCGTGAAGATCAATTATCGCTTTCGAAATGAAGAGCCCCAGTCCAGAGCCTTGAATATCAATAAAATCAAGTTCCTCCTCATCTCGCTCAAATTTTCCAAATTGAGTAAAGAGCATGCTCGTCTCTTTTTGCGTCAATCCGATTCCCGTATCTTCTATACTTAATCTTGCATGAAGATCATTTTTTTCTAAAATGATTCTAATGATACCATGTGGAGGGGTGTTTTTTAGAGCATTGATTAAAATATTAGTGATAACCTGTTTTATTCTCAGTTCATCTAAGGAGAGAATTATATTCTCAATATATTTTTTCTCAAGATTTATTTGATGTTTTTTAATCAGAAATTTTATATCCTCTATACTCTCGTCAACAAGATTATTTAAGTTTGTATTTTCCTTGTTTAGCTGGAGTTTGTTATAATTAATCCTTGTTGCATCTATTAAATTCTCGATCAACTTTTCAAGCCTCGAACTCGCTCTTATAACAGTACTAATGATATCAGCAGCTTTATGGTTGATATCAATTAATCTAGATTCAAATAAATATTCGATAGCCCCCATAATTAATAATAGGGGCGTTTTAAGTTCATGAGAGATCCGTATCATTAATTTTTTTCTTGTATTATCTAATTCATGTAATGTTTTTAGTTCCTTATTAATAAGTAATTCAGCTTCTTTTCGTTTAGAAATATTTTGAATGATAACTTGAATAAAGGAATCATTTTCTAATTGAACAACTGAGCCTTGTAAATTAGTCCATATCAGATTTCCATCTTTTCTTTTTATTTCAACATCGATTCGATTGACATGCTCTCCATTTACCATTTTATTAAATAATGAAGTTAGCGTTGGAATATCTTTCGTCTGAATTATTGGAATCTGTGAGAAATGTTTATGTATGAAATCAGTTGATTCATATCCCGTTAAATTCTCTGTTGTCGGGTTAGATTCGATTATTTTTCCATCAAAATTTAAAATAATAATTCCAAAGGGACTTTTTTGGAATAAATTTCTAAATCTTTTTTCAGATTCTTTCAATCTTCCTTCTGCTAATTTTCTACGCGTAATATTGGCTCCTATTCCCATAATCGCATAGATTTCATTGTTTTTTTTTAGGGGGATTCCATAAGTCTCTAAAAAAAGCACATGTCCATCTTTTGATTTCAGTTTATAGGTACTCCGTTCACTTTGTTTTCCTTTTTGGATAATTTCTCTCGTAATATCCATTGCTTTAATTAATTGGTCTTTGTCAGCCAATACATCCAAGAAGTTCAAAGATTCGATCTCTTCCTCCTTGTATCCCAAAGCATCTAATGCTATTTTATTAGCATCTAGAAAATTTCCTTTTAAATCATTTACATAAATGTAATCTAGAGAATATTCAAAAAGGTCTTTAAACTTGCTTCTTATAAAGTCTTTGTCATACCTCAATTCATTTTCACTTTCGGATGATAGGACTTGATATTAGTTTTTTTGAAAATTTATAAATGAAATTATTAAAATAATTTCGCCATCTAATTCTATCTGTTATTTTTATTATAAATCACATCCATTAAAAAAGTTAACAATCTTATATATTACTATTTAGATTGTGTTTATTAATTATTTTAGTTGTAATTTCCCAAATTATAGTGATGAGTTTTATGAATATTCCAGGTTGGATTGATTTGCAGGTAAATGGTTTTAAAGGAATTAACTTTTCTTCTCCAAATTTAACTTTAGAAGATATAAATCATGTGAATATTGAATTGCATAAGAGAGGGACTGTCGGGTATTGTCCTACATTAATTTCCTCCCCTACTGAAACGTACAAACACAATCTTCCTTTACTCTCAAAAGCTATGAGCCTTGAGGCAGGCGCTAAAATATTAGGAATCCATTTGGAAGGGCCCTTTCTAAATCCAACAAATGGCCCACGGGGAATTCATTCCGAAAATTGCATAAGGAACCCTTCAATAAAATTCTTTGAGAAACTTTATAATTTGGCGAACGAAAATATCGCGCTAGTCACAGTAGCTCCGGAACAACCTAAGGCATTAGACTTAATAGAATATATTTCGAATTCAACCCATTCAACCGTATCCTTAGGACATACCTTAGCAGATAGTAAAATAATTCGCGATGCCACAAATTTAGGAGCGAGGGCGGCAACCCATGTGGGAAATGGTATCTCAGAACAGATAAATCGTCATAAAAACCCCATTTGGACTATATTAGCTGAGGATGATTTATATGGACTGTTCATCACTGATGGATTCCATCTTCCAAAAGAATTTATTAAAGTAGCTCTGAGAGCTAAAAAAGTGTCAAAATTTATCGTAACAAGCGATTTAATTCATTTTTCGGGAATGAGTCCAGGAAATTATAAATTAAATGGTGTAAAAGTTGTATTAGAACCCAATGGATATTTTCATAGGAAGAATTCAAACCAACTTGCTGGATCCACTCGAACTATGATGAATTGTGTCAATTTCATTTTCAGCCTTGACGAACTTGCTCCCAATGATATCCAAAAAATAGCATTTGAAAATCCCTTAATGCTCTTGAAAAAACCATTTAGAAACTATATGTTTAACTCTATAAAAATAAAGTTCAAAAATGGATCATTCATTTTATAAATCATCTGATTAAAAGATTGTTAATTGGACAAAAAATTCAGAATCTTTATATAATAAAAGCGACCTAATACTATTCATCATAGAAGAGAACCGCTCAATATGGACAGCAAATTCGTTTTTAAAATTTTACTTCTCGGAGATAAATCAGTGGGAAAGACAACTCTTACATATAAATATGTGACGGGGTCATTTAAGAGAAATATAAAGCAAACTATAGGTGTGGATATTTTCTCTAAATTTTTGACTTTTCATGGTAAAGAAATTAAATTTCAATTGTGGGACTTTGGAGGCCATAAACGCTTTCGACAAATACTTCCAAAATATACTGTTGGGGCGAATGCTGTTCTTTTATTATATGATATCACTAATTTTTCCTCATTTGAGCACCTTTCCTCGTGGCTTCAATTTATAGCAGAAAATACAAAAGATATCCCCATTTTGCTAATAGGAGCAAAGAAGGATCTTGTTGAGATGCGAGAGGTCCCATTCGAGAAAGGTGAGGAATTTAGCAAGGATGCAGATTTAGAGAAGTTTTTTGAAATATCATCTTTAACGGGAAAGAATGTGGAGAAGGTTTTTGAAGAATTGATGAAAATATTGATGATAAAAAAGAAATTAAATATTGAAACCTAAATCGAATTTTCGAATTAAATTTTTGAAATTGGGACATTTCAAGAATTATTTAAAAAAAATTAGAAAATTATTAATCTCACATTAGTTAGAATTGATTTAGAAAAATATGAAATTTTTAAATTTTCTTTAATCTATGTAGATTTTATTTTTATCTTTTTAGTTATTAGTGCACCAATCAATACTATAGTAGATAATGTAAAGATGAGAAAATAATTTGTAAAAGGTATCTGTCCATTAGTATTGGTTTGAATACTAAATCGATATAAAACTGTGTCGGAATCATCTTTTATTTCAGCTTTGGATAATACACCAGAATTTATATTAAAAGTGTATATTATTAAATATTCTGTGAGATCGGTTTCATTGTAGATCCATTGATTGTTTAGATTATAACTATTTTCATCTGCTGAATACTCGTCTAAATAATCATCCACATCAAGGGCCGAGAAATAAGCTCCAGAATACCAGGGTCCTAAAAATATTATCATTCCTTCAAATTTTTGATAACTCAATCTATATTCTAAAATATCTGCCGATAAACCAAAATTGGAATTACTCCAATTCCAAATATCAAAATCCAGGTACCAATTGTAAGTATCTGAGGAGATGTTAATAAATTTATATTTCCTTTGATAATTTAAATTTTGACACCCATCTCCAAATTTTTCCTTTAGGTCATCTTCCCAATTTACTCCAAATGTAGTATTTAATGCATCTTGGTTTACTAGATCAACTTTCCATATGAATTCTTCCCCAATATTAATGTTCCATGAATAAGTTTGTGCGAAGGTATATGGTACATTTAGAAGGAGTACAAAAAGGATGAAACCCAAAATTTTCATATAAAGTTTTGATTTCATTTTTACTGTTTATTCACATTAATGTATATGATTATTATTAGGATACCAACATTTTATTAAATTTTTGAAAAATGATCCATTTCTCAAGAAAAGAAAAAAAAGAGGTTTTGATTTTACTCTTCCGAGTAGATAGCGGCAGCAGTTTAATAGACTGAATCAATTCTAAACCAGATAGTATACCGACAATCACCCATATCATAGCGGGATCCCGACCAATACCATCCGTTATTTATATACCCATGCCATTGGGAAGGATTGAACCACCATTGAAATACAGGATAATCATCGTCCCCTGAGGTAGAATCATATTCGGATGCTTGGACCCTTACTTTCGCATAGGAATTGTAAGAGAATAAGGCATAATGATAATTGTTCCAGTCGATAGCTTCCTTTTTGCCAGCCTTCTCGTAATCATCATTGGCTTTATCAATCTTATCAAGATGATTATCGTTTTTGTCTCCGCCAGCCGCACAGCTTGGGAAATAAGCCTCTCCAATCCATAGCTTTAGGTACATTTCACCATCGCCCATCAGCCAGCCTTCATGTTCGTCATCGTAATAGACCTCGTCTACAAAAACTGTCATTTTATAGAGGTCGGCAGACGCATCGACGGC
>SHMW01000035.1 GCA_008080735.1 Promethearchaeota archaeon
TCTCGGCGACGGACTTTACGCCCGCCAACCCGTTTCCCAGAGTCTATAGCGCCAGCAGCTTCGGAGTTTAAGAGAGGGGTGAAGGATCTCTCCTCCAGACACCTCAGTTAGTGCTCTACGCCACTGGCCACCTCGTCTGAGACTTGGCTGAGACCAACTTCGGAAGGAACCAGCTATTACCGATCTAGATTAGCCTTTTGCTCCTATTCCCAGTTCATCCAAGCGAATTGTACGTCAGCACTGGTGCAGACCTCCATCGTCCTTTCGAACGACTTCATCTTAACCAGGAATAGATCGACCGGCTTCGGGTCTTGCAGCAGCGACTTTAGGCCCTTTAAGACCGTTCCTCTGACCTAATTCCTTAGAAGATGTCACTAACCCTTTGCGGAAACGGCAAAACCGCACCGAAAGAATTAGGTCGATCTAATGTGATAACTAGGCTGCAGGAATATCGGTTTCCCTTTGCCTCCATGTTGGTAAACATTTAAGCTCGCCTCTACTGCAAACTCCCTGGCCAATGATTCCAGACTGATGAAGCGACGATAGTCCTCTCCAATATGATATCCCGTCACCAGGACTCATTCTCGGAGAATCTGTCCTTCCACGCCGCTTCCCTACTAAACTATTTGGTTTCAAGCGCTTTTCACGGCCCTTCCGGGTTTCTTTTCATCTTTCGCTCACGCTACTACTACGCTATCGGTCTTGGGACATGTTTAGATTTGCCAATGTGTATCTGGCATGTTCACACGAGAAAACTATCCCGCATTACTCGGGGACACTCGAAGCAACCTTCCAATTTACAGTTACGCGGCTATCACGCTCTATGGCTCCGCTTTCCAGGGGTATTCACTTTCAATGGTTAGGTCGTACGAGGCCCACACACCACATTTCCACTAGATTTCTCTAGGGATTCGGTTTGATCTGTTCCGCTTTCGCTCGCCGTTACTCACGGAATCACTCTTGTTTTCTCTTCCTCCCGATACTAAAATGTTTTACTTCTCGGGGTTCCCCTTCTCACAGGAGAATCTCGCGGATTATTGAGCCGCGAGTGGATGTCCTATTGAAGAATCTCGGGGTCAACGTCTACGTGCGACTAACCCGAGCTTATCGCAGCTTGTCACGCTCTTCATCGGTGCCCAAGCCTAGATATCCACCAAATAGTGAAGGCGTATTGGCAACTACTCAGGGAAAGGTTCAGAGAGCTCACATATAGGGTGTCGTGTATGAGATACTACGATCTCAAGACAATTAAAAATTTGAGACGATTTCAAGAAGACTTATTCCATGTTTATTTTACATAAATAATATGAAATATTATCTTTTTGGGGTGTGTTCCTATGAGCATGATTCTTCTCACGCTTGGCACGGTATCCTTAAGCTAACCAAGGATAAGAGATTATTTTGATCGTATGGTCGCGTAAGCACCTATTTCCTGTCGCATCGAAAATACCAATGGACTTCCATAGGGCCATGCCAGTTATCGGTGATGTTTCATCAATAGATGAACCATGGAACCATCCAATAACTTGCGATGAATGTAATAGAAGTTTTTTTACGCAAACTTTCATCCATCGACAAATATTTTAAGTAATTCAGATATTAAAAGCTTTATGGTTTGAAAACCAAAAACTTTAATAGGGAAGATAGCGACACAAACAATTAATTGTTTAATAATTTGTTCATTGCTTTTATGGTTTGGAGTTAAGATTGGGATCAGAAATGAAAAACACCTTTTTTCATGGGACTTATTTTCGGACTATCTATAATTTTTTTATGGGGTAAACTAAATTTGCTCTTCTAATTTGAAAAAAAATCTTTTTTTGGTAATATATCTTATAGTGAATAAGCAGTTAATAAACTAAAGAAAATGTCGAAGAGAACATATATTGGGTGTTCGGGCTGGAGTTATGAGGATTGGGTCGGACGGTTTTATCCTAAAAGCTTAGAGAGTAAAGATTTTCTCAATTATTATTCTAAAATTTTCTATACGAATGAGATTAATACGACCTTTTACAACATTCCTTCGAAGTGGATAGTGGAGAGTTGGGCGACGCGCACTCCTGATGATTTTGTATTTACGGCAAAAATTCCCCGTGTGATCACACATGAGAATAAGTTAGATTTGTCAGACTGCTACCATCATTTAGAGGTCTTTTTGAAAGTGATGGAGCCTTTAATTCAATCGGGAAAATTACTGGCACTCCTCATTCAGTTGCCCCCCTCATTTAATAAAGACGAGCATTATGATAACTTAAAAGAGTTCATAGATGAATGGCCGATGGATTATCGGGATGCGCCATATAAATTAGCCGTAGAATTCAGAAATAAATCGTGGATGGAAAAGGAAACATTTGCATATTTGAGGAAAAATGCTCTAACCTATTGTGCAGTAATAGAACCAACTCTCCCTCCCAGAATGGATGTAACCAATCAAGAGTTTGCCTATATTAGATTTCACGGTTTTGGGGAGAAAATTTGGTTTGATTATCTATTTAGCGATCAGGAAATCGATAAGTACACCGAGATGGTGAAAGTTGTTATTGATTCTGCTAAAGTCGTGGGGATATATTTCAATAATCATTTTTCCGGATATGCCCCTAAGAATTCATTAATGATGATGGATAAACTAAATATACAACCGAGAAATAATCCCGAAGAGATTGACATTTTAGAGGTCAAAAAAGATTCGGGAACGGTCTCAAAAGGTCAGACAAGTTTAGATAAATTTTTCTAAAATAAAATTGTATAATTGAGGAAGAAGGCTACATATGAACAAAAGTATCATTAAAATCGCATTCATCGGGGCGGGTTCGATTGGAAGTTTATTTGGGGGTTATTTAGCGAACATTTCTTCAGAAAAGTATGAAATCGAGATGAATTTTTTTGGTAGAAAAGCGCATATAATGGCGATAAACGAAAATGGTTTGATATTGGAAAAAGGATCAGAAGAAATACTTATTGAAAGTATCAATGGATATACCGATATTCACGATTATTTGAATCATAATCCGGAGAGTCGTTTGAAATTTGTTTTTCTTACAACAAAAGCTTATGATATTGATGAGGCATTGGTCGAATATAAGGGTTTAATTAAAAAGATGGATTGGATAGTTATTCTTCAAAATGGAATAGGGAATGAAGATATTGTTAAACATTATGTTCCTAAAAATAAAATTATTCGCGCAATTACGTCTAATGGGGCTTTAATTCGCCAACCAGGAAAAGTGAAGCATACAGGACTCGGTTTCACGAGAATAGGATTTCCTTTTAAGGACGATATTCCAGAAGAAGAGAAAGAAGGTGCCATTGCAGATTTGGGCTTGTGTGCAGAATTAATGTCAAGGGCGGGGATTAAAACGGAGATTGTCAATGATATCATTGGGAATTGCTGGGAAAAGATCTTCGTAAATATAGGAATTAACGCATTTGGTGCTTTAACTCGCCTTAAAAATGGGGAATTAATTAATAGTGAGAAACTAAGAAATCTGATTCGAGATGCTATAGAAGAAGCATTAAAAATTGCTCGGCAGAGAAATATTAATTTAAGTAAGAAAAATTACATTGATGTGTGTTTTGATGTTGCCCGAAACACTAAAGATAATCTCAATTCAATGTTGCAAGATATTATCAAAGGGAAGAAGACGGAGATCGATTTTATTAATGGAAGAATAGTTACATATAGCGAAGATGAAGATCAAGTACCAATAAATCGGACAATCACATATTTAATAAAAGGTCTTGAAAACTCTGAACTATAAACAGTTATATTTTTGTTTTGCGTACCATATAATAGGCATTTTCGCCATCCCTATAATACGCCTTCTTAATTGTCTGAATTTTATACCCTAAACGCTTGTAAAGATTAATTGCGGGGTAATTCGAGACACGAACTTCTAAAACATATTCGGAGATATCTTGTTTCTTAATTTCGGGCATACTTTTCTTAAGAAGTGCGGTGGCAATACCTTTTCTACGCCATGCCTCTGAAACTGCGATACTGACTAGATGGCCTTTATTGACTAATTTCAAGCTATTTATCGATGGAGTACGCTCTATTCTCCACATTACATACCCGATTATTTTCTCGAGGTTGTCTCGTTCGCATGCAACTAAAAAAGAATCGGAATAATTATCCAAAATGCTTTTGTAGAAAAAATAGGGATAATCTTCGGGGAGTTCTCTTTCATTTACTTCAATGACCCCCTCCAAATCATCTGTAGTACATCTTCTGATGATATAGTCCTTTTTTTTGGTGTGTATACCAAAAAAGTTGGATTTTGATTCTTTTTCAGTTCCCATCGTCAGTTTGCGATCGTTTAGTAATTAGTGTAATTATAATATATTAATGAAATAAAAACATTTATTCTTTTTTGAAATGTACTTAAGGTTCAAACATCTAATCCCTTGAATGCCTCTATTTTTTGTTCTTCGATATAGGAAATTATCAAATCTAAGGAAGCTTGGATGTTTTTAACATTATCGAAATTAGCGATTATTGATTTTAATTCATCTCTGGGAAATTTTTTAAATTTTTGGGTAATTTTAATCATGAGGGGCACAGCGCGAATAATGTTATCAACAATCGTAATATCGGCCCATAGAGCGGTCCTACTTATTGGATTTAAATCTACGGTGATAATTTTTTTTCCATTTTTCTTGAGAGCTTCCGTTCTATCTCCATCCTCTAGTGGTACAAACACTATATCTGCTTTTTTAATCCCCCGAGGATCTACTAATCGTCTATTACTCGATAATTCTTCAATTTCAACCATCTCGCTTTCATTTATACCAAGTAAGTTTTGTGCTCCTGCCTGTCGTAAAACCTTTTCTATCGCTTCAATTCGCCCCTCTTTCCTATAAAACAAATTAATTTCTAAAGGAGCAGAAATAACTTGAGAAAATTTTACTAATTCTTCTGGTATAAGAGCAGCCACGTTTCCATTTACACTAATAACGGGATGGTCTGCCAAAAGAAATGCGGCGATTGCTGCTTCTATTGCTTTCTTCGCAGTTTCCGTAGTTCTTTCTCCAATAATATAATCGAAAGCTTCCCCTCTCCCATGTGCAATTAATCCCGCTTCAGCGACAATTAAATTTTTCATCCCTTCGATAATTTTGTGACGATATGTCAAACTTTTATAACGTGGATGATCCATGGGAATAGAATGGCTTTTTTCTTTCTGGTTCGTCATTAATAGCTAATTCCTATCATTTTTTACGTTATATTTATGAGATATATACGAAAAACTATTAATTTTTGGATAATTATAAAATTTGTAGATTAAGATGAGCCAACAAAGTGAAGAAAAAGGTGTGGATCTTAAGAGATATAGGACGAAAAAACTTATAGAAGACCTTAAAGATAAAAAAGGATTTCACACAGAATTGGTCAGTTTATATATTCCACCCGATAAGAAGTTGTCTGATGTTACTAATTATTTAAAAAATGAAGTAAGTGAAAGTCAGAATATCAAATCCAAATTAACCAGAAAGAATGTACTTGACAGCATCTCCAGCTTACTTGGACAATTGCGAACTTTCAAGGAAATTCCTAAAAATGGACTGATTATGTTCTCTGGGGCAATACCTCAAAATGATACTCCAGGAACGGAAAAAAACGAACTTTATATCGTAGAACCTCCGAATGTAGTTAATACGTTTCGCTATCATTGTGATAGTAAATTTTTGCTATGGCCCCTGGAAGATATGCTCCAAGAAAAAGCAACTTATGGTTTAATTGTAATTGGGCGTCAAGAATCGGCCGTAGGATATGTTAAGGGGAATAGAGTAGAGGTTGTACGAGAATTCACCTCTGGAATACATAGCAAACATCGCGCAGGTGGGCAGTCTCAAAGACGATTTGAACGATTAATTGAGGAAGGAGAGAAGCGTTTTTATCGCAGAATTTCCGATGAGATCAACAAAATATTCTTAGATATGGAAGAGCTCCGAGGCATTTTTATAGGGGGCCCTGGACCCTCCAAAGAGAAGTTCGTGAGAGATGAAAGTTTGGATTATCGATTGCAAGAAAAGATTATGGACGTTGTGGATTTAGGCTATGGTGGTTCTGAAGGAATCCGAGCACTATTAGAGCGCGTAAAAGATAATATTGAAGACATTAAATATATTCACGAAAAAAAGGTTATGCAGAAATTTATGAGCGAAATAACGAGCGATTCTGGGTTAGCCACCTATGGGATTAAAGAAGTGGAAAAAGGATTAAATTATGGTGCTGTTGACATGCTGATTATCTCTGAAGAGTTGGACAAATATCGTGCAAAATTGGAGTGCTCAAATTGTGGTTATACCGAACATCGAATCATAAAAGAGGAAGAATTTGAAGATACAGAAACAATAATTCAAGATGAAGTCTGTCCGAAATGTAGCTCCAATACTTTTGGGTTAGTCGACCATAAATCATTGGTAGAAGCATTTGGAGAAATGGCAGAGAGCACCGGCGCCGATATAGAAATCATCTCTAAAGAGACAGAAGAAGGAGAAACATTATATAGCACTTTTGGGGGAGTCGTCGCTCTATTACGTTATAAATTCTCCTATTAAAGATTGAAAAAGTAAAGTTTACGCTAAATATCATAAGTTTATAAAACTATTTAATGAAGTAAAATAAAAGATCATAAAATCAATTAATTATGGAATTAAGAGAGATTCTTTTAAATCGAAAAATGGTCATGTTCGGAGGAAAAGGAGGTGTCGGCAAGACGAGTTGCGCAACAAGCTCTGCGATTTGGGCGGCCGAGCATGGTAGGAAAACACTAATAATCAGTACAGATCCCGCACATTCACTTGGAGATAGTTTAGATATAGAGTTGCCCCCAGGAGACCCTACACCTATAGAAGGGGTGGAAAATTTGACCGCTTTAGAAATTAATCCGAAAGCGAATATGTCTGAATTTGAGGGAATGACCAACATTAATCCAATAGAAGAGATGGGCTTACCGGGAATGGGGGATATGGGAATGTTTGGAGATTTACAGGAGCTTTCTACTATGAATCCTCCCGGCATTGATGAAGCTTTAGCATTTGCCAAGGTCTTAGAGTTTATAGAAACAGATCATGAGTACGAGTTAATCATTTTTGATACCGCACCAACGGGTCATACTTTAAGATTTTTAGGGCTTCCCGAAACCTTATCTGGATGGATTGGGAAATTACTCAAATTGCGACTTAAAGTGGGAAAGATTTTTGGTTCGATAAAAACCTTCTTTACCCGGGGGGAAGAAAAAGAAGATGATAATTCCCTTGAACTTTTGGAAAAGTTAAATGAGTCTATTAAGAGAGCTCGGGAAGATTTGACAAATCCCAATGTAAATTCTTTTGTTATTGTAATGATTCCCGAAGAAATGGCGATTGCAGAAACGGGTCGTTTAAATAATCAACTAGTTAAATATCAAATTCCCTCCTCGAATATAATTGTGAATCAATTATTTCCCGATACTCAAGAGCTATGTGATTTTTGTCAAAGCAGGAGAAGTATGCAGCAGAAACATTTAGAAAGAGTAAAGAAAATATTTGGAGAAAATATGAATAAAAACATAATCGAGGTTCCTCTCTTTAAAGAAGAAATCAGAGGAAATTCAATGCTAAAAAAAATGGCGGAACAATTGATAAACTAGTATCTTTTTACTTTATTTCTTGTACTAATTGACAATAGCTACAGATATCATAATTCGATGTGGGATATCCGCATAGAGAGCAAAAATTTGGATTGATATCTTTATATTCTTTTCTCAGAATCTCAGAAAGCTCAATAAATCCATTAAAAAGGTTAAACTCTGTCTCGGGACTAGTTTCTTTTAAATTAACGATAAAATTTAACACCTTTTTTCTTAATATGGGAAATTGTTTTCTGTACGGACATTTATCAGAATAGTAATCCAATTTCTTCGATTTTATATATATTGAGATTTCCTCCTCGGGAAGTTTCATTAACGGACGTATTTTTTTTAGATAATATGTATTCGACTTTACAGACTCATCAAATGGTGATTGTTGCGCAATTAAAGGAAATCTTTTAAATAAGATATTCATAAGAAATGTTTCGGCAATATCAGTTAGGTTATGGCCCAATGCTAAGACTGTCCCTCCTAATTCGATGGCAATATCATTTAATAATCTACGTCGGATAAGAGCGCAGTAATTGCACGGATATCTAAAATCTATATCGCTTTTCTTGAGGTTTAATAATTCATCAAGTGTTTTCCCAACTTTTTCCTTAAATGAATGGATTTCATGTCTAATACCAAATCTTTGGCAAAATTTGCGTGCTGATTTTATGCTCTGAGTTCTGTACCCATTTATGCCCTCATCAATAGAAAGTGCGATGAGGGGTTTGGCATCATATACTTTTTTTTGTATTTTCATAAGATTATATAGCAGAACAATAGAATCTTTTCCCCCAGAGAGTCCAACAATAATCTTATCATCTGGTGAGAGCATATTATATTTCGAGACGGTCTTATTAATGATGCGTTCGATACTTTTCGTGAGGCACCTTGAGCAGAAAGATTGTCCTGCGTGTGGCCTATAATAGACAGAAGTATTTTTCCCACATTGATCGCATGTTCCTACTTCAAACATATCGAGATCCTTGATCTGTTCATTCATTTATTATTATCCCGGAAGCCAAAAGAGATTAAATCCGAATTTAACGAAGGAAAGAATGAAGTTTCCCGCAACAACAAATAAGGTAATTGCTCTTATAGCATTGAGTATTATTCGTTTTAATTTGCGTTTAGTATCATGCAAATATGTATAGGATACTTCTATGACTGTCCCTTTGTTTATTTTTGAATCCCCTGGGAGCTTCAAAGTAATTGTTGATGTAAATCCATCTCCAATCTCGTCAACAAGATCATAATTTTCTTTCCCCAATAATATTTCATTCCGCTCAGACCCATTTTCCTCTATAAATTGTATTGAATTGATTTGTTCCACGCGATATTCCGTCAATTCTAATTTGTTATCATCTGGATCAAACCTGAACTTATCTTTCTTTGACTTTATTTTCTCGTAATTCTCTCCCACCCCCCAATCAATGAATTCTTTCACGATTCGGTCCCCATCAAATACAGGAAGAGGAAGCATATTAAATAAAGTGAGACTAAATGCGATGGCAAACAACCAAAAGAGTTCTTGGCTCACGAAATAGGGCCAAAAATTAGTGAAAAATTGTCCAATTGCGTTCTTATACATGAATGAAGATGCACTTGTTATCCCCACATAAGGATCCCCACTTTTGACGGGATAGATGTAATCATCACCCCCTTCTGAGGTCAAATTAATTTCATTTAAGGTGAAATTGATCCGAAAGCTCCAAAAAGTTATCCCGTTTGAATAATTTATGAGCTCTCCATTGATTTTTGTAATATTTATGTTTATTTCTTGGGCATTTGTATAATTATAGGTAAGAATTATATATGTGTCGTAGATTTCGTACTTTAGGGGAATTTTGGGGCCTAAAGTAATGTTTTTTTCTATGATCCCAGTAGCCGGATTGAAGAGTTTGAAGGTGAGTTTATCTCCTACGGATACATCTATCCCTTCTGTTTTGTTTTCAAGGATACTTGTTAAATCGATTCCCTGATACGCGTCTAAGGAAACATAATTGGCTTCAGAATCCGATGCGTGCTTGATAGCAAGAATCTGATCATTTACAGATATATTCCCATAATTATATCCCCCCTCTTGAATTGTTAAAACCTCTCGAATCTGAGGAACTTGTGAATAGAACGGGGAGATCATCAATGGCGCGGCAAGAATTAGCAAAAAACCAATCCCCGCGGTAATTGCATTCACATATGTACCCGCGGCACTGATTCGTAAACGTGTACCTCGTGAATATTTTTTAGAGTTTAATTGTTTCTCGTCTACTTCCACGAAAGCTCCAAACCCAATTAAAAAGAATAATCCTGCACCCAATACACCAGTTGATTCTATATTGACGTCATCTGCAGTTGCCGCAACACCATGCGCTAATTCATGGGTTGTTACTATAAATAATAGCGGGAGTAGTAAATAGGCAAAGATCGGGAGATCCACCGTAACCCCGGGAATTAGGGGCGTTATTACGTTAGTAATTGAAGGACTGAATATTAAGCTAACAAAATTACTAAAAAAGAACCAGAATGCGAATATTGTAAAACTAAATGAGATAAATATACCAATAGTCCAAAAGACTTTCCAAAATCGAGGAGCTTTTTTGCCCAATTTATTAATAAATTTATTCAATCTCTTTGTCTTAAACATCGCTAAAAAAGGAAAAAAGACGTTATAGGCGTGTTTTCTATTACGGAGTGCGAGAACAAAGAGACCAACTATGCCCCAAAAAATCAAGGATACGATTGTCCATGGGTTTAATAAAAAATCAATTAAGAAATTAAGAGTCATGTGAAATATCTAGAACAGACTATTTAAACTCTCAAATATAGAATTGAAATTAAATTTATTGTTTTTAATAAAACAAAAATCGATCATAAACTGAGGATATTATCAAAATTCTATTTATATATTCTGTATTTAATTGAAGGAGTGTTTGTTCATTCATTTTTCCCCGATAAGGATAATTACAACACAAATCGTAATATTTCTGACATTTCTTTTCTTAACTCAATTTAATTTATCTTTAAGGATGGGTAGATTTTTCAATAAGTCATCTAAATAGATTGGGGTAAATAAGGAAAAATGGTAGCGGGGGTTCGATTTGAACGAACGGTCTCAGGGTTATGAGCCCTGCGGCGTATTTAATAAGCGTAAACCGCTTGATTATAAACCAGGCTAGCCCACCCCGCTACGGTTGTGGAGTTAATTCAGATATACTTAGAAATATATGATAAATTTAATTTTGATTTACTTGTAAGAAAAATGAATTAAACATTTCTTATATTTTTAATGCATATTACCTATGAGAAGAATTTCTAACTTAAAGTCTAAGATTTAGCAATATCTTCTATATCAAGGTGAATTCATAGGTTTGGAAGTTAATAGTTAGGCTTTAAAACAATCTAATAAATATAATAATAGTAAAACATATCCGATAATTATCAGATGAAATATGAGTGAAACTGAAACCTATAAAAGATTTCCAGCAGTGAGATGCTGGATACATCATATAATGGAGGGAAACTATTCACCCGGAGATAAATCCCTTTATACGATTTTTGGTAAAGTAAAAAGAGTACGCATAACGGCCACAATAATGGATAAGCGTGAAATACTTAGCACTCAGGAGAGTCAAGGGGATGATTTATTCGATGAGGATGAATCATCCAATATGAGAATAGAATTTGATTTAGATGATGGGACAGGGCTAATCCGTGCCACATTATGGCGTGTAGATCCAGAAAAATATGAGAAATTTTCAAAGGGAGATATTGTTGATGTGATTGGATTAATTCGCAAATGGAAAGAATTTGTATATGTATCGCCCGAGATTATGAAAACCATCGAGACCCCCAATTTCATCTTGCTGAGGGATGCAGAGATAATAAAAAAGATACAAGATGGTGAGACAGCGGAGATTCCCGAAATTGGCGAGGCAGATGTGGAGATGGATGAGATGACTGATGAAATTGATATAGACTCCCTTTTTTCGGATGATGATGAGGAATTTCCTTCGATTAGAGATGAAATCATTTCAGTGGTTAAACAACATTCTAAGGGAGGGGAAGGAATTAGTTTTAAAGATTTAAAAGATAAATTAGGGATTTCAAAAGAAGAATTAAAAAATTATTTGCGAGATTTAGAGATGGAAATGGAAATCTATCAGTCAGAAGAAGGGATTTATCAGATTTATTCATAGAAAACCTCATTATTGATTTTTAAATCTTTTCCGGAAAGAGGAAGGAAAATTATTTGGGTTCGAAATGGAAAATGCATTACCATTATAATTCAAAAGTATTAATTTTAGGGTTTTATAACCATTAAATTATTTTTCCTTGATTGATTATTATAAATATAAAAATTATACCATCCTTAGTGAGAATTATGGACCTAAATAATTACGATGATTTGTTAAACAAAGCATATGATAAAATCCCAGAGAATGTAAAGCAGTCGAGCAGATTTGAAATTCCTAAAGTTGAGGTAAGATACGAAGGAAAAAATACCTATATTACGAATTTCAATAAAATATTAAATACACTAAACAGAGATAAAAAGCATTTTATTGGAATTTTTCTTAAGACTGCCGGTACTATGGGAGAGATTAGAGGAAATCAACTATTCTTAAAAAGCCGTTATAAATCGCATGTATTAGACAGATTAATTAGAGAATATGCAAAAGAATATGTATTGTGCGATATATGTAGTAAACCAGATACAAATATCGTCAAAGAAGGGAAGAAGGAATATTTAAAATGTACTGCGTGTGGTGCACGGACAGAGATTAAAGAATAATAAAATCTGAATCAGATAATGAAGGTATACATAAAAATCCACATCAGAAATGAAATAGAAACGGTGGCGTGTTGTGATAAGGATTTACTTTGTAAAGTCTTCAAAGAAGGCAATTTGAGAATCGAAATTACGGACCAATTTTTTGGAGGCGAATTAGTTGATATATCGGAAGCAATCGCGATCCTGAAAGAAGCGTCTTACTTTAATATTGTCGGTGATAAAATCATAAAAGAGGCAATTGATTGTCAAATTCTTCCTAAGGAAGGGGTTCGTCGAATAAATGGTGTGCCTATGGCCTTAAAGATGATGTTCTGATGCCTAATAGATTTTGTGCGATATGTGGGAAAGAAATTGACTCTTCCGCACCACATTACGGAATGTGTCTTGATTGTTATCTGAAAGAAAATCCTTTATTCGTATTGAAGGACTCTTTTTCGATTAATATATGCCTTGATTGTTTTAGTTATTCCAAAAAGCAAGATTGGTATGAGCCAGAGGTAAAAGATAAATTCTATCTTTTAGAAGAAGCTTTAGAAAGATTTATCCTCAAACCATATCTGAAAAATGATAATGTCTTCTTTGAAATGCAATTTGATGAGGAAAATTTTGAATATTCTTCGAAAGATCTTTTGAAAACTTTGAATGTTAAAATCATTGGGAGACTAAAGGAGAATCCACGGATTAAGCATACAGAGGAGATCCGAATCAATATAAATTATGAATTATGCGATAATTGTCAGAAAATTCGAGGGGGTTCTTATTATACCGCAATTATTCAACTAAGAGTGAATAGTGAGGAGGATCTTGATATTATTAATAATATATTAAAAGATATAGAACAATATACGGAAAAGTTATTTGAAAAGGAACCGAGGCATTTTATATCTCAAATAAAGGATCAGACGAATGGGATTGATTTATATCTGAGTACCAATGAACTTATGAATTATCTCATTACTTTTCTGAATAATAAATACCATTTTTTACTAAAGAGATCAAAGAAATTGGTTGGCAGAGATAATCAGAAAGGGAAAAATGTATATAGATTGAAAGCTTCAATAAAAGTACTTCCAATCAATAAGGGAGATACATTATTGATTAATAATAAAGAATATCTCGTGGACACAGTTTTAAAGAATAAGATAGTTTTAAAAGATAAGAAGGGAGAAAAAATAACCAAAAATTATCAATTCTTTTTTAGTGCTGATTATAGAAAATTAAGCTAATGTGAAATTTTTCTATGAGGTAGGTAAATTTTATGAAAAAAGATGAAGAAAATGAAGAATTTTATGAATTAAGTTCTCATGTTGATAATTTGATTAAAAAAAAAATTGACACTAAGCGAATAAGAGAAGTTGATAGATCAAAAAAGACCGCAGCTTTTGAATCAGTCTTAGATGAGCGAACTATAACCCAACTACAGAAAATTTTAGATAAAGGAATATTAAATGATATTGAAGGAATTATTTCAGCGGGTAAAGAGGCAAATGTCTATTTAGGGTATGTTCAAAATAGTCATGAAGTTGCGATTAAGATCTATAAGATAGATAGCAATACATCACGATGGATGAAAAATTATATTATAGGAGATCCGAGATTTAAAAAAGTACCGAAAAATATTGCAAAAATAATATATTTATGGGCAAGTAAAGAATATAAAAACTTAAAAAGAGCGCAGAGAGCAGGATTACGAGTACCTAAACCCATATATGTCAGAGATAATATCCTCATTATGGAATATATTGGTTTTGGTAGTATACCTGCCCCTAAATTAAAAGATATAGTAAACCCCATAAATAAAGAATTTCTGTTAAATGATATTTTGGATTTCATTAAGAATTTATATCAAAAATCTAAATTGGTTCATGGAGACTTATCCGAATTCAATATTTTATATCATAATCAAAAACCTTTTTATATTGATATTTCTCAAGCAGTCTCAATAGAGCATCCGAAATCTGAGAAATATCTAGTACGAGATATTAAAAATGTCTTCCGATATTTCGAAAAATACAATATGGCATTACCTAACCCCGAAGATTTCTATTATGAGACTATTGAGGTTTAGATAAATATTATAGAGAGATGAATTTGATAAGTAAGCAAGAATTATATTAAGTGCCATTTATATCGATATGTAATCCATAAAATGGAGCGAAATACAGATAATGTTTAAATTGAATAAGGGCAGAATTGGGGTTGTGATTGGAACTGATGGAGAAACTAAAAGTCAGATTGAAAAAGATTTGGGTGTCGTTATAGAGATTGATAGTAAAACCGGTGATGTCGAAATAAAACCAGATATAGAAAGCGAGAATTATGATCCACTAAACCAACTCACTGCTAAAAAAATTATAAGGGCCATTAATAGAGGATTCAATCCAGAAAAAGCCTTGAGACTCAAAGATATGGATTATGAATTAGAGATATTTAATCTCGTTAAGATATTGGGGAGATCTGATAAAAAACTAAAAAGAATTAAAGGACGTCTTATTGGACGAAATGGAGAGATTCGAAAAACTATAGAAAGGTATGCTGAATGTTTTGTCTCTATTTTTGGAAAAACTGTCTCTGTGATAGCGGACTACGAAAATTTACAGATTGCGCGTAAGGCAATTAATATGATTATCAATGGGATGCCACACCACACAGTTCTACGTTTCCTTGAAGATAGGTATAGTGAAAAACAAAAAGAAAGATTCCGAGAGATGTATAAACCAGAATTTTAATTATTTCGATTTTATTCTATTTATGCAAGTTTTTACATCATTAAATAAATCTTTACCATAGATAATTTCTTTTATTTCTCTAAATAAATCCTCCAACGTGAAAATTTGATTTATTGAAAAAATTTCCTTTTCCACTTGTTCATATGCTTCATTAAATGAGACTTCAAAACTTTTGATTTCAAAAAAATCCTGTCCTTCTAATTTTGCGATAACAATATAGCGGGGATAAAGTGTTAATTCAGTTAATGATATGGACCAGCCATCAATAAAATATTGAATTTCGACCTTAAAAAAACATTTCCATTTATCCAAATATTCTAAAATGATCTTGATTTCTTTTTGAGATTTATTTGAATACTTTATATTCATATAACTAGGTTATAAAAGAGGTATTAAAAATACAATAAATTCATCTAATCAGAACTTATCTCGCTGATATTAAAGATTTCATCGGATAATCCTACTTTTTCTTTTGAAATCGGTTGGTTAATATCCGATTCATCAGTATTTAATTCTTTTCCCAATATTTGGGGTGATTTAATTCCAGTTATCAATAACATCACTCTTAAAAATCCTTCAAATTCATCACTCACCCTGGCACCCCAAATCACCATAGAATCTTTTACATCCATTTTTTCAGAAATTCTAGAAGCAACTGAATTGGCTTCCGCTAAAGTCATATCATTTCCTCCACATATATGTATTAGAGCACCTCGTGCACCAGATATATCAACATCCAGAAGGGGGGATCTTAACGCATCGTCAATAGCCTCTTCAACCCGATTCTCTTTTCCATTAGATTCTCCAACGCCCACAATAGTGACACCTCCAGTACCCAAGATTGTTTTTACATCTGCATAATCTAAGTTTATAAGAGAAGGCATTGAAATTGTTTCTGTAATACCTTTTACCATAGTAGCCAAAACTTCATCAGCTACACTAAAAGCTTCTATTATTGGTAAATTAGGTGCAATTTCCAATAATTTATTGTTGTCAATTACTACTAAAGTATCCACATAATGTCTTAATTTCTGCAAACCCATTTGAGCATTATCAATTCTGCCAATTTCCGATTCAAATGGTAGTGTCACAACCCCCACTACAATTGCACCTTCATTTTTCGCAATCTCTGCGATGATGGGTGCACTTCCGGTACCTGTTCCTCCTCCTTCTCCGCATGTGATAAAAACTAAATCAGATTCTCTCAAAATCTTTATGAGATCTTCTCGATCTTCCTCTGCAGCAGCTCTTCCTATCTTTGGATCACCTCCAGCCCCTAAACCACGAGTCAGGTTTTTTCCTATGAGTATCTTTATGTGAGATTCGATCATATCTAAATGTTGATGATCTGTGTTAACTGCAACACACTTAGCGCCTTTTATACCAATTTTCATCAACCTATCTATCGTATTATTACCCGCACCACCAGCACCAACAATTTTAATATTTGCATAACCAATGTTTTGTCTATCTGGTCGCTGTATTGCTCTTTTTTTGGCGTTCTTAATAAATGATTCCAAGGATAAATCACATATAATATTAAAATTTAGTTAAAAGAGAAGAAATAGAACAAGAATTAGAAATTATATAATACCCACATATTATCTAAATATTTTCAGAATAAAATGTATATATGTGAGATGAAAAAATCAGATGGAAAAATCGTGCTGATTAGCAGGGTTGAATATTTCTTCATATTCATCTCCTTTAATATTAATTATAGTTGGCAATCGATAAGGAAATCTATTAGAAAAGGTAAGACAATACGCACCCACATTGGTAACGAGGACTTTATCATATAATTCTACTTGTTCAGTGAAAAAATAATCTTTTGCTAATACATCTTGATCAGTTGGAATAATTCCAGCCAAATTTGTTTTATATTTATGTGATGCGTCAATTTTAGATACGTTATAAAATCTCAGAGAACATCGAGCAAATTTTGGACAAATATGATTGCCGATATTTAGAAAGACCCATCGATTTTTAGCAATTTTAATGACATTTGCGATAAATATCCCCGAATCTCCGACAATATACCTTCCGGGTTCTACATATATTTTCTCGATGTTGATATCTTTATTTTGTAAGGATGCATTTAATGCTTTAGCAATTCTAATTAGCTGTTTTTTAGGCATCACAGTTGCTTCTGGAAAACCTCCACCAATGTTAATTCTTTTAATTTCAATACCATGTTTTTTGAGAATTTTTATTGCGTTAATTATAGTATCAAGATTTTCCAAGAATTGATTTACGTGGTTCATTTGAGTCCCATAATGAGAAAGAAGAGTGGTAAATTTAAGATTAGAGCACTTAGAAAAGGCTGTTTCTATACGGTTTGCATTCGTATCCGTTATTTTTATACCTAATTTACTTTCATATTTCATGGAGTTGATTCTTAAGCAAATATTTTGAATTATATGATGTTTCTCTGCTATTTCTTGTACTCGTTCTAAATCCTCAAGATTGTAAATAATTAACTCTTTTATCGAATGTTTTAAAGAGATTTCAATAAGATCATCTGGTAAGTAAGGACCTCCAACAATAATTCTTTCTGGAGAGAATCCTGCGTTTAAAGCCACTTTTAATTCGGGTAAGCTAATAATTTCTCCTCCCATTCGTTCTGAAGAGATAATATTGCAAATAGAAGGAAGATAATTTGCCTTTAGAGAATAGAATCCTTCATATGTTTCAAAAATATTTCCAAAAACATCATTAAAATCACGAATATTATCTCGAATTCTGTTTTCGATAAAAATCATTAAGGGTGTGTCAAAAAGATCTATTAATTCATGCAAATGATATGAATCAATAAAAATATCTTCATTATCTTGTCTAATATATGTATTTCCAGCAATTTCTTTCATCTTAATATACCTCTTTTCCATTTAGTGTATTAATTATTGAATGATAGAATTTATGAGTTTTCTCGGCAACAATTTTCCATGTGAAATTATTTTTTACCTTTTTCTCTCCTGTTTTTCCTAATTTTTTCCTTAAACTCTTTGTACGCAAAAGTTTTAGAATATTACATTTAATACTATTAATATCATCAAATTTGACTAATATACCATCATATTCATTCTCAACCACCTCTGGGATTGCACCGATATCTGCAGCTAAAACTGGTTTTCCGGAAGCCCATGCTTCTAAATATGCGATTCCAAAAGCATCACTTCTGCTTGGCATTACATAGATATCCGTTTCTTTGAAGGCGGATAATTTATATTTATCAAAATATCCTGTTAAATTATCTGGTGTCAAATTGATTATCCTTGCTTTCTCTAGTTTTCTTACTTTAGATAATTCTCGATTAAACGCTTGGGTAGGTGGCCCAATAAAAACAAAATAGACTTCATTGAGTTCCTTTATAATAAAAGGAATAGATTTCAATACAGATATCGCCCCCTTTTCATAGTTTTTATACCCACAGTATAGAACCATTTTATATCTTTTTTCATCCTTTTTAAAAAATTTTTGTTTAAAAGACACCTTATCATTAAATTTTTTAAATTTTCTGTAATCAACCCCCATGGGAATTACTTTTATTCTGTGCTGGTCTATATTAAAGTTTTCATATAAAAATTTTTTTTCCATTAGGGTGCAAGCAATTAAGAAATCAAATTTAGGTAGGATTTCTGCGGGCTCTTTCTTTAAGTATCTGGGATTAGTAAAGTGGAAAAATGGCGTACATATCGTTGGACACTTCATTTTTTCCCCCGCAATTAAGGCAATTATTAAATTGAAATATGGATAATAGGTAGAATGTATTAAATCATACTTATTTTCTTGATTTAACAAGATTTCAATAAGTTCAGGTATAAATGGTCCATTTGAGATTATATTCTTTAGACATTTATCGGATAGGTTAAGGTTCTGATATGATTCAAATGATTTCATAAATCTAATTTTCTCATCCTGCGTAACGTTATATTTGATTGGAAAACGTTTTACACTGATATCATTAACTTTTCCGAATAGCGGATTTGATTTGTTAATTCTTTTTCCCTTTTGGGAGCGTAATGCAGTAAAGTCTATGGCATTTGATGTGTAGATATCTATTTTATGGGTGTATAATTTTGTTAAAATTTCTGCCATCCTTTGAAAATAGAATTCCGCTCCAGATATTGAAGGAAAATATCTAGTGGGAAGATATAAAAAAGAGCACATATTTTTTTTTAGAAGATTTATCTTAATTTATATTGATAATTAAATATTTATAGTGTGAGATATGTCAAATATTTTTCTTGATGAATTATCAAAAAAGATTGGAAATAAGGGAGTAATAGACAAAGAAATTATTCATTTAATCGAATCAAAATTACAGATCAAATCGGATTTGGTTTTAGGTACCCTCGAAAGGGGTATCACAAAATACATCTATAAACCTTCAAATAGAGTCCTTTGGATAGCTTTAGGAATTGAAAAAGAACATTTGATATATCCCAAATTGTATTGTAGTTGTCGCGATTTTTATAAAGAAGTTGTAATAAATAGAAATCGGAAATTTTGTAAACACATCGTGGCACAAGCTGCATCTGTGTCGCTTAATGAGTTTGATTATGTTGAATTAGAAGATGAAGAATTTGAAATGAGAATTAAGGAATTGAAATCAGAATTTTAGGATTTGTGCACTTTTTAACGTATTTTCTAATATCTGAGAAAGATTTATTTTGTTTTCGGCTCTCTTTATTTCCTTTTTTTTCACATTAGTTTCAGGATATTGGGGATAATACTGACAAGAATTAATCTTATTCGAGCTTATAGAGTATAATCCAATACTTTTATTGATGTTTATAACATCCATCTTGTTAAGACCAATTAAAGGCATTAATTTAATGTAGTTCTTCAAAATTGCGTTATAGGAATATAAATTTGAAAGTGTTTGACTTGCTTGTTCTCCTAAGATATCACCAGTTAAGATAAGTCTGGTTGTCTCCTTATCAGCTATTTGACATGCAACTCGCAACATCATACGTTTACATAAGATACATGTTAATTTTCGAGAGCACCGATTCTTGAAGATTTCCAAATTGGACGTGTATGGGATAAGGTAAGCTTTCAATTCGGTCTGAGAAAACTTTGATAACTTATTTAAAACGTTCCCTATTTTTTCCCGCATATCCGCTTCCTCTTGAACTGTGGTGAGGAAAGTAAGGAAAACGGGCAAAAATCCTTGTTTCATCATTAAATAGGCTGCTACGGGGCTATCAAATCCATCCGAAAGAAGACTTATTACCTTTTTATTCAACCGTGATTTCAACTCTGTCCCATTCTCTTAAACATATATCAAATTCTTTTAGAGATATTTTTCTTGAGATGTTTATTTTTTTTTCTGCCTCTAGTTTTCTAATTTTCAGCATCAACTTTTTATTTTTTCTAAGATGGTCTTCCGCATTCTCATACTCTTTTTCAAATACTTTTTTAATCTCCTTCCAATCAATCTTTCTTAAGCGTTTATAGTTCTCATCATTATTTACAAATTTACAGAGAGGATCTATGTCGATGCGAAAATTATATGCATCCTCTTGTTTCAAAGATAATGGATAAGCTTTACAAGCTATGGGTTTTATTTTTTGAATTGTGCATCCTCTTTTATCATTATAAAATGGACATGATTGAATTTCTTTTTCAAATTTAATTTTATATGTTAATACTATTATATTCTCGTTTAAAATATCGGGAAATACCAAATCTTCTATTACTTTAAATTCAATATTTCTTTTTTTAGCAATATCAATTAATCTATCAACCTCTTCGGGATATAGGGGGATTCTTTTGCTGTAATTACCTGGAATTTCAAAGCAACAAACACCACATTTAAGGCATTGATAATGTAAATCTTCCATAAAAATCATCCTTTTTTTGATATATCATTACGGGTATAATTTACGATTAAAGCTAATTTTTTAATGCTCAAAAAAATTCTAGATCATACTGAATTTTATCAGTGTATCTATGTTATTTAAAACATCCGAGACATAAAAATGAGTAGGGGAAAAGATGCGGCAATAATTGAATTTCACAATGTATCGAAAAAGTATGGAGATCTGTTAGCATTGGATAATATCTCTTTTCAAATAAATAAAGGAGATATTTTTGGGTATATAGGTCCAAATGGGGCGGGAAAAACAACAAGCTTAAAAATATTAGTAGGATTGATAAAGAACTATTCAGGAGACGTTTTTATAAACCATAAATCAATTAGAGACAAAAAGGATGATCTTGGGATGATTTTGGGTTACTTACCACAAGAGACAGGTTTTCAAGAATGGCGTACTGTTTATCATACACTTCAAACATTTGGAAGGCTTTCTGGAATGAATAAGGACTATTTAGATATAAGAATTCCGGAGGTTCTACAAACCGTAGGACTAGTGGAAGTTGATAATAAAAAAATAGAATATTTGTCGGGAGGAATGAAACAGAAGTTAAGATTTGCTCAAGCTATTCTGAATAATCCAGAAATCTTAGTATTAGATGAGCCATTATCAGGTTTGGATCCTACCAGCAGATTTCAAGTTAAAAATATTATTAACAAATTTGCCGAGAAAGATATTACGATCTTATTCTCTTCTCACATTTTAACAGATGTTCAAGATTTCGCAAATAGAATAGGAATCTTGAATCGAGGAAATTTATTGAAAATTGGAACTTCAAAAGAACTTCAAGATGAATTTAATATTGGTAATATAATCGAAATTGAATATGCAAAAGAAGTACCTTCCACTGAACTGTATCATGATTTTCCATTTATCGATTTCGTAAATATTAAAAATAACCAAATTCAAGAGATTCATCTCAGAAGGAATATCGATATTGATAATGCAATCTATAAAATAATGCAAAAACTGATTAATCACAGAAAAGATTTGAGAGGATTTAATCTACTAAAACCCAGTTTAGAAGAGGTATATTTGAAAATAATTGAGGCAGATAATAAATGAGCTTGAAAATATTATTTTTCGATGAATTAAGAGGTTTTTATAAGTCTAAGATTATGATTATTCTTTGGGTTGGTTTACCTATTTTGTCAATTATTTTGAATTTATTAAGGTTGGACACTGAAGGGGTTCCGCTCTCTTATTTTGTAGGGCTATTCATAGCAAGCATTGGAGGAACACTCTCATCAGTCATGTTAAGTACTTCCATCACTAGCGAAATAAACAGACAAGTGTTTAATTTATTTCTGATTAGACCGGTTAAGCGAGAAAGTCTATTAATTGCTAAATATTTGGCAGTATTTTCTTGTCTAGTTATTGCAACCCTTATCACGTTAATAGTTGGAGTGTTTATTGATTGGATTACTACAGGAATACCTCAATCAATTGTGCTCATACAAAGTATGGAGAGTTTAGGTTTTAGTTTAGCTGCGATGAGTATCTCATGTTCTGTGGGGATTATAATTGGAATTTCAGTAAAAAATGTGGCAGCATCTGCAATTCTTTCTGTTTATGTGGGAAATCAGTTTTCATTAATTTCAATATTACCATCAGTTTTTCTCCCTGGTATACTTAATCCTTTGATTTTCTCGGGAAGTATGGGAATTCTATTAACTGCTCTATTAATGGGGATTGGAATTATAATATTTAAAAATAAAGAATTATGATTTCTCTCTTAAATTTAAAAATTAATAATTCACTAAACTTACACCCCCGATTATGAGCATATTACACAATCCCAAATATGCTTAATTTTTACATTTTTTATATGTTTTTTCAAGAACACGTCAATAATATTTGTAATTTAATATAACGCAAATCTTGTATAGAATAGTGAGAATAAGTAAATAGGTAAAAAAAACAAAAATGATGAATGAGTCTGTTCTTTCTGGAATCAAAATAATTAAACATATAGATCTTACCCAAAAAGATTTTATCAATCCAGTTGCAATATTAGGAATGCCTGGTATTGCGGATGTGGGAAAATTCGCAATTGATACATTGATTGGACAGCTAGGTGCGCAAAATTATATGGATATAATCTTTGATGATTATCCAGCAGGTGCTATTGTCGATGATAGTCTATTATCTGCGCCAAAAGCGGAGATTTTATTTTGGAAAGATCCCCAAGAAAAGCGTGATATCATCTTAATAACTGCAGACGCGCAGAGTCTTACTCCTAAAGGGATATATAAAATTTCAAATTTTTTAACGGAAATTATATATAATTGTGGCATTAAACTCACAATTGCGCTTGGTGCATATCCTATCAACGGTAATAAATTGAATAGTAAAATTCCACGAATTTTTGCTAGTTCAACAAGTAAAGATTTACTGAGTACGTTTTTGGAAAAAAATAACTGTGAAAGGATTCAAAAAGGAGTAATTATTGGCGCTAATGGATTAATTCCCACCTTGGCAAAGGCGCGTTTTAATACGGATGGATTAGTCCTATTAGCGGAAACAGATAATATTGCTGTAGTTAATGAGGATATTACGGATCTAAAAGCGTCAATAACCTTACTAGAAATGATTAAAGAATCATTTAATCTACCCATAGAAAAAAGATATTCCTTAGACAATTTAGAAGATATTTCAAAAAATCTTCAATCTAAACGCGAGAAATTAGAAAAAGATCTGGAAACCTTACAAATAATGGATACCGAAGAAAAGCGAAAATCACTCTATATCTAAATATTAATATTTCTTCTTCCCCCTCTTTTTAAATCATCACATTTTAGCTATAGGAATTCTTTCGATGAATTTCACGAAGAGCATTACTCCTCTTCTATTTTTATCGATAAATTTTTTAGATATAAAAAATAGTATAATATAATAAGAGATTCTCATTCACATTTTTTAATACTACTTCGAAAGAATCTCGTAAATTTATAAATATACAAGTGAAATATTTTGGAATATGTTTGCGCCCGTTGTGGAAAAGAGGTAAGTAGAAAAGAATTAAGTGCCCTCCCAGGCATAAAATGTTCCCATTGTGGATATCGGATATTATATAAAAAGCGACCTGAGATTATAAAAAGACTCAAAGTAAAATAATTGCATCAAAATTTCTCTTTTTATTCAGTGCGGAACAAAAATTTGTCACTTTATTTCAAATTACAGAATCAATGCTAAGATAATTCATTAATTCTTTGTATCTGTTCCGAATTGTCGTCTCTGTTACGTTCGCGATTTCTGAAATCTCTCTTTGTGTTCTACGTTCACCTTGTTCCATCGCTGCAAGGTATAATGCTGCCCCAGCTAAGCCCGTTGGTGCTTTCCCAGTTGTTATGCGGTGCTTTTTAGCCAGATAAATTAATTCTGCTGCTCGATTTTGCGTTTTACCAGAGAGATTCAGTTCCGCACAAAATCGGGGGATGAAATTAATTGGGGACGAAACGGTCAGATTAATCTTAAGCTCATGGATTATTAATCGATAACATCTAGCAATTTGTTTTTTATCAATAGAAGTGAATTCAACAAAATCATCAAGCGTTTTTGGGATTTTGTTTAGTCTGCATGCGAGATAAACTGAGGCGATGAGCATAGCCTCTATGGAGCGCCCTCTAATTAACCCCTTAATTGCCATTTTTCTGTAAATATGTGCCGCTGTTTCTTTAAGATCTCTTGATAAACTCAATTGAGAAGATAATCTGTCTAATTGATTCATTGCATAGGCCAGATTTCTGTCAATAGATCTATTCGTTCTGGTTCGCGTATTCCATTTTCGCAATCTATAGATCTCTGCTTTTTTCTTTGGAGAGAGTTTCTGTCCAAATGCGTCCTTATTTTTCCAACCAATGATAGTACTAAGACCTTTATCGTGCAAGGTAAGTGTGGAGGGGGCACCCACACGGACCTTTCTATTCGCCTCCTCTGTAGAAAATGCTCGCCATTCAGGTCCCGAATCGATCAGTCTTTGGTTTATCACTAATCCGCAATCATTACATATTATCTCTGCTCTCGAATTATCGATTATTAAATTACAATTTCCACATTCTGGACATTGATTAGAATTATCTTGAGACATAAATACCTCTATGATAAAAATTTCAATTCTTTAATTTCAATAATTATTGTCGAGCTTTTAAATGTTTCCGTTTTAAATAATTTTCCAGTTAATAAACTGACTAATATTAATTAGGTATTATAGGAATTAGCTTTTTAAATTGGTAGAAGGTTTTTGTCGGAGCCGTTGAGAGCCTAAATAGAAAAAATTAATTTAAGTCTAAATAGATTATTTTGTTAAAAATTGTATGCTTAAACTAAAAAGGGCGCTAATTATGAATATTAATCAAAAATTTATAATTATCTCCTAAATTTCAACTAAATAATGCAACCTTTTCCAAGTACCCATGGGAAACATTGTACCTTGCGAACATTTAAGTCTGAGTGCCCTTCTTGCGGAGCAGATATATTATATTGGGAATGTACACATGGTTGTAAGGTATTTTTTGAATATCCTCCATATGGGAAATTAATTAAACATAGATGTAAAAAAAATAAAGGTAAAAATATAAGAAAAAAGTACGACATAATAGTTAAAACACCTAAGGGTTTATTAGAAAACACCTCAAAACATTGTCACGCATGTGGTAAAGTATTTAAAAATCAACAAAGTTTAAATGATCACATAACTCAGATGGAGAAATGTGATTATTTTCATCAGATTTTATCAGCTAAAGGTTCTGAGGATCAAAAATCGGAAAAAAAAGAAAATAAATCCTATAAACCTAAATTTGGTCAGATAAATGTGAAAAGGAAATAATAAATTATTAATACCTATTTTAAAATAATTTGTATAGATAATTTTAATAATATTAATTTAGATAATACAATTAAAACAAATTACAATTTTAGGATAAGAATAATAAATATGCCATCAAGTCCAGAAGAAGCTATCAATAATCTCATGCAAAAAGACCCGACAATCATAGCTGCGACAGTAATAGAGGGAAATGATAATATTGTATATCAGACAGATAATTGGGATATAAGCCCTGACTTAGATCGGGTTCTCTCCAGTTGGCGTGGTCAGAATGCCCAATTTATAAAAATCTCAGGAATAAAATATTCTATGCTTCAGTGCACATCTGAAAGAATGGCAGCTACCTCGATAAAAGGAGAGGGGAGTATAGTTGCCGCAAAGGATGAAGAACACAAATTGATTGCCTACGTCTCTCCAGAAGGTGATATGAGGGGCGCTATGATGGATACCGCTCGTGCTGTTGGCGATATGAATTCAAGCAAACCATATATGGATGAGAGTTCTCAACTCGGAAAAGATATGGGTGGGGCGGTACAATCACAAGGGGGAGGTGCTGTTAGCATTGATCCGCAATTAAAGGCAGAAATAGAGTCATTTCTACAATGGGTAAAAGATGATGAGGGTTTAGCGGGATATATAAGATATTATTTACAACAAGATAATGCACAAATAATTTCTCAATTATCTCAAGTCTATACTGATTTACGGCAACTTTTTGGAGTTTAAAAACCCCATTCTAACTATTTCTCTCAACTAAATAGAACATTTAGATTTTAAATTCCATAATAGTACTCTTTTTCCTTGTTTTATCCATAAATTTAAAATTTTTCTTAGATTATCGAATATCATGACATTGAACGTGGGTGTTGTAGGTGCAAGTGGATTTGCAGGTGGTGAAACGGTTAGAATATTATCTCAACATCCAAAAGTAAATTTAAATTACATAACATCAAGAAGATTAGTTGGGAAATATTTTCATTCTATTTATCCAAATCTTAGAAATCTTGTAGATTATCAGTTTGAGGAATATAAAGTAGAAACTGCTCAAGAGAAATGTGATGTGATTTTTCTCGCCACACCGCATGGCGTTTCACAAGATATGGTGTCTTCTCTATTAGAAGTAGGGTTAAAAGTTATTGATCTAAGCGCTGATTTTCGATTAAAAAACCCAATTATATATAAAAAATATTACAAAAAAGAGCATAGCCATCCGGAGTTATTTTCAGATGCTGTATACGGATTACCAGAGTTGCATCGGGATCAAATTAAGGACGCATATCTGGTTGCGGTTGCGGGTTGCCATGCTTCAAGCGCAATTTATGGGTTATTCCCCTTAATTAGAGAAGGCGTGATAGAGCGTTCTAATATAATTATTGATTCGAAGACTGGATCATCGGGTTCAGGAGCAAGCGTAAATGAATCCACTCACCATCCAATTAGAGCAAACAGTATACGCCCTTATAAAATGACAGGACATCGTCATACCGCAGAAATTGAACAAGAGTTGAATTTGCAGATAAGTGATACCAAAATTAAAGAGCCAGAGGTAAAAGTAGGTTTTTCAGCTCACGCAGTTAATCTAGTTCGTGGGATTTTGTCAACTTCTCATGCGTTTATTGCGGAAGATGTAGAAGTAAGTAATAAGATGTTATTTAAGACCTATCGAAAAGCTTTTAGAGGTGAGCCGTTTTTACGCTTAATAAATCAAAATACAGGTGTATTTCGACTACCTGACCCTAAAATTATTGCGGGTACAAATTATTGTGATGTAGGATTTGAATTAGACCATCATTTGAATCGTATTGTGGTATTATGTACTCTTGACAATCTAATTAAAGGTACTGCCGGTAACGCGATCCAATCTATGAATATTATGTCCCGATTTCCGGAAAATATGGGTCTAGAGTTTTCTGGTTATTTTCCGAGTTAGTGGGAATTTTAAATTTTTAATGCAAATATATTGGATTTATTAGAAAAGAACAGCTTTATAAACTAGTTCTGTTTCAAATATTATTTTCAATTAAGGTGATTTTAGTATTTCTGGGTATATTGGCAAAAGTATTAGATTAGAACGTATTATGAATAGGGAGAATAGAAGAACTATAATTATTCCCATGGATCATGGGCTTACTGTAGGCCCAATCAAAGGCATAGAAAAGGACCTTGGAGAAAAGGTGAATAAGATAGCATTAGGAGGTGCAAACGCAGTTCTGGGACATATTGGAATCCCGCTCTATGCTCACCGAGGATATGGCCCAGACATCGGATTAATTCTTCATCTTTCTGGGTCAACATCTATTAGTCCTTCAAAAAATTATAAAGTGTTGGTAAATACAGTGTTGGAGGCAGTAAAGGTTGGCGCGGATGGGGTTTCACTACATATAAATATTGGAACGAATTCGGATCCCGAAATGCTTGAGATTTTGGGAACAATTTCAAGAGAATGCAGAGAGTTCGGAATGCCCTTACTTGCGATGATGTATCCTCGAGGTGATAATATTCAAGATGAATACGCTGTAGAAGTGGTAAAAATTGCTGCGAGAGCGGCGGCAGAATTGGGTGCGGATATTGTCAAAACAAATTGGACTGGGGATCCTGATTCGTTTAAAGAAGTCGTAGATGGTTGTATGGCCCCAGTCATAATTGCTGGAGGTGAAAAGGGAGGGACCCGAGAGATTTTAGAAATTACTAAACAATCAATAGATGTTGGCGGGGCAGGAGTAGCATTTGGGAGAAATGTATTCCAAGCGGATAATCCTACAAATTTAGTGCGAGCGTTGTATCTTATCGTCCATAAGGATTATTCAGTCGATGAAGCTATGAGGGAAGCAGAATTATAGGAATATTTCTACTTTACATTAGAAGGGAAATTACAATCATGAAACTAATTCTTGATAAATCTTTTCAAGTTGATAAATTAAAACTTTACTTAAAGCTATTTAAACTTCACAAAAGTTATTTAGCATTCTTATCAGATCAGAAGGAGATGGGGATAGGAGATGTGACTTTAGGGAGTCCTCAGAGGATAAAGGGGGTTAAATCTACTTCATCTACATATCATTTATTTGGAATTCAACAGAAGTTACTGAGCTCTGTTATAACTAAGAGGATGACAAATTTCTTAGATATGCCCGTTCTATTGCTCTTATTTATCAAGGAAAAGGTCGAGGAAAATGAAATAGCTAGACCTATAGTCGATTTTATCAACGAAAATTTGAAAGATTTAAGAGAATCTGAGGAGCTTTTGGATTATTAAAAAAAATGCAGAGAGAGGGATGTGCTCTTATGGGACATTGTATTCCCACAACTTGAACCCCCGTACTCCTATGAGAATGGATCTTGAGTCCATCACCGGTAATCCATACATTAAAATTTAAATGTATATTGACCGGGCTTGGTTATCTCTGCATTTTATTAAAAAAATATATTACATAAAGACAAACATAAGGACAAACATAACAACCATCATTCCAACGAGAAAGACGATTTGATATCTACTTTGCTTTTTTTGTTTCTTCTGTTTTTGTAAATACGAGTCTCTACAGTTTTGGCTGCAAAACTTTCTTTCTGGAGCCATAGCTTTTCCGCATACAGGACAATGCTGATGTGGACCCCATTTTTTTTGGATCTGGTTTTTCCATGAAGAGTGTGACATTTTAGTTTTTATTGAATTGTTCTATTATATTATATTGGATAATCTTCATTATTAAAAAAAATTTATTAAAAATAAGTTAACCCGATATGAGAGTCCCTATTCTTTTTACCTTACCTTCCCAGAAATCCTTAAACTTACTTAAATCCTTTCCTGAACCAACATGTACTTTTATATTACTCCTTTTTAAAATTTGTAATGAAACAGCGTCAAAAATTCTATACTCTCCTGCGGATGCTTGAGTTTCATCTGTTTCCTTGAATATAATACTTGATAATTCCGTTTTATTTATATTTTCTAGAAGTTTTGCGTCTTTAAATTGATTAGGATCCTTATTATAGATTCCTTCAACGTCCGTTAATATAATTACTTGTTCTGCTTGAATATATTCAGCAATTTCTAATGCCACTGATGTGGTACTTTGACCAGGTTGAAGACCACCCATTATAATTATGCGATGAGATAGATGCGCTACAGAAAAAGCTTCAATCGTTTTCGGGATCAAAGGATAAGCAAGATCCTTTAAATATGAAACAAACAACTGTGCATTAATTCGAGAGACTTGTATCCCTAAAAGATCTGCTAAAGATTCATTTTTTGTGTGCTTTCTGATAAATTCAATATATTCTCTGGCGATCATCCCTCCGCCAACAACAATTACAATTGAATCATAAGATTCTTTATTTTTTATTACATTACAGAGTTCTTCAACTTTTTGGGAATCGATTTCCATAGTTCTACGGAAAAGAAGAGAACCCCCAATTTTAATTACAATATTCTTTTTATCCATAAGGATACTTAATTTTAAATTGATTTTTCTTTTTATTATAATATCTTATTTAATCAAACTTATTAAAATATATGAGTGAAAGGAAGAAAATCATCATCAAAGTCCCACACCGAATTACGGGATTTTTTGAAATTCTTGACACTAAAAATGGGATTAAACTAGAAAATCCAGAGAAAATTGGTTCGAGAGGTGCTGGATTTACATTGAGTGCGATGGGGACGACAAAAATTATTTCAGAACGAATTGGGAAAAAGAATAGAGATCCTTCTAGCTGCGAAATATATATCAATGGTTCTCAAGTTAATAAGGAGGCAGAAACTACATATTATATTTTTGATTATCTGAAAAGCTTTCTTCCAAAACCTTATTTTATAAAAATCGTTCACAATTTTGATCTTCCAGTTGGATGTGGATATGGGGCCAGTGGCTCGGGGGCTTTAGGAACAATATATGGATTAAATCATTTATTCGGCCTAAAGCTTTCTGATTTTGAGTGTGGTAGAATCGCGCATATTGCAGAGGTTATTAATAAGACAGGGTTAGGCACCGTATGCGGTCAACTCTCTGCGGGACTAGGTATTGTTGCAGCACCTGGATATCCTTGTAAATATGAATATATCAAATTTCCAAAAAATATTCACGTAATTTGTACTTCCTTTGGCGAGATTTCCACAAAGGAATTCCTATCAAACCAATCACTTCATGCGATAGTTAATGAACCAGGTAGGGAGGCTTTAAGAAAGCTAAAAATAGATCCCGACATCAAAAATTTTATGAGGCTCTCATGGAATTTCGTAAAAGAAACAAAGATTTTGGAAATTCTTCATTTATTTAAGATTAGAGATCTTCTTGAAGATTTAAACAAAAAACAGATAATTGGTGCAAGTTTAAACCAATTGGGAAAATCAATCTTTGCTATTTGTAAGAAAAAAAGAGTTGATGAGATTAAAGAAATTCTTGAATCTTATCAAACGGTGAACAAGATATATTGTTTGAAAATAGAAGAAAAAGGTTTAAGAATATTATAGGTCTTTTATTCTTTCATTGACTTTGACTTTAATGTGGCTGCTTCCACAGCAGAGATTAATGATGACCTAAGCCTAGAAAGTTCCAGTTGATGCAGAGCAGTAATTGTAGTTCCGCCAGGGCTTGCTACTTTATCTTTGAGAAGTGCGGGGTGTTCATTAGTTTCCAACACCATCTTAGCCGCCCCTAATACAGTTTTTGCCGCAAGTTTTATCGAAATATCGCGGGGCAAACCCATTTTCACACCACCGTCAGCTAAGGCCTCAATAATCATGAAAACATAAGCGGGGCCACTTCCAGAGAGCCCTGTAACCGCATCCATGAGTTTCTCATCTAATTCGACAACCAGGCTTACTTCTCTAAACACATTTTTAATGAAATCAAGATCTTTTTGATTAACATATTTATTATGACTAATAGCTGTGGCACCTTCTTCTATTAAGGCGGGAGTGTTAGGCATTACTCGAATTATTCCAATTTCTTTATTTATTTTTTTCATAATATGTTTCATAGAAACTCCTGCTGCGATAGAGATAATAATTTGATTATTTCTAATATTCATAAATTGATCTAAAATATCATCAATAACTTGAGGCAGAACAGCGCATAATATATATTTAGAAGTGGTTATTAAATTGACATTATTTTTTGCTTCTTTCACATTATATTGATCGGAAATTTCTTGCCGTTTTTTCTCATCAATATCATATATGATAATTTGTTGATTATCTATTGTCTTTAAAGCGGCTTTTAATAGGGTGCTGCCCATTTTTCCAATACCTATGATTCCTAACAGGTTTTCAAATTCCATGATAAGGCTTCTTTTTTTATTTTTTTTAATATAATGCAAATGAATCTAATCTAATAATTTGACAGTCTCGAATTCCAAAATCTTCCCATAGATGAATTTCTAAGACGATTCTATTGTCTTTTTTACCTTTTTGTCTAAACTTGAGACCAAGAAATTCGTTATTTAGAAAAAAGGAAATCCCTTTCTTATATTTATTCGGTAATTTTACATAAACGGTAGCATATCCGCGATTTTTCGTGATCATAATGAATGTATTAACCAATCTCTTCCCAATTCCGCTATTCCGATAATTTGGATTTACATATAATAAATGAAGGCATATACTAGGGAGAATTTTTTCCAAAGAGTCTATTCTTTTACTTTTGTCTTCTGCTACTAAGATAGCCGCTAAAATATTTTCATAATAGGCAACTAAGATGAAGTATTGTTGATTTAAAAATTTCGATTTGAAATTATCTATTAAGTCAATAAATTCTTTTGCGCACAAATTCAAGTCGAAAAAGTTTTCTTTTTCGGCAATCTTTATTGTAATTTTTCTGAAATTGCTTTGATTTTCCATCTTTATGGAGCAATAAGTTCCTTTTTCAATTTTGTAATAAGGTCATATTTTATCATACCTCTATTCCGATCAAACCCTTCACAGACAGCACTCCTTACTCCGATTATGTCAGGATGAATTTTTTTTATTTTATTCATATCACCAATTTGTAATTTTCCGGCTAAAGCTACCTCCAGATTATATTTCTGGGCTAGATTTTTGAATTTATGTAAGTCATCTATATTAAGAAAGTCAAAAATATTTTTTCCATCCTTGATAAATGTATCCAACATAGCAATATCGGCACCCGATTTTGCTGCGATTAGAGGTATTTTAAGAAAGTGCAGTCCATTATCCATTCTCGAAAAATCAGCATATCCTGCGGTTACAACTCTGACATTTTGATTATAGGTTTTAGTTGCTTTAACTACTTTTTCCATTAAAAATCTACCCTCTTCTTCAGTTTTTGGTCCTTTTAATCCTACTTTTATAATATCTGCCCCAGAACATACAGCTCCAAGGGCTGCTAATGAGGCACTACCTGGTAGATTAGGAAAGTCCCCTATAGTTGCACTTAATTTTTGTCCATTATTGCGCGGAATGATTTTTTTCATCTCCTTAATGATCCAAGGAAAATTTGCTCCAAGTGACCCCTCGTCTGGATTTTTGCAATCCACGTAATCTGCTCCAGCATCCACACAGATTTTAGCTTCGGTGATATTCTTTGGACTGATAAGTAATTTGATATTATTATGCATGACCTATCATTGTTGTAAATAAATGGAATGTTAATAAATTTTTTGCGAAGCTACCTAATATCGTGGAAATAAGTATTTTTTTAATCTGATTCTATGTATTACTTTGTACGGAAGAAGAATCACATTCTACGATATTTAACAAAATACTATAATATTGCAATCCTTTTAGAAATTTTAAAAAATTTAAATTGGATCATTTTTATTATATACAAAAATTAAACAGTAAAAAAATGTCTCCTAAAGAAGAAACGAAAATTGATATCACTCAAGAAGTTTTCAAAGAACCGATTGAAGTAATTAAGCAGTTGACTGCGAATGTAAATATTGAGTATACCAAAGTTATACAAACTTATGTGTTGGAAAATAGAATTTTAGAATTGATACTATTAAAAAATGGATCATCCTATTTCAAGGGAAAGGTGGTTTGGATTGGAAATCGTAAAGATGACTCACAAGGTACAGTATTTTGTGTTGATACTAAAACAGAACTTAAAAAGATAAACCCAACTGCTGAAAATACTGAAGAGATTATATTAGATAGTAAGAAAGAAACAATTCTAATCTCTACAGAATCAAAAGCAAAATGCTCGGTATGTGGAAAAGATATTGAGATTTTTGATGAAGTGATGGGATGTCCTTTATGTGAAGCAAAAGCTCATAAAGAGCATATACTAGATTGGATAAAAATGAAACATAATTGCCCAGTTTGCAAAAAATCTTTAGATATCTCCAGCACTGGACAGATAATCGTCGATTAAATCCTATAAAATCAAATCTTCATGATCTATAGTCCCATCATATAATGCAGTTCCAATAAGAACGCCCGCATAGTTAGCTTTTTGATACGTTTTAATATCATTTAAATTCTTTATACCTCCCCCTACTAAGACTTTACCTGTAAATGTTTTTTTAATTTTTTCATATAATTTTGGAATACCACCCATTTTCTGCCCTACTCTGAACAAATCTAACAGAATAATCTCAAATACTCCAACATTATTTAATTTTTCAATTACTTCTATAGGATCTAAATTATTGAGAGATTTACAATTTGATATGATTTTCTTTCGATACATATCGACACTTATTATAATCTTATTTTTTGGTAAGAAGGAAAAACAATTAGAGATCACATCCAAATTATAGACAGTTTCAAGACCAATGATTAGTTTATTTATTCTTATATCTAAGTAGGTATTAATCTCTTTCTCACTCCTTATACCGGGATCTAAATAAATACTAACATCACTAATAGAAGTTATCTCTTCCAATAGTGTTATATTTGGGTTTTTTTTGGTTATTGCATCTAAATCGGCAAGATAGATGCATTTAAAACCCAGAGAACTTAGTTTCTTAACTATTAGTACAGGATCTGTAGTATTTAAAAGAGGAGATTCTAGTGGACGATATTTATTTCTTTCTCCCTTTTTAGCATGAACTGCTTTTGAATTTAGGATATCAATCACAGGTATAATTTTAAAATCAGACATGATTAATTTAAAGAAGAAAAAGTCCTAATAAATTTAATAGTTGATAAATCATTTAATCAGAAGAGCTTAATTGTTTATAAGTTTATTAGGATAATTAATAACCTAATAAATGTATTTTTAAAGGATATTAAATACTATTTTTTTTATAAAAAACAGTGAAAAAGAATGAAAACAGATATTTATATCAAGAAAATTATTGAAGAGACGGGTTTAACAAAAAAGAAAATAGAGGATTTAGTCAATGAAAAGAAGCAAGAATTAAAGGGCTTAATCTCTGATGAGGGCGCACTCTTCATAATCGCAAAAGAATTGGGAGTAGATGTTAAAAATCAGAATAATGAATTAATACAAGATATTGAAATAAATGTGTCTGATATAACTTCAGATATGAGGAATATCACTTTAGTGGGGAGGATAAGGGAGATATATAGAATATTTAAATTTAATAGAAAAGATGGGAGTGAGGGAAAAGTCGGATCATTTCTTCTCCATGATAAGACGGGTGACATTCGAGTTGTGTTGTGGGATGAACAAACAGACGTATTTAAGAGCCCAGGTTTTGATATAAATGAGTTAGTTAAAGTTATTAATAGTTATGCTAAAGAAGGAAAGTATGGAGTTGAAATACATATCGGTAGATTAGGGAAGATTATTCTATCACCCGAGGATGTCAATTATAAAAATTATCCAAAAATTACTAAAGAGATAATTCCTATTGAAGAGATAAACTTATCTCAAAGATCCATCTCGACAAAAGGAAAGGTCCTACGAGTAGCACCAATCAATAAGTTTGAAAGAAAAGATGGAAATGAGGGAAGGGTTGGATCGCTTCATTTGGTGGATTCTACGGGCTCGATAAGGATTACCTTTTGGAATGAAGATACTGAAAAACTTTCGGAAGTAAAAAAAGGAGATAATATAAAAATCTCAAATCTCAATCCAAGACAGAGTAATTTTAATAAGAGAGAAATTGAACTATTTGCGAATTCCAATTCAAAAATATTACATACAAAGGAAGAAATCGATTTAAAGGGAAATTTTGTTGAGGATATTAAATCATTACAAAATATGGAAAATATTGTTTCCTTCAAGGGCATCGTATCTACTGTTGATAATTTAAAAAAGGTGACCTTAAAAAGCGGAGAAGAAGTATCTTTATTTAGCTTTGTAGTCAGTGATGAAACGGATGGAATTCGAGTAACGTTATGGAGAGATCTTGCTGAGAAGTACTCAGAAAAAATAGAAAATAGCCAAGGGGTGTACTTAAAAAATGTCCTATTACGATTCAGTAGTTTTTATAAGAGAAAAGAAATAAGTTTTATTGAAAATTCTGAAATAGAATTCATTGATCTGAAAATAGACCAAATAAAAGAAATAAATACTAAAAACAAAAGAGAAGGATCCTCAAATTTTACTAGAAATTACTCTAATATAAAAGAGATTAATAGTTCTGGTTTTTTTGAACTAAAGGGGGTTATCGTTAAAGAAATTAATTCGATTACAGTTTATGATGCTTGCTCAAAATGTTTTAAGAAAGTTGATAATTGTCAATGTGAAGAGATAGGTGAAGTTGAAATAAGAATGATCCTAAATATAGTAATTGATGATGGCACTGACACAATAAGATGTACATTTATTGGAGAGAATGCTGAAAAACTAATCGGAGAAAAAACGGAAATTGTGTCAAAGATTGTAGATTCGCCCGATATGGACAACTTTTTAGACAAAGTAAATCAAAAAATACTAGGTAAAGACATATTAGTGAGGGGTAAAGCGAAATATAGCGATTTTTCGAATTTATATGAGGTTATCGTTTACGATTTCAAATATTTAAATATTAATAATGAATTAGAACACATTATTAACAAAATCGAAATTTAATTTTTTCTAATTTCTAAGTTTTAGACAAATATTCACCAAAAATTTATGAATCTACTCGCAATAAATGAATAATATCAAAATTGTTGGATTAGGAGAAGTAGTCGTTGATTGGGTTGCAGAGGTACCACGATTTCCAAAACCAGATGAGAAATTAGACGCGATATCTGAAAACTATTTTTCAGGTGGAGTCACAGCCAATTATTTGGTTGCAGTCTCTCGATTAGGTACAAGATGTGGATTTATTGGCGCAGTTGGTGATGATGATTATGGAGATTTTCTAATTAAGGACTTTAAAGAAGAAGGTATTGATACAACTCACACACTAAAACTCAAGAACAAAAAAACTCCCGTAAATTTCATATTTGTAGCTAAGGGTGAAAAAACAATAATTCAATCCCCATATATGAAAACTACTAAAATTAATACTAAAGATATTAAGTCCTCATATATTTCAGGCGCAAAATTGCTACATACTACAATAATTCATCCACAAATAACCGAAAAAGCTATTAAAATAGCAAAAAAGCACGATGTGAAATTAAGTATTGATTTAGAGGCCCAAATCGCAGAAAGAGGTTGGAAGAGTTTAGAGAAAGTCCTATTAAAAGCGGATGTCGTTATTCTAAATAGAGAAGGTGCTAAAAAAATCACTAAAACTCACTTACCAGAAGAGGCAGCTAAAAAATTAGTAAATTATGGGATACCTAGAGTCATTATCACTATTGGAAAGGAAGGAGCCATCATCACAACTTCAGACTTTCAAAAAAGAATTCCAGCTTTCGAGGTTGAAAAAGTTATTGATACCACTGGGGCGGGTGATACGTTTAATGGAGCTTTTTCTGTTGCCCATTGGATTAAGGGTTGGGATTTGGAAAAATCATGCATTTTCGCAAATGCCGCTGCAGCCTTAAAAATACAAAAATTAGGTGCACGAACAGGGATGCCCGAAGAGAATGAAGTTCTAAATTTCCTTTCCAGGAGGAATATCGATTTTCTCACATATTAGTTATGTTATTAAACATATTTTTGAATATTTTTGGTGATTATCAACTAAAGTTCTACAATTATCAGCAAGTTCCTCAATTTCGACATCGCTCTTTTTTTGCTTGAAAGGCCACCTTCCTATAAGAATATTTCCCGTTTTTTTTTTAAAAGCGAAAAGAAACCCTTGTTTTTGGCCATTTAAAATAGTGAGTATTACAAAAAAATTAGAATAATTTCTAATCGAATCTTTAGATCCAAATTCTTGTACAGAATCAATATTTTGAATATTTATAATATTGTTATTATTTGAACTTAGAGTTTTAAGCTTATCAGTGAATTCAGCAGGCATTTTTATAGATTTTTCATTTGGAATCTCCTCAAATGTTAATTTTAGATCTTCAAAATCAACCTCATTTATACCTTTAAAATAGACTTTATAGACCATAATTACAATTGAACGGTTTTATTGATAAATTAAATACAACCAGAATTAAAAAATCTTATCTTATTTTGAATTTAGTTCGTTAATTTATCTAAGTTTGATTATTAATTTCATATTTGGATCTTAAGAAGGAATTTTATTTAATTCAGAATTATCTAATTCATTTTAGAGAGCATATTATAGAAAAATCTAAATATAATCTTTAATATTATTAATTAAAAAATAAATATTGCCTCCATAGCTCAGT
>SHMW01000036.1 GCA_008080735.1 Promethearchaeota archaeon
CTTGCTCTTGGTTTGGATATAAATGAATTTTTATCGCTCGATTAATCATTATTCGAAGATCTCCCCCTTTGTGCTTCTACATATCCTTTTAGTACATCAATAGATACATTTCCCGTTGTAGCGATGAAATAACTCCGACTCCAAAAATGGTTTCCCCATAATTTATCCCTTAAAAAATCGGAATATTTTTCCCTAATAAATCTGGAAGCGTGTCCCTTTATAATATTTATGTATTTAGTCATATCTAATGTGGGTTTAGCGGATATTAATAAATGAATATGGTCAATTCCACATTCGATTTCTAACACTTCTACTTCGAACCCTTCCGATAATTCGATGATCTTGTCCTTTATATCGCCTATTATTCCGACATTTTCTACAAATACCTTTTGTCGATATTTAACCACGAATATTAAGTGATATATTAAGGAATATACTCTATGAGCGTCTTTATTATATTGAATCAGTTTTATGGTTCTAAGTTTGATAATTTTATGTTATGCTTAAATAATGATCATTATCATTTATTAAGTAAATAAAATAAAGAAATAGATCTTAAAGCAATAAAATGAATGAATAGATTCTAGTCTTCTTCCTCCCAACCAAGTTCTTTTAGAACAGCATCTAAGGATTCAGATTCTTCTTCTAAAATAAATTCAGTTGCATATTCTGTTGCAACTTCTGAATCAAAATCGGGTGGTTTTAGCTCATCGAGTGAAGGGAGAGATTCAGATGTATCTGTCTTACTTGTCGGTTCTAAAGAGGGAGCAATGACCTTTGTTTCTGGTTGAGGTTCGGGTTCTTCACTCTCTTCATCCATCTCCATTGGAGTATAATCTTCAAGAGGAATAGGGGGTACTTCATCGTCATATACCTTGAATTGATCAGAAACCTGTGAAGTTTGTTCCGCAGTCTCGGGGAGTCCCACTGATTTTGATTCTGAACCAAATTCGGTAGTCATACTCTGAGGGATTGAGACAATATTGCTTTCATTCTGAGGCTCTAACTCTTCCGCTCCAAGCCCCTCCTTCTCCCAGTCATCTAGAAAGCCTAATAAACCATCTAAAGCTTCTTTATCTTGTTCTAATGAAGGCTTTACAACTTTTTCCTCCTCTTTTTTCTCTTCCTCCTCTTCTTCTTTTTTCTTTCGGAGTTTTTCTAGTTCATCTTCTTCTAACGATAATGCCATCTCTGTCTTTTCATCCCCAGAGATAAGCGCATTTAATTTTTTAGCAAGTTCTCTCAGATATGGTAAATAATAACCTATTTTATATACCGCAGTTAATCCGCTGAAAACAATGTATTCGTCGTTGATTGCCATTAAGATACTGTATCCCGATTTGTTATGAAGAATGATTTCTCGAAGTGCTCCGTGATTTGTTGCTTCACTAAGTCTCAAACCTAAATCAATCAGTGCGGTACTTGATGCTGAAGTCGCATCTGCATCTAAATCAGCTGAGGTAGCACTTGAAACTTTCATTCCAACACGCGATAGTACAGACAAGTTTTCTAAATCTGTTTTTTCTTCTTCATCTTTCAACACGTACATTAATTTTTGTCTGACATCGTCCGCAAGAGATGACATTTTTAAACGTAGGAGATTTAATGAATTAATTTATTTCAAGAGATCAATAATAAAAGTACTTTAAATAATTTATCTCATTTCATTTTAAAAATTTTTTTAGATTCATTTGTTTTGGATGAGGTTGTAATTTCTGATTAAAAGAATATCCCGACACATCAGAAATTATGTCCATTACTTTTTCCGTCACATCAGCAGGTTCCAAATTGTCTGTCTCGATAAAATATATTTCTTCAGATTCTCTCCTCAAAGAGAGTATTTCATTATAAAAAGTGAGCACATTTAACAAATAATCCTTTTCTGTTTCATTCCATTGTTTCCGTATCTTTTCTAAAGATCCTCGCACTAAAGTTCGTGTGAGTATTATCTCTGGATCTGCCGTAAGATAGATAACATAATCCTCCCGCCAATTCACCGAATTATAGGTATCCAATATCAACTGATAATCTTTTTCTTTTAAGAAAAGGGATTTAGAATATACGAGTACGCACAATGGTGTCCTATCAAGAATAATTATCCGTCCATTGTATCTTTCATCGAAATTCCTTATATTTTTATTCCTTCGAATGAATTGTTGGAGAAAATGAATTTCAGATCGAAATGCGGTTTGTTTATTTCTCGAACCAAAAGGAAACGGGGGTTTTTTCACATATCGCTCCGGAAAGAACTTAAATTTGAGGTTATCACTCAGTTCTTTTTTGAGTAAATTAAAAATTGTGGTTTTACCGACTCCATGGGCTCCAGCTATTGAGAAAACAATATTGTCTTTACTGCCTTTATTTCTGTAGGTATTTCTGCTGCCCAATCTTGATAACTCCTTCGAAATTGTTTATGTCATATAAAATGAAAAGAGATATTTCCTTTTATAATACAAGAGATTAATGATTTTTTTGATTATTAAAATTTGATATTTGGAAGTTCATTTGTTGATTAAAAATATATCATCATCAACAAGATAATTAAATTGTAAACAGTATATGTGATTATGGAATTTGCCAGATTACCGTTTAGTTCATAAATTATTCCTAATATCAGATTAATCAAAAAGTACAATAGTAAAAAATAAATACCTATAGGAAAGTTAAATATTAAGAATAATATAGAATAGGCAAGTGAAACTGCGAGCGCAACTAATAATATCGAAACCGCTTTTCCACGCAAGGTTTTTCCAAATTTCTCCTTTAATGTATTATGGAAAGTTCCCCTAAATAACATTTCTGAAGATATTGAAGCAGTGATAATGAGAATAGCAAAGAGAATAATCCAATAAAATTCAGCGGCTTGTAATGATTGAGCATATGATGCAAAATAATTTTCTACTTCAGCAAAAATATTAAATCCGACAGATTTAAATAACTCTATAACGATTTCCATAAAATCATTGATAAAATAGAGTGTGATACCTCCGGCGATTCCAATAAAACCTGCTAATATCAGTTGTCTATTCCCTAAATTTAACCCTAATTTTTCATATGAATGGTTTTTAGAAAGAATATAGACTACCGGATATAATCCCAGAAATACTTCTGGAATTTGGCCAACTAAAATATCAAAAATAGTAATGGTTCCCGGAGGTGATTGGATAAAATAGGAAATTGTAGTAAATATTATGAAATAAACAGCAATATATATAAGAATACTATTGCCCACAACATTAAGACCTTCTCTAAGATTCCAAGATTCTTTTTTCAGCCTGATTTGGGGACGGAGTTTCTCGCCAGTAAAAATAAAACCCGTTTCCTCTTCCTTAGGTTCTGTTTCTGCAAGTGGTGGTTCTGTAAGTTTGGAATTACAGATAGGACATTGTTTTAAAATCCGTGATTTAATAATTGATCCACATTCAGGACATTCTCTACCAGGAACTTCTTTTTGTTTGTATGCTCGTTTCGAACTTTCTTCACTACCTTTTTCTTTTTTATCTTTAGCTTTAACTACTAATTTTCCACATTTAGGACAATAGACTCGGTCTTCCTCTAATTCGGCGCCACAATATACGCAATATTTTAATTCGGACTCGTCGTTTTTATCAGACATTATATGATGAGAAAAATAACAATAATTATAGGTTTGTAAATAAATGATGAACTAAAAATAATATAGTTTATTATTAATTCTAATTATCATTGGTTAGACAATATACAACAATGGATAGTAAAGAACGAGTTAAACGTGCTTTTCATTTTGATAAACCAGATAGGGTCCCTATGTCGTGTGTAAATTTGAAAACTGATTTCTTCCCCGTATCGATTTATCCCCCGAAATCTTGGCAACCAAAAGAATTTCCACCACACGTCCAAGGTGGGGTAGATTCAATCCGAAAATTTTATTATAGGACGTTAATATATAGATGGAAGAGAAAGTATCGGAAAGCAGCGGGATATGAAAGAAAATGGTGGAAAAAACCACATATCAGCATTGATGAATGGGGTATTCAATGGAAATCCTCGGGTTCTGAAAGCGAGGATATCACCCGCGGTCACCCTCATTTTGGACCTCTACAGGAAAGTTGGGACAGAATTGACGAGGTTGAAATTCCCGATATGTCTAATGAGAAGAGATATCGGATTATCAAAAATCCTTTATGGAAATTATTAGGACGAAAGCGATACACTATTGGGGAATTGGCTCCAAACGGGTTTTTCAATCTTTGTTCTCAAATTAGAGGATTTAATAATTACCTGATTGATTTAGCAAGGAATCCAAAACAAGTCCATGAACTCAACGAAAAAGTATTGCCATACTTCACAAGTCTTATTAAAAATTATAAAGAATTTTACCCATCTCTGGATTCAATAATGGTGGCAGACGATTTGGGCACTCAAAAATCCCCTTTTATCAGCCCGTCAATTTTCACAAAATTCTTCAAGCAACCATATAAAAAAATAATAGACCTTACTCATGAACTTGGAATGGATTTTATCCTCCATTCTTGCGGCCAAATATATGAATTAATGCCAGATATAATTGATATAGGAGTGGATGTGTTTGAATTTGACAGTCCACATATGGTTGGAGTAGATAATTTCAACCAATGGGCGGAACAGAATAAGGTTGCCTTCTGGCTTTCTTCGAATATCCAAAGTACCTATACTCTTGGAACTCCCGAGGAAGTAGAGCAAGAGATTAAGCGATACATAAAAAAAGTGGGAAATAACGAGGGGGGCCTCGCGATCTATGAATATATGTCTAAATCCGCATTAAATACCCCTAAGGAAAACATCATTGCTCAAAGAGAAGCAACGATGAGATGGGGTCAATATGATGAGGAAGGAAAAATTAAATGGTTAAAAGAATAATAAAATAATTTATATGTGAAAACAATATGGTAAAATTATTTGGTAAGAAGACGAAACGGATTTTGGAAAAGTTTTCGGAAGAGGAAGTCATTCTTGTCTCGAAAGGAGCAAATTTTTTTGGTGTCGAATCAAAAAGTTATAAACAAATCAGAGGAAATGGTGTATTAATCCTTACGAGAGATCAACTATTTTTTCAATTATGGCTTCCCAAACGAATCATTAAAATACCTTTAGATAAGATAAGTAGTGTTGGAAAAACTACCCACCATTTACGAAAGACAAAATTCGTTGATCTATTAAAGGTAGAATTTAATAATAAAGAAGGAGAAGCAGATTCTGTTGCTTGGTGGTTGAGAAATTTAGATGAATGGATTGCAAAAATCCAAGCATTAATTTAATAAAAAAAATTTTAGCTATTTTTATTATAGAGATTACTGGTATATTATTGAGGTTAAATTGGTCTAAATCTTTCCGTGCTTTTTTAAATAATTTTCTTTACCCATTTCATACATTGCCATCATATTTTTGGGAGAAAAACTCATAAATGTTCCTAAATCTCCTCCGGGACCTCCTGCTTTTATATCTAATTGATCACTATTCTGTGCAGCCCATTTCATGTAAATCCATGAGGGAACATTTTCTTGAGATTTTGTAGCATCGAGATATTTGAAATACTCTGTTTCTGCATTATCTAGATCTCCATTATCATAATATAAATCGCCTAATTTGGCTCCAAGTTTAGGTTTCCATCCTTTTTTCTCAATTTTTTGGAGTTGTTTATCAATTTTTTTTTGCAACTTTGAAGGCATATCCATTCACATTGTTTACTTTAGTTTGTTTTTACTTAAACAATATTGATCAACTATTATGTCAATTCCTATATTAATAAAGATTTACATAGATGGAAAAAATTTTATTGAATATATTCCCTACTACAAAATAATTTTTAGCAATAAAATCTTATAAAAAGTTAGTTGATAAATCATGTGCTATTTTTCTGCTTTTTTTCTACTGGTATCATATAGTTCCATCAGAAGAAGTCCATGATAATACGAAATACTGTCAAAATAGCTATCTCCGTTATTTCGTCCCGCATTTACCAACGCCAATTGGGCATTGAGAGCAGCACGAATTAATAATTCAATACCTTTGTAAATCAAATTAGGACTCCACGTATTCTGGAATGGATTTGCCCACCACATTGGACAGGAATGGAGCCCCCTATCATAAAAGTATCGTGCGGTAGTATAATAATTTTCTACTGCCCAATCTTTCGTTAAATCTAAATTGTCTGCTAAATCCATAAGGTTATTCAAACTCTCCATAATTTTCCAATAATATTTATGAATATTATTTTCAGGATGCTTCCATAACGGATATGGGACTTCGCATTTTAGGTCTTCATATGAAGTGCTCCAACTGGAAGAAAGGGGTATGATATTATCTTCTGCATAAGGAAAATACTGATTTAAATTTGAGATAAATTCTACTTTAATATCATCCATACCATTTTTAGAGTCCTTTTGTTTCTGATAGTTGTTTTCTTCAATTAGTTTCAGAGTTTTTCCCAAAAATGCTTTTTCATAGTTCTTAATATGCCATCCAAAAGTCTCCCCATCCATTGCGGTTATAACGTATGTATTATTGTTTTTCTCTTCATCCCCATTTTTATACATAGAACCCAATTCTTGAAGAAAGTTCTTCGCGGTTAATTTTTTAAATGCAATTTTGTTACTGAGGATGTCATCCCTAAAATATAGTTTAAGTCCATTTGGAGATTGATAGATTTTATCGTAGCACCAATGTCTGGGACAAGAAATTCCGCTCATAATCACCCATTCATAACCGAATTCTTTGACAATTTTTGCAACTTGGGATGAGATCGCCATTTCAGGTGGAAAAAATCCTTTTTTATTCCATCCATTTCCGAACACGCCTCGATTGGTCTCTTCATTTAATCTGATCTGTCGCTTGACCTCCTTTTTTGGAATAAGTGGCAGAATGGGATGGAATTTTGCAGTTCCTAAAATTTCTAACTTGTTTTCTCCCACTAAATCTCTTATTAAATCTAAAGTGTCTGACATGCCATATTCATTCAATAACTCTATCAGCACCCCATTTATATTCAGGCAAAATTTAGCGTTGTCATAGCGCTTTAATTCATTAAATAATGGTTTATAACATTCTTCATTTATCTTCTTTAAGATATCTATATCTTGGGTAGGGGGCTGATATATGTGGAGTAATGGAGCCCAATATGTCGTCATTTTTATCCTTATTAGATTTTATCGGTTTAGAAATTTAAATGTATGCATTCTCTAATAATTTTTTACTGATATGATACAGCTAATTTCCACTTATAAATAATCTAGAAAAACTTAAGAACGTGAGTATTATATATCAATACAAAAAAGATTTACCCGAATTTATTTTTCAATGATGTTTTCTTTAATGGCAGTTCCAAAATGAGTTGCTCCGGGACCTAAATGGACTAATATTTTATCTCCGACCTCAAGATTCACAACCGACACCGCATCTCCCTCAGGATCGACTAATCGTATCGTCTCAGCATTTTGACAGACACAATTAATCGGGACAGATTGGCCATCTTTTTCAGCCACCATTTCAAATCTGAGCATCGGGCGAGTTTCTATTTTTACTCTGCCCACGGAAACAATGCGGGCCCTTCCCTTTGTATTAACCACGATCACTCTTTCCCCTCCTTTTAGTTCGCTTAAGTATTTCGTTCTATAAACCTCTTTACTTTCTGTATCCTCTTGAGGAACTAGTATGTATGCTGATACATCTCCAGCATTGACACGAAAGGGGCGAGATGCTACAAATTGAGTTTCGAAAACTTCGGCATGGACGAGCGCAAATCCCATGGCAGTACTTCCAATAAGCATACCTTCCCCAGGACGGAGCAGCGAAGTAGTATCTACACATACCCTATCACTTTCGGGGATTTTTTGGATTCCTTTAATTTCCGCCCTAGTTAGTTCTATAGTGAACGAGGTTCCCACCAATTTTTTAAGTTCGATTATTTGATTTGCATTTGTTGGTCTAAAAAGGATGCCATCAACTCCAATTTCTAATGTTTTTAACATTAACTCCGCTTCCTCAACAGATTCTACTTCTGCTATTAATTCTGTATCCTTTTTATACATTTCAGCAATTAGGTTTTCAAAAGGAATTATTTTCCAATCACTCGCACTCACGATTAATAAGTTGATTTTAGTGATATTTGATAACTGCTTTATTTCAGCTTCATCCTCTTTTGTGGTCAATTCTTTGTAAAAAGCTATGTCCTGGGTTTCTGTGGAAGTATTTAAAAATTCATTAATCTGCTCTTTATTTTCAAACAATAGATAATCTGGTTTCAAATCTTTTTGTTTTGAAATTGTTTTAACGCGCTCAATATCTTTAAATTCATCGTGGGTTGTAGTACTGATGAGAAAATTTAAAATATCTCTATTAAATGCTTCTTGGACTAATTCCTTAAATTCTTCTGTTTTTTCTGTAAAATCTAAAATAATTCGTTTCATATCCATCAAAATTTGGACTCTAGTTGATTTTTTTAATAGAATAAACTTTATTTCTTAAGATAGAATGTGTAGTATTCAAAATAAATTTTAAATTACTAAAATTATATGTATATAACTAGGTAGAAAAAAAAATAACTTAATAGGTGCTAAAAAGTTTGGGACTAAAGGACAAATTGTTCCCTAAAAAGGGGAAGGACAAGGACGTTATAATCACTAAAGCGAAAAGCCACATTCGAAAATTGGCAATGATGAATAAGAACTATTCGAAAAGAGCGGAAATCAGTAGAAAGAATGCGAAAATTGCCTTACAACGCGGCGAAAAATCTCGAGCAAAAAACTATCTTATACAATATAAGAATTATCAAACGAAAATTGACCGGACGAATAATATTAGGTCAAAAATCGAGCGTCAAATTCAAGCAATAGAAGAGGGGCAATTGATTTCACAAACTGGCGATTTAATGGGAGGGATGAGAGATGAATTGAAAGAAATAGCCACAACTGCATCACCTACCAGAGCTGCTGAAATTAATGAGGACGCTGAATTATATGTCACCGAAATAGAAGAGGCTGCGGATATTTTGGCGGGCGACCCTGAAATCGATTTGGCAATAGACGTGAGTGAAGAATTAGAACAATTAGAGACTGAAATGTTGTTAGAGAAAGGAGGGGAAATGCCAGAAGTTCCATCTGATGAATTACAGTATATTTCAGAAATTGATACCGAAGAAGTGCAACCTGAACTGCAAAATAAAGAGAAATTGCAGGAAGAGATTGAAAAGCTCCGAAAAGAGTTAGAAGAATAAATTAAATTATCTATTTTTTAGAAAGACCTATTCTCCTTTCCTTACTCAAAACTTTTAAGAGCTAAAATCATATTATTCAACTTACGTATGACGATTTCATATGCGAAGTTCTCTTCAAAAGAGTCTCTTAATGGTTGAAATCCGCAATCTGGTTTGACGATGAGATTTTCCCTGCCAACAATATCTATACCTTTTTGAATAGTTTTTTGAATGGTGGAAATGCTTTCTACATAATCAGACAGCGTTCCGTCTCTTTTTGGCTTTATTTTAGTCTCTAAGGCACCAAATCCCAAGTATTTGTCAACTTCTTTAAAATGGGTTTTCTTAAAAATGTCATAATTAGACGTATTACTTTGAAATTCATGATCTAAAATATTTACTTCGGTGTCCAAGAGAATATCTCGCAAATTAGGATTCAATTGTCCGCACACATGAATTGAAGAAACATCTTTAATTTCTGAAATTGCTCTATTTAAAGTTTCAATCACAAAATCTCTGGAATGGAACATAACCTTTCTTCCCACGATTAATCCTAAAATAGGCTCATCCATGGATATTATATTGAATCCCATATCATTGTAAGCTTTTCCAATGTTTTTCATTATTTTTGAAAATTTTTCGACAATCCAATCAACCATAATGGCTTTAGGTTCTTTAAATAACATCGTTTTAAGACCTTCTGAGATGTTCCCTTGTAATGTGATTTCACTTGCTAGTGTGAAAGGCCCTGTCAGACAAGCTTTTGTTCCACTTATCATATCATAGGAATTTGGATGATTTTGTAGATAATTTAACACAAATTCTCCGTATTCTAATGCAATAGGCTCATCTGGTATTTTGAAATCATCAGTAAGGATAAATTTACCGTCCTTTTGTTCTAATTCGGGGATGAGCTGTGATAAGGGCGTTAAAAATTGCGATATCATTGAGACTAATTGAGGATAGCAAGGAAAATCTATTCCAATGTTAATTTGATCCTCTATAGCACGTTCCATATTGATTTGCGTATTTTGCAATGGAAAAGAGCCAACCACTGTAGTAGAAAGCCCAAGTTCATCTATATTCATACATAAAATAAGGTTTATCAAAATATAAGTTTGATTTTAAAAACATGGGGAAGAATTAAGAAAAATATTTCTTATTGTCATACTTTCGTCCAATATTTTTTATTGCTTCATTTTCTCGTATACGCTCGTCAAGCGAACGGATTTTTTTATTAATCATATAAAGATCTTGCTTTAAATTTTTAAATGCCCTTAAATAATCAACTTCTGTAATTTTTCCCTCATCGAATTTTCTATCTAAGTTTTTCAGCGTTTCATGAACACTGAATCTCTCCTTTTTAAGTTCAGTCATTTTTTTATGACAATCATCACGCTCTCCCAAATGATCCTTATTTTGATAATTTTTCGGATCAAATGAAAGATTATCATCTCTAAAATATTCCGATAAATAATTTCGAGTGTAATCCTGAGTCGAAGGGTCAAGTCGAGGATTATTGTAAAACGACTCGGCAGATCGGCTATAGGTTTCTTGGTTAACATAATCATTAAATGCATTTCTCAAATTATTATTGGGGAATCCTTGTTTTTGAAATCGTTCAAGCTGCTTCATTAAAATATTTTTTTCTTCAGAATTACTTGGAATTGGCTCATTTCTTGAAAAATTTCGAGGATTGTAGTTTTGATACCGGTTTGGATAGAGAATGTTCTGAAAACGGAAATTTTGAGAATGATTTGAATTATTAGGATATTGAGTATCATTAGGGGCGATTGATGATGTTCCATATTGATGATTGTTATAATGTGGGACTCGACTCTGAGAATTGTATGGGTGATTTTGGTTATTCGGATAACTTTGCTGATATGGAGGTTCAATATACGGGTTTATATAGTAATTCGGTGGTGGAGGCGTGTTTCGGTTGTCGTTATGGTAATTATTTTGTCTATGAGGGTATTGGTTTTGTCGCGATTGATAAGAATTGTTTTCATAACGTATGGGAGCTTGTTGATATCCTTGATTATAATTACCTGAATTTGGGTTTTGAGAGGAATATTCTGGATAGTCTCCATTAGCTCTATTGGCATAATTCAGATTATTTTTTTCAGTATCATGGTTTTTTTCATTGTTAATCTTACATTTTAAGCTAAAAAATGAATTTATACCATCTTCGATGAAATTTTTTAAATTTGTAAGATCTGCATTGAGTTTCTCAATTTTTTTGGCAGATTCTTTATCATAAATTGCCGTTTCATCAAAATTTCGAGCCAAAAGAATATATTCAATAACTCTGGAAATCGCTTTATTTGGCAATGAAAATTCATATTCTCCATAAGCGAATTTGATATATAATTTTTTAAACAATTTTCCCTTTTCCTTTATCCTTTGAAGATCATCTACAGGTGCCTTGAAAATTAATTCTTGTTTTTTTTTGAAAAATCCATATTCATGAACAAATGATAAGTCTAGATTAGTGATAAACAGAATCCCGTTTCTTCTTTTAAAAATATCTTGATAATTTGTACCGCTGGATAATTTTGCATTAATCGCATAAACGGGTTTCTCATCATCTGCTAAATTGATGAAACGTTTATACTCTGTAAAGTATTTTGTGATTTTATCTATAAACGAGAGATTCTTTTTAATGGATTCAATATCATTATTGATTGTTCCAATATTATCTTCTATAAACTCATCAATTGATTCTCGACTTCTGTATAAATTTTCTAAAATCCCTTCTATAATTCTAATACTCGTATTAGGCTGCGAGTAAATATCAAAGAAATACTCCTTATTAAGAGATAGATGATGGAAATGTATGCTAATCTTCTCTAATAACTGATCTTCTATATATTTCAATAATTTAAATAATGAAAAAAGTTCTGATTCCATTTTAGGAAAATGATAACATCGTATAGGTGGGGCTCGGGCTTTTTTCACTTTTTCCCGTATCATATAAAGATTATTTATAACTTCTCTGAAAGGATCCAAAAAATTTCTGGTCTCTTTGATTAGCTCTAAAAAAGTTTGCTCTAATTTCTCTTTTTTTTCATAAATATTTATAATTCGATGCGAATGGCATTTAGGACAAGATTTTATGTATTGTGTAACGTTTATCACATTTTCACTCCCACAATCTGCACAAATTTTAATCTTCCCTATTTTTTTTTCCTCAGATTCTTGAATTTGAATATTTTTAGAATTACAATCTTGGCACACTAAGGATTCAACTTTATCATCATCAAGACAGTCAGAGCAGCAGCTCGCACCGCAATTTTCACAATAATAAGCTAAAGGTTCTCTACCTTGGCAGAATCTACAAAAATGATTCTCTATTAAATGCTCTGACATTTTAATTTTTTTCCTTTATGAATAAAGAACAAATCGCTTTATTATTAGAAGGTGAGGTATACTTTTATTTTGCTATGTTATTTATGTATTACGTTTTTTAAATCAAAAATAAAGGGCGAGATTCAAATAGCTGAAGAAACCCTATAGATAAAATTATATATTGGAAAATTTATAGAATTTAGCCGAAAGACCTAAAATAAGTGAGACATTAACATAAAAGAGAACCCCTATAGAATAAAAAATTCTATGATTTCTTTATTAATATGGTAGAATGTTATCCTATTAAGAAAATATCTTATTATGGGACATTTGTATTTCTAGATTTAGATAGGTTTCGCAATTGCATTGAAAAAAAAGGATGGTCAGAATTTAAGCCAAATTCTATTAGTGGATTTTTAACTGAAGAGTTGGAAAAATATGTAAGAAAATATCGCGGTTTAGTTATATGGGGATTGAATAAGAGGAGAGGTACTGAAGAAGCGATTTTATTTTTTCATCAAAAATCGAAAATAATTTATGAATTGTTCGAAAATATTAGGCGAAAAATAAAAAGATTAGCAGAAAAATTAGATGCTCCAACAAGCTTAAGTATAGGCATGGTAAGAGGGGCAGCACCATTAATTAAACAAATCAAATCTCATAATAAAAAAGAATTTAAAAAGGATCCAAATATTTTAATGGCGTATAGGGCACTTAAAAAAGCCAAAAAGAATGGAGGAAATTGTATTGTCCAACTCTAAAATGTATGAAAATAAACCTAAAAATAATCGATAGATAAATGACTATTATCGATACTCATATTCATCTTGAAGGGCGCTCTTCATGTTCCGTTTTACCCGCACAAAGATTATACGGGAATTTATCTCCTCGATTGGATGGAATTTGCATCACAGATCATTGGGTTCTTAAGGAGTATAAAAAATTTTCCCTAACAGAGTTTAAAGTCTTCTTCGGAGTAGAGTTAAGAAGCACGGAAGGGGATATATTAGCTTATGGTTTAGATATGCTTCCCTCCCAAGATTTAACCACTAAACAAATGATTAATTTTATTCATATGCATAACGGAGTTGCTGTGGCAGCACATCCCTTTTCCAATCGTCATCTTGCGTTTCATGATGCCGTTTTTAATTATAATTTCGATGCAATAGAGATAAACGGCGCTATAGGAAAGAAAAGCAATGAATTAGCAAAACAAGCGGCAATTTCAATGAATTTGCCCATGACGGGGGGGAGTGATGCTCATTCAGTAGAACAATTGAACAGCATAGCGACGCATTTTGATACTAAGATAGAATCAGTAAGAGATATAGTAAATGCTATCAGAGCTAAAAAATGTCGTCCTATAAATATCTAGTCAAATTTAGTATCGTATATCTTCCTTAAAATTAAAAAATTAACTAAAATCAAATAAGTTTAATCCCATTAACGGATGATATTGAGCGATTTCCTACGAAGTAGAGAGTTATTTAATAATCTTTATTACTTCTCCTAAAGCTTGACCAGGCAATCCTGCCTTTTTAAAATTAGCTCTCACTGCTCCATTATTTCCATGGGCACGACTAATTTTACCTTTCAGTTCTTTGCCAGCTGGACTATACCATACAACGGTCCGACCAATAAGCTTATTTGCTTCCTTTCTGGTATTAATGCTCGGAAAAACAAGGATACACTGTTTTGGATGTATAACGTGTCTTGATCTCCTATAATTGGCAATCCTTCCTTCCATGCCGATAACAGTTGTTTTATTTTTACTCATGGCTATAATGTTCTTTTCCTACTATTTAACAAACAAAGTATTTAAAAAAATAAAAAATTTTAGGTTTGGATTCAAATTTAATTACTCTAAGATGTAATAATTATTTGAAATTAATTTTTTAACTTGGTAGCTATGAAAGCAGGATTTTCAAAAATTAAAATAACACCAGAGAATTATATAGGGATACCTATGGCAGGATATTCGCGTCCAGATCCTTGTTTAGGTAAGCTAGATGATATATTTGTAAGAGGAATCCTAATTGAAAGTGAGGAATCGCAAGGTAATAACCGATTTCTGCTCTTACTCTCATTTGATCTCTTGAAACTTCCGAGATCCATTGTCTCCTATTTCAGTGATAGAATTATAGAAAAATATGACTGGATTTCAAGAGAAAATATACTATTTCATGCGACTCATACTCATTCTGCTCCTGATCTAACTGGAGAGTTTCATTGGCCTGGTGGAACACTTTCAGTAGTCAAGGGTATTATGTTTGGAGTAAATAAAAATGATAAGTATATTGTATGGATAAGTCACCAAGTATTAAAATTGATAGGGAAATTAAAAAAATCGTTAAGAACAGCAAAATTGGCTTGGAGAAAGGAGATTTTCAATCCAAATCTAGTGATTAATAGAAGACACCCATCAAGAGTACCAGAGACCGAACTTGGAATAATATCATTTAAAGATCTAGATGATACTTTATTTGGGCTGATTATTAATTATCAGTGCCATCCTACCACTCTCTCATTATTCAATAATAAACTTTCCGCAGACTTTCCCGGACAGGTTATCTCTAAAATTTCAGAACTAACAGATAATAATGTTAAGAGTATATACTTCAATGGACCTGCCGGGGATTTAAATCCTATTACTACATGTGGTACTGATTACAAGGGTTTAGAACAAAATAAATCTCCAATCTATACCCAATTGGGAACTTATGAACATACCAAAAAGCTCGGATTTCAGATCGCAAAAGAAGCATTAGCATTAAGTTATTCAATTCCAGATGAAAACTATAATAAAATGATCAAAATCCGCTCCAATATAAAGATACTTTCAATACCTTTTAGAGATGCTCGATATTTCTCGTCTGAATGGTTTCAAAACAAGTTAATCCATGCTATCAAAAAGTATATATTATTACCTGTAATTTTGAGTCTCTATGATAAAAATAATTTTCCTATCTTCCAAATCGAGAAACAAGGAGCAAGAATTTATGCAAAAACTCTTTTTCAATTTATTGAATTCTCCATTGGAGAAGACAAAGACAAAAAATTTAATATTTTCACTGTTCCTGGAGAATTATTCGAAGATATTGGTAATTCTCTTCTTGAAAAATCTCCCGCTGGAAAGAAAAATAGTATTTTAATTCAGAATGCAAATGATTGGATTGCGTATCTTTTTCCAATCGATGAATATGTAGAGATAGGGGGATATGAACCAGTCGCGAGTTTTGGTCCCTTATGTGGATATTATATTGAACGAGAAATATTAGATTTTTTTAAAAACCATACTTAATCGGCATACTATAAGAGAAAATGAAGATAATTATTAAGAAAAAGAGTATATTGGCTTTTCTCTATATTATTAAATCATACGCTTTTTGCCATGCATTTTGGTTGATCTGATGCAATTTTTGTTCAAAATCTTTGTGATCTAATTCATCTTCCTCCTCAACGAGATTCTGAACGTCTATGTAAACATTTCTTTCAATGGAATCCATTTCATTTACATATGTACGCTTATTTTTCTCGTTTACTAATTTTTTAAAGGGATTGATGAATTTTTGATGGCGTATCCAATACCAGTCTTCATTCTTCTGTTTATAAGGACCTGGTTCTAATGCTTTCTGTCTGTTAATCGGAAAAACATAGGGTTTATACATACTTAAACAAGGTTTGGAACTTCCGGTAAACCAATGAATGGACGTTTTTCCATTCGATTTCAATTCAGAAACTTGAGACCCAGTCGTCTGAAATTGTCCATGCATACATAAACCGGCTTCATGTTCACGTAGAAATTCCATCATCATATCAACGGTGACATTCCCAATATTTTCTTCAAGTAATTCATTAGATTTTACTTGTCTATAAGTTAAAGGAACCTCCTCGGGAACAGATCTTTGAGAAAAAATTCGAGCAAAATCAAAATCTTCCTCCGATTGACAATAATCTTCTTCAATAGCATGCTGTACAATTCCTTCTCGTCTTAAATCTCCCTTTCCTCGGATCGACAAGTTATTGGAAATGGATCGTGCCTTCTCAACCTTTTCAGCCACCCACCACTCATCTGCAGTTTCCAAAACATAAGCTTCCTTTTGATCAGCAATAAGATACGAGTTGTGATAATACCATCCATGACCTTCATATGCACAATCACCACCTTGCCCGTGCTCCTCCAATAACTCAGTTATAACTGATAAAGCTTCTTGTGCGTTTTTTGCTCGTTCAAGCCCTAGTCTTAATAGATCCATCCCAAGGAGACCTTCTTTTTTTAGTTCCTCTTTTGTATAAACCGCTTCGTTTCCAATCGCTACTCCAAATTCGTTAGCTCCCATTTCTGCTCCCCACATCCAATATGGTTGACTTAAAATTATCTCATAAGTTTGTTCAACTTGGGGAATAGATATATAGGTACACTGAACATCTTCTCCTTTCTCGTAGGTTTGGCGGGATACAGAAGTTATTAATTGTATTTCATCTTGAGGTCTGTCGGAATTTTTCCCAAAAATCGTATGTCCTTTGATTGTGGCTTCAGGTAATGCTACTAACGTATCACACATAATAAATGAATTATTTTGATGTAATTAATAGTTGGAATAAATAGAAAACTAATTTATTAGATCATACAAATTGATTTAAAACTTAGGTTTATAAACTATTTACTCTACAGGATATAAAAGAAGAAAAAGGATGCAAGATTTTTATTTTCGAGTTTTCAGAGCTCGTCACGCTTGAAATATTTGAAATGGCGCCGCGCTACACCGCCATATTGCTATATCCTCAAATCCTAATATTTCAGCATATGTTTGTTCGCCATTTAATGTACGCTTCACTTTATCCCATAAATTTGTGGCGACATCCTCTACTTTTTTGTCCGCAGTAATGATCTTACTCGCATCAATATCGATATTACTTGCCATCCAATCACAAGTTTTTGGATTTCCGCAAATTTTAATCACAGGTGCCACTGGATTTCCACACGGACTGCCACGCCCTGTGGTCATAACGATAACTTGCGCTCCAGCTGCAGCTAAACCAGTCATACTTTCCACATCGAGTCCTGGCTCTACCATTAGCCAGAGCCCTTTTGCTTTCGGTTTTTCTGAATATTCTAGTATTCCTTCTATTTGTGCGGATCCTGCTTTCGCAATTGTACCTAATGACTTTTCTTCTATTGTTGTTAAACCACCTGCGATATTTCCAGGGGTTGGTTGGATTCCTCGGAAATCTATCCCAATTTTCATCGTATTATTTAGAAAAGTATTGATAGTGTCTTTTATTTTTTCCGCGATGCGGTCATTTTTTGCCCTTTCCATGAGTAGATGTTCTGTACCCACCCATTCGGTAAATTCTGGCAGAATTGACGTGCCACCAAGCTCAACTACCTTGTCTGAAACCACCCCCACAGCAGGATTTGCAGTAATTCCCGAGATTGAATCAGAACCTCCACATTCTAGACCGAGGACTAAATGAGAAAAATCGAACGGCTCTCGTTTCAGCTCTTTGGCTTCTTCAGCCATTTTTTGCCCCAATTGAATTCCTTTCTCGATTGCTCCTTTTGTACCGCCCTGTACATCTTGTACATCAAAATATTCGATAGGTTTCTTTTTCCGCTTAATCTGTTTACCAATTAATTTACTCGTAATATTTTCGCATCCAAGACCTACTACCACAGTTCCAAACACATTTGGATTATTTCCCAAACCGACTAAGGTTCTCAGGGTAAAAGAGAAATCTGGTCCAAACTGTCCACAACCTAATGGGTGGGTGATGGCAACCGAATTTTCAACTTTTTTTGCGATTTGTTCTGCCACATGATTAACACAAACCACCGAAGATATTATAGCAATTTTATTTCTGATTCCCACTTCTCCTTTTGGTCGTTCATATCCCATAAATTCTTCTGTCATTTAACCACCTCCTCCAGATAATGGCTCGTAATATTATGTGTATGAATCCAATCACCTTCGGAGATCTCCTCCGTGGCAACACCTATAATTTGACCATATTTCATTATTTTCTCCCCTTTTTGAATATTCTTTAACGCAAATTTATGCCCTAGAGGGATATCTTGGTTCATCGTTATGGTTCCATATTCAGTCTTTAATTCGGTTCTCTGGGGAATATCATCCAAACTCGTCGCACAATTATCTGTAGAATCCATAATTATAAATTTATTCGGCATTTATTATCACTTGAGTTATTTATTATCTTTTTGTATTCTTTTTAGACCTAAATTATAATTATTAATCTTTAGATTTAAATTAAAATTTAGTATAAAGATCTATAATAACTTTTTATATTTTATATAATATTATATTTAATAATACGAAACTAATACTTATCTGATAAGGCAAAATGGTGGAATCGGAATCCGATCCTTTAAGTAAATCTAATGTAGAAAAGTTAATGGAAAATATTAAGGAAAAAACAGAAGTTGTAAAGACCCTTAATTCTTTAATTAGAATTCGAATTCTTATACTTTTATGGGCCTATAAAGAACAAAGCATTAACGAGCTATGTGAAAAATTGGGTAAAAGCTGGCCGACCGTGAATAAACATCTCAATATCATGCAAAAGAAAGGATTATTAGAATTACGGGAAGTTAAATCCCCTGGGCCTCAAGATAAAAAACTCTTCTCCGCGAGAGAGGATTTGATCAAATATACAAGATTAGGATTTGAATTTTTAGACGAGTTAGATCCTGACCGTATTCTTAAAATTTTACTACAAGATGTGATATCTGATGAGAAAACTCTGGAATTAATTCAAAAGATATTTGACGACTTAATCCCTTATCATGAAGAACTGGTAAGGAAACTTAAGGATATTGAGCCGACTAGAGAGAATTTAAAAGACTTTTATAAACGGGCTCATGTAAATTATTATGTGGAAACACTTGATGAAGAAGAATTTGAATATTACCATAAACGCTATAAGGAATTTTTAGAGGATATGGAACAATATAAGAAAAAGCGAAAGAACGAAAGCGGGGCGGAAAGAAAAGAAAAACCATATGCTGCTCTTCATTTAATTCTTCCTCTCAAAAAAATTCAGGAAGCACGATTCAAACGCTTTTGGAATACTTAATGTATAATTTTTACCACTGGATTTTATTGGTAATATTTGATTTAATTATTAAATTTCTAAATTGGGATTTTTAAATATTATTAGCTGAATCTATATTTGAAATGAAAAAAATAAAGTAAATTAATAGAAAAATTTAATATAGATTTGAACTAAATTTTTTATATATATTAAAAACCGAAATAAAACACTCTCGTTTAATTAGTAAGATCAGTCAGAATACTAACAAGAGAGGGAAACTGGTTAAATGAATCGAAATTGACGACGAAACATAACGGAGTATTAATAATCTTTTTCAAAAAATTTCGGATTTTAATTTAATTCAAAAAACAAAAATTATGAACGTAAAATGATGGGAAAGATATTATGGATAAATTTATCAAATGATACTTTTGAAGAGCAAGAATTGCCAGAGAATCTATATCGTGAATATTTTGGAGGATACGGTCTTTCTGCAAAGATATTTTATGAAAAAATGAAACCAAAAACGGATCCACTAAGCCCAGAAGCGCTTCTCGGGTTTTTCCCTGGACTACTTACCGGTTCAGCCGCCTCATTAACGGGACGATTTATGGTAACTGGAAAATCTCCGTTGACTGGTACTTGGGGAGACGCAAATTGCGGAGGCTATTTCGGACCAGAAATCAAGAAATGTGGGTACGACGGCATTATTTTACAAGGTCAAGCATCTACTCCCAAATATATCACCATTATTGATGGAAAAATGACCATCGAAGATGCTTCGGAAGTATGGGGATTAGATGCTGTGGAAGCGGAGGAGAAGTTATTAGAAAAATATCCACAGTCACGAATTGCTTCGATTGGGCAGGCGGGAGAAAATATCTCATTAATCTCAGGGATTATTACTGATAAAGGGAGAATTGCGGCTCGTTCGGGATTAGGAGCCGTTATGGGGTCGAAAAAAGTAAAAGCTATTGTACTGAAAGGAAATCAAAAAATGGATGTCGCTGACAATAGTCTAATCCTTGAGCATGCGAAAGAATACAACAAAAGTGTAAAAGAGGCGGGTGCTGGGGCGATTTTTTTATGGAAAACCTTGGGAACCCCTTGGCAGAATGATGTCAATACCAAACTGGGGGATACACCAATTAAGAATTGGGGAGGGAATTCTGATGATCACTTCCCATTGGAAGATGTTGAGCCGATAACAGGACCTGAAATAAATAAATATAAGGAAAGTGAATATGGATGCTTTGCGTGTCCGGTACGCTGTGGAGGGATCGTAAAGGTACCCGAAGCAGATATAAAGGAAAGCCATCTTCCAGAGTACGAGACTTGCGGAGCATTTGGACACATGCTATTGAATAATGACTTAATGTCCATATTTAAGTTAAACGATTTATGTAACAGAGCTGGGATGGATACCATTTCAGCAGGGGGAACAATTGCTTTCGCCGTTGAATGTTTCGAAAATGGAATTATTGGGCTTGAGGAAACTGAGGGATTGATGTTAAAGTGGGGTAATGCTGACGCATATATTGAATTATTGAAAAATATGATTAACCGAGAAGGTATTGGAGATATCTTAGCTGATGGTTCTAGGAAAGCGTCCGAACGGATTGGGAAGGGGAGTGAAAAGTATGCAATTCATTCTCTTGGACAGGAGTTGGCTATGCACTCTCCAAAATATTATGATTCTATGGGTACCACATATGCCTTTGACCCTACTCCAGGGAGACATACTGCAGCAGGATTAGATATGTTTCTTTCGGGGCCCCTATCAAAGTCTAATGGATATATTGAAGGATTTGCGCTTCCCAAGCGGTATAAACGGAAACCAGAACCAAGAGCTGAAGCCTTTAAGATGGTTGTTGGACTGGCCCAAAGCTTAAGTTCCCTGGGTGTATGTCAATTTACCTTATATTTCCAGAAATATCCATTAATGGAATTTATAAAAGGGGTGACGGGCTGGGATATTTCTGTGGATGAATTGATCAAGACAGGGTTACGAATACAAGCCCTCCGACAAGCTTTCACATTACGAGAAGAAATAGACCTGGTGGATAATGAAATCCCAAAGCGGGCTGTGGGAATCAATTATAAACAAGAATATGAACGGCTATGCAAAAAACTTAGTTGGAACCCTAGCAACGGGTATCCGCTCAAAGATACCTTAAAAAATCTTAATCTGGATTTTGTGATTAAGGATCTCTACTAAATATTCAATTTTTTGATTTTTATTTCATCTTTTTATTTTTCTGATATTAACTGCAAATGAAAAATATGCTTCGGGCTAAATAAATAATAAAAAAAGAAAGGATAGAAGTTAATATTTTGGTATCATATTAAGTACTTTCTCGAATGCTTCCACGAATTTATCATTTTCTTCTGGTGTGTGCTGCATACATGTAAATGCCCGATTTCCATACTTGGTAATGATTCCCTCTGATAAAAGCACGGTAGCAATATCGTCTACGCATTTTTTCCGAAAAACTGCTTTCGGAATATTTTCAGCATCTCGAATGTCCATAGCTACTGGAGAATATGTTTCGTAATGAATACAAGATTTATAATTGTAAGCAAAATACGGTCGATCGTGATCCTCAAAGAGATTATTAAGTTTCTTTACCAGATCATCACCAGCTTTTGCAGCTTTTTCAATAGCATTACTTTCTTCGATTAGTTTAATCGTCCAATAGGTTGCAGCTATAGATAGAGGATTGCCTCTAATAGTTCCCCCAATAAACGCATGCTTCCCTCCAGTTTCAACATCTCCAGTGCAGACATCCAATATTTCGCTTCTTCCTCCTACTGCCCCAGTTGAAGGATACCCATGCGTTAAAATTTTACCGAACACTGTAAGATCAGGGATAACGCCAAGGTATTCTTGAGCACCTCCCAAACTCATCCTAAATCCAGTAACAACTTCATCAAAAATGAGCAAAACATCATACTTATCACATAACTCCTTAATTTGTTTATTAAAGTCGGGAGGGACAGGAATTGACCCCGATTCGGCACCAAAAGGTTCTACTAGAACCGCTGCGACCCCTGCGCGTTTTTGAGTATACTTTTCAAGCGCTTCTTCTAAAGCATTAATATCTGCGGGTGGAACATTCACAATATCCTTATAACAGCCTCGCGGAATTCCATCTGCTTCCATTGTTCCCGAATAGGGTATATGGATATCCGTCATCAATTGATCACTCCAACCGTGATAAGATCCACTAAATTTAATGATTTTTTCATTTCCAGTAAAAACACGAGCAATTCGCAACGCTGCCATATCTGCTTCCGTCCCAGATTGGAAATATGTAACTTTTTCCACAGATGGTACATGTTTTCTCAAAAGTTTAAGCGCCTTTAATTCCCATTCGGTATTCCAGTAGGTATTTGGATCTAAATCATCTAATAGTTTTTGCATTTCTTCTCGTAATGGGGGATAAGAATGTCCCAAAATACATGCTCCTGCGCTCATTAGATAATCAATATACTCATTACCGTCAATATCCCACATCTTTGTTCCGAGATTCTTCTTCATAGTGAGAGCAAACGGATCTTTAATTACAAGTTGATGCTGTGTACCTCCGGGAATTAGATCCTTAATTTCATCATAGATTTCTTTAGACTTTGGCGCCTTCTCGGCTATTTTTTTTCGGACCTTTGCCATTTCCTCCTCGGGGATCCCTTTCACAGGATTTTCTGTTATAATTTTTAATCTTTTCTTTATATCTTCATAGTCCATTATTTTTTTAACCTCTAAAGATTGGTTTATTTAACATTTTTAAAACTTTAAATTGATAGTTGGATGCTAATATAATTTTAGGATCTCCTTATATTCAAATGAGATGCTTTCGGATCAATTACCAAATCTACTACCATAGGTTCTTTGGCATCTAATCCTTCTTCAATTCCTTTTTTCAGATTTTCATATTTTTCAACTCTCAATCCATTAATTCCCATTCCCTTGGCAATTTCAGCAAAATCAATCCTTTGCCAGTTTGCTAAATCCCTTCCCTTACGAGAAAGTACGTCTCTCACATTACCCAAGGAAGAATCATTAAAAACGAAAAATGTGATCGGTAAATCATATTCTTGAACAGTATTCAATACATACAGATCCATTAAAAAACTACTATCTCCAACAATATTAATAACTTTTTTATCCGGTTTGAGTAATTGAGCAGCTAAACTCGCATTCGGCCCATAACCCATTCCAGCAACTCCTCCTGCCCCATAGATCTGACCCACATACTTTGATTTAAACAGGCGTGTGAAAAACATTCGATTATTACCCGCATCTAATATGAGTAAATGATCATCTCCAGTTGAATCGTTAAATAAGCGAACCACAGACTCAGGTTGTATTGGATTATCTTCATCAAAATAATGTTCACTAGTGAAGAATTCCATTTCAGGATCTTGTTTTTGCTTTTGGAGAATAGAAATTCTCTCCTCCACATCGAACGGAAACACATGGAGTTTGGAACGCACCATCCCGATTATTTTTTGTAGGGCTAATTTCGCATCTGAGGTAACCCCAATCGTAGCGGGATAAGTCCATGCAGCGTTTCTGGACTCTATATCTATATGAATTAATTTTTGTTTATTCACGTCAATAAAATCAGGAGAACAGTTATTGGTGTTATCGGGGGCTAAACATGTTCCCAATGCTAAAATTACATCTGCGTTTTGAATTCTCCGATCTGCCAGTTTTTGTCCAAAACTTGCCATTACTCCTAAAGCGAGATCATGGGTTTCGGGTATTATGGATTTTCCCATATAAGAGGTTGCCACGGGCATCCCAATTAATTTGGATAACTCCAGTATTTCATCCGAGGTGCCTGAAGCAAATGTCCCTCTCCCGCAAATCATAACAGGGCGTTCAGCAGCAATCAAAACATTGGCAATCTTTTCTGCGTCTAAATCTGAAATACATGGTGGACTCACATCAATATGCCCTTCAATTTGATATAAGGGAATGCTCATCTCATCTTCTTCTATCACAGAAGTCATAATATTCCAACGTGTAATCACACATGCTGGTCCCGGTCTACCAGAGGTTGCATGCTTGATTGCCAATTGAACCGCATAGGGTAATTCCTCTGGAACATTTGCAAATGCCGTATACTTTGTCATAGATTTAAAAATATTTATAAGGTTAACTGTTCCATATTCTCCAGTACCGCTCTGATAACACGCTTGGAGACTATTTCCATGATAATCAGACATCTCTGTTAATATAACCATCGGAACTCCAGCATGATATGCCTCAATGATTCCCAGACCACCATTAGATGCCATAAAAATACCTTGACCGATTACAATACCCGGCCTATTAGTTAGACGTCCATGCATATCTGCCATTATTGAAGCTGAAGCTTCGTGGTGAGCTATAATCGTAGTGAATTGATCACGTTTATAGAATTCTTCTAGTAGAAAATTTGACACTCCTCCAGGCAACCCAAATACATATTCAATACCCGCGTTATAAGCTGTATCGCAAACTAAGTCGATAACCCTTTTCATCAGTCTATATTATCTCCAATTAAAATTTTTTTAGATAATAATAAGTGTTTATTATATTTAAAAAATTATGTTAAAATTTACATATAAAACTTTCAATTATGAATTTGAGTTTTATAGCTCATTTTGTTCAGAATTTCATTCTTTTGAAAAAATAGAAAAATAGAAAATATTAAAGAGTAAGGTTATCATGAGAATTTAACTTTTTCCAGCGTCTTCTGTAGAAATATCCCGGTTTAGAGTCTATAGGTAAATTTGTAATTGAATCCATCCATTTTAGTGTTTTCTGCATGCTATTTTTGAATGATTCATTAGTTAATGTCGTCAATTGAGCAATATTATCTTGAGAAAGCGGTGAAGAAATTTTTTCTATGAGATCCCTCATATTTTTTAAGAATTCTGCTTCCATTTGATTTCTCTCATCACGGTAAGTGCTTAATCGTTTCTGATAATCCATAAGCACTAAACGATGAAGTTTTTCGTGACGCCACCATAATGTTTCCTCATCATATTCACCTTCAGCGCGGGGAAAATTCATACTTAAGCCACAATTTGGTAGGAAAATAGGCTTAAAAATACTTGTACAGGGCGCGGAAGTCCCAGTCACCCAATGAATTTGGATATCCTTTTTCAAATGAGCTATATGAGAACCTACTGACTGGCTTGGAGTGATAAAGGAGGTATAATGCATACAAGGACTCTTCATTGACCCTTGGGATGGATCCCACTCGTCTTCCTCTGAAGGTTTGATGTTGTGGTCGCGCAAGGTTGCCATAATGATTTCTGGAGTAATTTTTCCTTTATTTTTTCGTAATGTGTTCATTGTACACTCAATCCGTGTCTTTCCCTTGGCCCCAATTTGCTTAATATTAAATCTGGGGATAAAACAATCTGCAAAATGAAAATTTTCTCCCGATTCACAGTAGCCCTCATCAATGGCATGAGAAATAAGTTCAGGATGGATTTTATCATATGTATTACCTATGGTGAGTGTGTTAGATATAGTCCGAATGTCCTTTACTTTTTCCGCGATCCAATATTTATCTGCCGTTTCCAACACCCAGGCTTCGTTTGGATCTGCGATGATGAATGAGTTGTGATATTTTAGCTTTTTATCGGTATAACCGCACGCCCCGCCTTGTCCATATTTTTCCAAAAGGTCGACGATTATGTTCAGTGCAGATTCGGCATTTTCTCCTCTTTCTAAAGCTAACCGTATCAGATCCATTCCTAGCAATCCAGTATCTCTATATGGTTCTTTTGACCATACCGCTTCATTACCAATCGTTACACCGAATTCATTTGCTCCCATCTCACACCCAAACATCCAAAAGGGCTTTAACAGCAGAACCTCATAAGTTTCCTCCACCTGCGGTATTGAAATATAAGTACAATTTACCTTCGAGTTAGGATTGTGTTTCGCACGCTCTAAATATATTACATTATGTGCTTCGTTAGGTTCTCGGTCAGAATTTTTCCCAAATAATACGCTGCCGTCTTTAGTCGAATTACCAAGTGCAACTACTGTATCACACATTATTATTCACTTTTTTATGATCATTGAGTTTTAATAATTTATAAAAGGTTTACCACTAAGAAAAGTAGATACCCATACTATTTTGATATAGGTGTTTAGATTTATATATATTTTTTAATTTTGTTAAGTGTTAATTATAACTATTAGAAATTATGGGAAGATAGTATTTATGAAATATCTGATAAAAAATGGTTTTGTAATTGATGGTACTGGTTTAGAAGGGTATAAAGGCGATGTATTGATCGAAGAAAATGAGATCGTAAAAATGGGAACCGAGATAACCGACTCAGATGCCAAAATAATTGAAGCGGATGATCTGGTGGTTTGTCCAGGTTTCATCAATATGCATAACCATGGAGATTTAAATATTTATGAAGAAAATGAAGGACTCCCCTACATTCACCAAGGTTTAACTACGATTGTAGTAGGGATGTGCGGGATTGGGGTCGCACCTGCAAATGATAGGGTTAAAAATTACTATTATAATTTTGCCAGTAAAGCATTCTGTTCCACTCCGATGCTCTATGATGATTATCAAACCCTTTTTAAAGATTTAGAAGAGAAAGGAGTTGGGTTGAACCTTGCTTTTTTCATTCCTCAAGGAAACATTCGAGCAATGGTAATGGGGACAGAAGAAGGCGAGCCAAACGACCAGCAGCTTGAAGAAATGAAGCGGATCGTAGAGGACAATATGAAGGCTGGGGCGTTTGGTATGTCCACAGGTTTGGTCTACCCTCCAGGTTCTGAAAGTAGCACCGAAGAACTCATCGAAATTGCGAAAATTGTGGGTAAATATAACGGAATTTATGATTCTCATATGCGAAATGAGGGTGCGGGACTCATAGACATCGGTATGAAAGAATTAATTAGGATCGCACAGGAAGCGAATGTTAAGACACACATTTCACATTGGAGTGTAATTAGCAGCTATAACTTGGAGGAGATGACAGAAAAAGCCATTAATTGCATGAAGCAGGCCCGCTCCGAAGGATTACGTATTTCCGCAGATACCACGGTATATGAAGATGGATTTACCAGCCTTTCGTTTGTATTATTACCAACGTGGGTATTTCAAGATTTTGAACATAACCTTTCTGACCCCTCGATTCGTAAACGCATTCAAAAGGAAGTATTCGAAAAGCTTTATTCGATGTTTGTTGCCGATGGACCGTTCTATATCAAAATAATCCCGAAATTCATCTTAAGGAAGCTCATCTTTTCCAAGATGTCAAAGAATGTGATTGTTCTTAATGCTTTAAAAAGCCAAGATGTCGTGGGGAAAACTATTTATGAAGTATTATCGACGCGCTATCCTTCCAGAAGTTTAGAGGATGCAATATTAGATTTTATCAAGGATGAAGAGGGAGGAATCATGATACGCATTGTGACGAAGGATGAAGAGACAGGGATTATTCCGCTTTTTTCTCAGCAATATGTAGCACCTTCATCTGATGGAATTCCTATGACCGAAGGAAATACTCATCCAAGAACCTATAATGCGTTTCCCCGCGTAATTGCAAGATGGGTGAGAGAAAAATCATATCTAAGATTGGAAGAGGCAGTTAGAAAAATGACTTCCCTACCCGCCTCTATTTTAGGTCTTGATCGAAGAGGCTCACTTAAGGAGGGAAATAAAGCGGATATCGTGGTGTTTGACTATGATATCATACAAGATCGAGGGAGTTTAGAGGATGGGAAGCAATATCCCGAAGGAATTGAGTATGTGTTTGTCAATGGTGAACTAATAATAAACCACGGAGAATTCACAGGAAAATGTGCTGGAACCGTTTTGAGGCATACTTATTAAGTTCTTAGAAGATAAAGTATTTAAATTATTTTTATTATTTTTTCTTATCTTAAAATTTTATATAAAATTCTTATATTAAAATTTTATATATGAAAAAAACGAAATTTTAAGTGGATATTTACAAAAAAAAATTGGATGTTGAATAAAAATGAGTGAAATGAAAGAAGCAAAAGATTCTAAGGAAATGAAATATTCTTTAGGAATTCATGCAAGCTACGGTTTAGGAGGGTTTTTGGATAATTTCATACAAGCGGCGTTTACCACAAGGTTATTTTTCTACTATTCTTCTGTTCTAAACCTAAATCTTCTTTATTTGGGTATCGCTTATGGTATTTTTGGAGTTTGGAACATGTTTAATGATGTACTGCTTGGAAATCTCTCTGATAGGAAGTATAGCTGGACTAAGAAATGGGGACGAAGATTCCCTTGGTTTACATTTGGGATCCTAACCTATGCAGTATCTTATTGGGCCCTATTTGCAGCACCTTTCCCTCCAGGTACAACCTTACAACTGGAAAAATTCCTATGGTGTTTAATAACATTACTAGTATTTGAGTTTCTTTTTTCGCTTTGGCAAATTAATTGGCTTTCGATCTTTCCAGATAAATACCGAACAACAAGAGAGCGAAATAGGATAGGCGTATGGACAACGATTTGGGGTGTAGTAGGAATTGTGTTGGGTGTTCTATTACCTCCATTATTATTAGGAGATGATTATAAAAATCAGCAAGGATATTTCATTATCGGAGTTATGGTGGCAGTGATAACTTTAATCGGCGCCATCGCATCGATTCCAGGAATGCGTGAAGACAGAGAATTAATAGATAGACAATTGGAAGTCATTAAACGAAAAGAAGAGAAAGAAAGACAATCTTTTATCGAGATTTTAAAATCATGTTTTAAGGATAAGAACTTTCTTGCATACGTAATTACTTATATGGGACATCAGGTCATGACAGTCTTTCTTTTAGGAATCCTTCCATTTTGGACTAGCTCTGTTCTTATGGTTGATCCTGATAATGAAACCATAATTGGATTATTCTTTTTGATTGCAGTGCTCGCTGGTACTCCATTCTGGAGTTTTATCGGCAAGAAATATGGAAATAAGAAAGCATTTATGATCGGGACTTTCATGACTACTTGGTTTTTCATACCACTTTGGTTTGTAGGGATGGGAGACGCTGGTCTAATTCTAACCTCTATATGTCTTGCGTTAATCGGTTTTGGTATTGGAGCGATTTGGGTGCTTATGTATCCTTGTTTCTCAGATGTGATGGATAATATCGTTGTCAATGCGGAAGATCGAAAAGAGGGAGCATATACAGGAATTAGAACATTTTTCGGACGATTTTCATTTGTATTGCAAGCTCTGTTCTTCTCACTGATTCTATGGGCAACAGGATTCAATCCTTATGTTATAGATACTGCAATCCCTCAAACTGGAACAGCTATTATCGGAATAAAAATATTGATGGCCTTGATACCACAAATTTTCTATTTCCTTGGATTTCTTTTAATGTGGAGAGTCTATAGTTTAGATATGTCTTGTGTTGCCGAGAATAGAGAACTTCTGGAACAAAAAATTTTATAAATTTAATTAAATTCTTTTTTTTCTTATTTTAACAAATTTAATAAGAGTTTAAATAAAAAATAAAAAAAAGTAAGATTAAATGAGTTAAACCATCGCAATTACATCAATTTCCAATTTCATGATAGCAACGGGAAGATTTGCGACTTCAACGGTGGTTCGGGCGGGATAACCATCTTCTACTCCATTTTCTTTAAAGAATTTTTGATATGCGCGATTCATTTTTTTGAAATCCCCCATATCGTTTAAATATACCGTCACTTTTACAATGTCGGACATTTTTGCTCCCGCTGCGTCTAAAATTGTCTTGATATTTTCAAAAGTGGTGCGCGTTTGATCTTTTATGTCATCCGAGCCTGGTTTTGGTCCCTGTCCTGAAACGAAAATCATATTTCCCACCTTCACTCCCGGGCTATAAGGACCAGCCACCGGAGTTCCTGGATTAATAATTTCTTTGTCTACCATTTTGTATAAGACCTCGTTTTTTAGTATTATTTACTTCAAATTAATAATAAAGCATTTAGTAATTTTTGCCTCGAGCCAAGATTGGCCACCTACCTATATACTCTCCACCTCTAATTACATGAATGAAATCATAAATGTTTACGGTAATGCAAATATGTGCCGGAATCAGTTCAATTTTATCGCCAATCTGGAGCTGATCATTTGGGCCCGCCTTAAATTGACTATGTTCTTCAGTTATTACCCTGAAACGTGCCCGATGGAGTTCCTTAATTTCAGGTCTCCCATCGCCGGTCGGAAATGCTTTTAATCCCGCATCCATTGTGTAGAGCCGCTTTCCCGTACTATTTTGAATGGTGCTCAGTACTGTGACCGCGGGTTCAAATTCTGGTACCACTCTGCAGATATGCTCATCCGCGAATACGTAGGTTCCCGGTTGGATTTCTGTGATTCCGTCGATTGGTGCTGAAAACATAAAGGTACCCGATCCAGATGAGGAAAGATAATCAATCTCAAATCCAAGCGCATTTATCGCATCTCGAGTTGCTATTAATTCCCGCATAGCCTCTTCAGTCTGCTGTTTCCGTAAATCATAATCGGTTTGTGGAGTAAGATGTCCTTCGTAGCCTTGCAATCCCACAAGTCTCAAGTGCCTCTGATTTTTGAGAAATCTTGCCAATTCTACAGCAGGTTCACCTGGTTTCACACCTGTTCTGCCCATTCCTAAATCAATATCAATTAATACTTCGAGTGTAATATTGAATTTATCTGCCGCTTTATTCAGATCTGAGACATTTTTCTTCGAATCCACCACACATCGGGTTAAGGTATACTTATTTAGTCTCATCATCCGTTCAATGTGATCCGGCACTATTACTTGATTTGCAATGAGGATATCGTCGAAGCCAGCTTGCGCATAAATTTCTGCCTCGCCAACTTTCGCTACAGCAATTCCTTTTGCTGTGTCTCCTGCTATTCTTTTCTGAATATGTGCAACTAATGGAATTTTTGGGGTCTTTACGTGTTGTCGTAAATTAACCCCCGCTTCTTTGGCAATTTTAGTCACATATTGCATATTTTTTTCCATAATGTCATAATCGAGCACGAGCGCAGGAGTAGGTATTTTATTTTTCCACGAATTCACATTCCTTACCTTTGTTTGGATAATTTAATATTTTATTAAAATCTAGATTCATAATTAAAATTATTAATAAAATTTTTTTATAATTTTCTTTCCTCTTTTATTGGAAAATTTAATCGCCATTTCCTCTGGCTCTGTATAAACAATTTTCATTACTCGTAATAAGAAAGAATAAATATTGAATAAGAAAACATCAATGCTTAATATGTATCTAGAAAGAAGTTATTCCCTAAATCCTTAATTAGATGCGGAGGATTATGGTTAATATCTCCTTAATAGAATTATATTTGTAAAAACTCGGGTTAAAATAGTATTAAATATTTACCCCTATAGAATAGATTAAACGGATATGATAAATTAATAATACTGATTTATTTTGAACAATCATAGAAATAAAGTCTGGATTTTAACATTTGAATACAAAGGAATTGCAAAAGTGGGAGGGTTGGGTGAGGTTCCCGCCAATCAAGCCGTAAATCTGAAGGATAAATATGATTTTCGCGTGTTTATTCCTTCTCATGGGCAATTAGCGCGTATCCAGGGAGACCACGAAGTAAATAAAATACCTATTGAATGTGCTGGAGAATTACAGCTCAAGGGCAACGATGAAAGTGAGATAATAGAGGGACTTTATGAAATCGGATTTTATCAATTTAATTTGAATGGCATCGACATTATATTACTTAAAGGAGAGAATGAATTCACATCTCGATATCTTGATGATAGAAGTGTATACAATCCCGACACCTTTGAGACGAAATTAGCTCTATATAGTATGGGAATGCGGTGTTATTTACAAATATTAATAGATAAAAATACGGATAAACTCCCAGAAATTATTCATCTTCATGACTATCATGCAGTTATTCCCTTTATATCAATAAAGCAAGAATTATTCAAAAATGATATAGATATTCCCTCTGTTATCACTATTCATTTGCTTACGTGGCCACGATACCCACTAGATTTTATTAGAAGTTGTGGAATTGATAATACACCAATCAAGATAAGGTGCAAAGATGGGTTGAGGTCGATGGATATCGAAGAGATTTTCGAATTATGCCAGAAGACACAATCCAAAAAGCCAGAAAAACCTCCTACATTGGAGAAAATAGGCGCTATTATTAGTGATTTAGTACTTTCTGTAAGTGAATCGTATCTTAAATCAGATATCATACCAAATCTTGGTAAGGAATTAATCGAATTCAAATCGGATTTTGTGTGGAATGGATGTGATTGGGATTATTATGACATGAGAAGTAAAGTTTTGGATAAACTTGGAAAAGATATTATGGAATATATTGATCTTACTCACGAAAAAGAGATCACCCGAGAGCAAATGAAAAAGTTTTTGCTTATCCATAAAATAGGAAATCTCGATCAAAGTCCCTTAATTAATTCTGAAAAAATACTTGCGACGATAAACCAAATTTCAAATGGAAACCCATTTGTGAAAAATGGGAGAATCAAAGCATTCGAAAATTCTGGACCCCTCGCATTAATGACGGGGCGATTATCAAAGCAGAAAGGATTTGGTCTCATCTTGAAATCAATTCCAGATATTATAAAAAAAATTCCGAATGCAAAATTTTTATTTCTCATCTTACCCACAGAATATAGTATTGATGAAATTAAGGAATATGCTAAGTATGTAAAAGAGTATCCAGAGAATTTAAGAATTATTTTTGGAGTTGCTGCCGATATTTTTGATTTGGCACACCTAAGTGCTGATGTTTATTGCGCAGTATCTCGTTGGGAGCCTTTTGGGATTATAGCATTAGAAGCAATGGCTTCAAAACTCCCTATTATAGCCACGAAGGTTGGAGGATTACAAGAGACTGTGATTGATATTCGAAATAATCCCGATAAAGGAACTGGTCTTCTTATTGATAAGGATGAGGAGAGTCAATTAATTAAGGCGATTGTAGATATGCTACAACTTTCCATCATTAACAGAGAATCAAGAGAGAAAGATCGGTCTTATCTAAATGATATCGAAATAATAACTGATGAGAGTATTAAAGAGATTGTGAAAAATGATCCAGAAGTATATAGTAAAATAAAAAAGAATTGTTATTTAAGAGTGGAGGAAAATTTCCGGTGGGAACAGGTTGTCCAAAAATTAGGAAATTTATATGAAAAAATAAAGCGAATTTATAAAAATCAATAAAGGGGGAGATTAACTCTTGGTCTATTCGAAAAAGCTTACGTATCTTATTTTAGGGATTGTTCTTGTTTTTAATATTATCGGAATGGCAATGTATTCTTATTTAGGAAGATATCTTCAGTCTCTTGGAACTACTGAAATCTTAATTCAAGTCATAGTCTCTTTATTCCCCTTATCTTCATTCATTTTTCCCCCAATTCTAGGCAGACTATCTGACAAATTTCAGAATCGTAAAGACTTTATACTTTTCGGAGCGCTAAGTATACCATTAGTTTTTATTCTTTTTATTTTCATCAAAAATCTAATGTTGATCATCTTTTTGGTTGTTTTGTATGGTTTTTGTAGTTCTCTCTTAGGATTAAGTTTTATTCTCTTTCAAGAAGTTGTTTTCAATAATCAAACTTATATTTCTTATTATAATTCGATGGTTGTGTTAGGTTGGTTTTTCGGGGCGCAATTGTGCGGAATATTTCTGGATTTTTATGGGATTGGAAATTTATTCATATTTCTTTTAATTATATCTTTTGTTTTATTGGGTTTAGTTATATTTTTAAAAGAAGAAAGAGCCCTTATATTAAATGGGTTTGATTTACATCAGCAACAATCTCAAAAAGTGCCTCTTTTCCCCAATGATATTGATATTCCAGTTAATCCAGCAATTTATTATGGATTGTTTTTTAGGAATTTTGGAATTCGCCCAATTATGTCCATCTTAACCATAATTATGGCATTCCATTTATCCACGGATTCAGAGATCGGGTTTTTGGTCGGGATAAATCCACTTATACAATTCTTTCTGATGCTTCTAATGGGGAGAATAATATCTCGAAAAAATGAAAAAATAATTATGACCCTCGGATACATTTTAAGCGGTATTGTTGTTTTAGGCTACATAATCTCAGTTGATTTTTTTGCATACCTTTTCTTCCAAATTCTAGTGTCATTTAGCTACTCAATGTTTTGGTCTGCGACACATTTTTATATCGCGCAAAACACCACCCCAGAGAATAAGGGACAATATATTGGTTTAGCGAATTCAAGCTTTTACTTGGGAAGTTTTTTAGGGGGAATGTTTCTCAGCGGAATGCTAGCTATAAATCCTGATTATTATTTCGCTATGATCCCGCTAATTTCCTTTCCATTATTATCAGCCTTGATTATTGGCATAAAATTCAAACATAAAAACAGTTAGAAACGAAAAAAGAGAAAAAAGTAAAAAAGATTAGGGATTATTTCCACTTCCATTTAGGTTTCTGCTTCATCATTCTCGCCATAGCCCCAGCAGTCGCATCCTTTGTTTGCAGTAATTGCGAGCTGACCAATGTTTCAAGCTCTAAGCCTAAGGCAATATCTTTTCCATAACAATCATCTATGAGTTTCTTCGCGAGACCAACAGCAAGTGGCCCACTATCAATTAATTCCTCGCTATAATCGCTAATGATCGAATCTAATTCATTTATATCTTTTGCAACACGATTCACGACACCTAAACGATAAGCTTCATTTCCATCAAATCTTCTTCCAGTCAAGATGATATCTTTTGCACTCTGTATTCCGCAGATTCTAACTGTTCGAATAGTGCCCCCCACATCAGGATTCATTCCTATCTTTGTTTCAAGCATGCTGAATAGAGCGGATTCAGTACAAAATCGAAAATCACATGCTAAGGCTAATTCAAACGCCATTCCGAAGCAGACGCCATTAATTCGAGCGATCACAGGTTTTTCCATTTTTTCAATCTTGGTAAAAATTGGGTGAATCCAGGTATTGGCGAAATATCGAAAATTTCTCGGCACCTTTAGGTCTGGAAGTACTCCTTCTGGAGCATTTCCGCCTCCAGTCAGAAAATTAAGATCGATACCAGAGCTAAAGAGTTCATCTCCCCCAGTAATAATGACAACTCGAGTTTTTGTTCGCTCAATTTTATCGATAGCATCTTGAAGGCCCCTCATAATATCGTAATTCATCGCGTTTTTCTTATCCAAACGATTTAATGTAACGGTTGTTATTGTTTTATCCTCATTTTCTTCAATAATAATAGCTTCATTACTCAAAATCATTCACATCTTTTCTTAGTTAATTTTGTTATATTAAGTATTGAATTAAACATATAATTATATTAATATTTAGAAGTTTGTAAAAACGTAAAATAATCCCTTAATACAGAATTCGCACGAATTAAGAAAATTTAGACTCACTTATTCCAAAAAGGGTACAAGTTCTGAATAATCGCATTAGGTTTATCGGGGATTATTTCAATTACTTTTTTCACCCAATCCGCAATCCACTGAAATTTTTGCTTAAATCGAGAATCCATAAAGATTATTGCTCCTTTATCTGTGACTTTCCGGATTGGTCTGCCAGAGGCTTGATTTGCCCGTTGCATAGCGGGATACAAATAAGCAAAATTCCATCCTTGTTTGTCAAACACATCATCATAGTATTCAATTTTTGCGTTAATTCGAGGTGTTGGAAGGTGATAAGGTAAACCCACAATAATGACACTATTCATCGTTTTTCCAGGATAGTCTTCCCCTTCCGAATTTCTTCCCCCACATACACCCAATAATACTCCTCCTCTTTCAGTACTTTCCGCCATGGATTTGAAATCCTTTACCATATAGGCATTTTGAGTCGCTGATAACCCGGGTTCTTCAACAAACAAAGTTTTATTATTTTTACGGACAACTGATTCAATATCATTGGCTATAAGGGAAGTTAATACTTTATAGGATGCACAGAAGATTCCTACATTTGCGGGAGTACAATAAAGGATCTCATCAATACGTTCGATGATCTTCTTATACATAATTGTGGTTCGATTCTCCCTTCTGGTGTTTATTCCTTCGATGATGAGCGCTTTTATGTTTTTCTTGTCAAATGGAGATTTGGCAATTATTGCTTTATATGATTTCCCACTTTGATTAAGACCTACAAGATTGCTATAAACATATGGATTGACTGTCCCAGAAAGATGGAGGCTTGAGTAACACGATTTTAAGATTGGAATGGTAATCTCCCGCGGATCTAATGCAACAATCTCCATAGAAATATTCTTTTTATCCTTCCTCCGTGAAATATTATAAGAGAAAAAATAGCTATCCTGAGTATATGTTCTGATCCATTTTAACCAAAAATCTGCCAGATTTCCAATATAGTCTCTGGAAATCTCGCCACTAGCTAATTTTTCTTCATGAATTTGAGTACTGAAATCGTATAAATCCCTTAGAAAATTGTTGAATTTGGTTAAATCCGGTAATCCCATTTTTTTAATTATTTTATTTAATACACCTTCAGGGTCTATTGCTTTTTCATCCACATTCATGGTGCCTTTCATTTTTTCTAGATGATTAAGGAGAATATTGACAAATCGTTGCATTTCTGTGGTTGAGCGGTAACTTTCTAAATCTCTAAGACATAAGCGTAATGAATAAGGGGTAATAGTGAGGGAATTCACATCTGTAGCTACATCGACTACATTATGGCACTCATCTAATACCAAAATGCATTGTTCCAACTCCTTTCCGATAAACTTCAAGAATGACTGTCGGATAAATGGATTAAATATCCACTGATAATTACAGATAACAACCTTCATTTCCGTAAGTAAGAATTTGCTTAGGAAATAAGGACAAAGATTTTTTTCTCTACATAATTCTAATAAGACATCAGCATCAAAAGGCTGATTAAAGATTTCAGGAGAGATGAGTATAGGGTTATCCAAATTTTCTCGTTTTTTTAGAAGATTTATGAAATATTTGCAGTTCCGATTTTTGCGTAAATCGCTACATACAGACATCGACTCTCGTGGATCTGCCTTCAATTCAAGAATGGTTTCATTTAAGCACATTTCATTCCTTCCTCTAATAGATAATCCATTTATGTTCACAGAGTCGTGAGAATGTGCTATATGATCTGAGATTTTAATTAATTCTTTAATTACGCGCGAATTCTGAGAATGGGTCCGACAAAGATACAAAATTTTGAGATCTTTTTCCACTGCGATTGGAAGGAGAGCACTTAATCCGATGACGGTTTTACCCGTGCCGTTTGGTGCCAGAAGTAAAATATTTTTTTTTCGTTGGGTACTGTTTTCTATTTGTTTGATGATATTCTCTTGCGATATTCTGTATTGATCGTAAGGAAAAAAGTGAGGATATTGTATATTTCTCCACCCAGTATGTTATTCTAAACTTAAATTATATAATTTAATAATTATCTGGTTGTTTAAAACTTATTTATTAAGGAAACTTCAACTGAAATATGTTCTACACCATCTTTTAAAAATGCTTCCTTATTAATTATTTCAAACTTCTGAGTAATTTGCGACATTTTAATCATTTTTGGTTTAATATAATATATTTTATTAGATAAAAAAAGAAAAAGAAAGCTAAAATGGTTTAAAATCT